>JAILFU010000110.1 GCA_024697405.1 Prevotella sp.
CCCTGAAGGCCCGAACATCGGCCTTATCTCCTCGCTCTGCGTCTATGCCAAGATCAATGAGCTGGGCTTTATCCAGACTCCCTACCGCAAGGTGGAGGGCGGCATTGCCAACCTCAATAACGATGAGATTGTCTATCTCACGGCAGAAGACGAGGCCAACTATGTCATCGGCCAGGGCAATGCTCCGCTGAACGATGACGGAACATTCATCCGTCCGGTTGTGAAATGTCGTCAGGATGCCGACTTCCCCGTGGTTCCTCCCAGCCAGGTGAACCTCATGGATGTGTCGCCTCAGCAGATTGCCTCTATCGCCGCTTCGCTGATTCCCTTCCTGGAGCACGACGATGCCCACCGCGCACTCATGGGTTCGAACATGATGCGTCAGGCTGTGCCCCTGCTTCACAACGAGGCTCCCATCGTGGGCACCGGCATCGAGCGCCAGGTGTGTAAGGACAGCCGCACCATGATTACGGCCGAGGGCGACGGTGTCATCGAGTATGTCGATGCCACCACCATCCGTATCCTTTACGACCGTACTGAAGACGAGGAGTTTGTCAGCTTCGAGCCTGCCCTGAAGGAATACCGCATTCCGAAGTTCCGCCGCACCAACCAGAATATGACCATCGACCTGCGTCCCATTTGCGACAAGGGTCAGCGCGTGAATAAGGGCGACATCCTTACCGAGGGCTATGCCACAGAGAATGGCGAGCTGGCCTTGGGCCGCAACCTCCTGGTGGCCTATATGCCTTGGAAGGGCTACAACTACGAGGATGCCATTGTGCTCAACGAGCGTGTGGTGCGTGAGGATATCCTCACCTCAGTCCATGTCGACGAGTACTCGCTCGACGTGCGTGAGACGAAGCGTGGTGTCGAGGAGTTCACCTCCGATATTCCCAACGTCAGCGAGGAAGCCACCAAGGATCTTGACGAGAACGGTGTCATCCGTGTGGGTGCCCGTGTGGAGCCTGGCGACATCCTTATCGGTAAGATTTCACCGAAAGGCGAGAGCGACCCCTCGCCCGAGGAGAAGCTGCTCCGTGCCATCTTCGGCGACAAGGCCGGCGACGTGAAGGACTCCTCGCTGAAGGCCAACCCCTCGCTGACGGGTGTCATCATCGACAAGAAGCTCTTTGCCCGTGCCATCAAGACGCGTCAGACGAAGCTTCAGGACAAAGCCATCCTTGCCAAGATCGACGAGGAGTACGAGGCCAAGGTCGACGACCTGAAGGACATCCTGGTCGACAAGCTGGCACAGCTCACGAAGGGCAAGACATCGCAGGGCGTGAAGGACTATACAGGCGCCGAGGTCATCTCGAAGGGTTCCAAGTTCACCATGACCGTGCTGCGTAATCTGGAGTATGGCGACGTACAGACCAACAACTGGACTGTAGATGAGCACAAGAACATGCTCATTGCCAAGCTCATCATTAATTATATGAAGAAATACAAGCTGCTCGATGCCGAGATGAAGCGCCGCAAGTTCGCCATCACCATTGGCGACGAGCTGCCCTCTGGCATCCTGCAGATGGCCAAGGTCTATGTGGCCAAGAAGCGTAAGATTGGCGTTGGCGACAAGCTCGCCGGCCGCCATGGCAACAAGGGCATCGTGTCGAAGGTGGTGCGTCAGGAAGACATGCCGTTCCTGGAGGACGGTCGTCCCGTTGACCTGGTGCTCAACCCGCTGGGCGTGCCCTCGCGTATGAACCTCGGACAGATTTTCGAGGCCATCCTCGGTGCTGCCGGCAAGCGCATGGGCGTGAAGTTTGCCACGCCAATCTTTGATGGTGCCAAGCTAGACGACCTGGCTGAATGGACCGACAAGGCCGGTCTGCCGCGCCTCTGCTCCACCCACCTCTACGACGGTGAGACGGGCGAGAAGTTCGACCAGCCAGCCACGGTGGGTATTACCTACTTCCTCAAGCTCGGACACATGGTTGAGGACAAGATGCACGCCCGTTCCATCGGCCCGTACAGCCTCATCACCCAGCAGCCCCTTGGCGGTAAGGCCCAGTTCGGCGGCCAGCGTTTCGGTGAGATGGAGGTCTGGGCCCTGGAGGCATTCGGTGCCAGCCATGTGCTGCAGGAGATTCTTACTATCAAGTCTGATGATACCGTGGGCCGCTCCAAGGCTTACGAGGCCATCGTCAAGGGCGAGCCGATGCCCACGTCGGGCATCCCCGAGTCGCTCAACGTGCTGCTCCATGAGCTGCGCGGCCTCGGCCTGAGCGTCACACTTGACTAGTCTTAATTTTACTCCTTCTAACCACTAAAAAGAAAAGATATGGCTTTCAAGAAAGATACAAAGACAAAGAGTAATTTTACTAAAATTACCATCGGACTTGCTTCTCCAGAGGAAATCCTCGAGAACTCTTTCGGCGAGGTGACCAAGCCGGAGACCATCAACTACCGCACTTACAAGCCTGAGCGCGACGGTCTGTTCTGCGAGCGCATCTTCGGCCCCACGAAGGACTATGAGTGCGCCTGCGGCAAGTACAAGCGCATCCGCTACAAGGGCATCGTCTGCGACCGTTGTGGTGTCGAGGTGACCGAGAAGAAGGTGCGCCGCGAGCGTAGCGGCCACATCGAGCTGGTCGTCCCTGTGGCCCACATCTGGTATTTCCGTTCGCTGCCCAACAAGATAGGCTATCTGCTGGGCCTGCCCACCAAGAAGCTCGATGCCATCATCTACTACGAGCGCTACGTCGTCATCCAGCCCGGTCCCATGGAGGGACGCAAGAATGCCGACGGCGAGCCCATGCTCGGCTCGCAGAAGTTCGACCTGCTCTCTGAGGAGGAATACAACGAGATTGTCGACAACCAGCTCTCCGAGGACAACTACTATCTGGAGGACAGCGACCCCAACAAGTTCGTGGCCAAGATGGGTGCCGAGGCCGTCTATGAGCTGTTGCAGCAGCTCGACCTCGACTCGCTGAGCTATGAGCTGCGCGACCGTGCCAACACCGATTCGTCGCAGCAGCGCAAGAACGAGGCCCTGAAGCGCCTGCAGGTGGTCGAGGCTTTCCGTCAGAGTGTGGAGAAAGGCATCAACAAGCCCGAGTGGATGATTATGAAGATTCTGCCCGTCACGCCTCCCGAGCTGCGCCCGCTGGTGCCGCTGGATGGCGGCCGTTTCGCCACCTCCGACCTGAACGACCTCTACCGTCGTGTCATCATCCGCAACAACCGCCTGAAGCGCCTCATGGAGATTCACGCTCCCGAGGTGATTCTCCGCAACGAGAAGCGTATGCTCCAGGAGGCTGTCGACTCGCTCTTCGACAACTCGCGCAAGTCGTCGGCTGTGAAGAGCGACAGCAACCGCCCGCTGAAGTCGCTCAGCGATTCGCTGAAGGGTAAGCAGGGCCGCTTCCGTCAGAATCTGCTCGGTAAGCGTGTCGACTACTCCGCCCGTTCGGTCATCGTTGTCGGCCCCGAGCTGAAGATGGGCGAGTGCGGCCTGCCCACGCTGATGGCCGCCGAGCTTTACAAGCCGTTCATCATCCGCAAGCTCATCGAGCGCGGCATCGTGAAGACGGTGAAGTCGGCCAAGAAGATTGTCGACCGCCGCGAACCCGTCATCTGGGACATCCTGGAGAACGTGATGAAGGGTCATCCCGTGCTTCTCAACCGTGCTCCTACGCTTCACCGTCTGGGTATCCAGGCTTTCCAGCCCAAGCTCATCGAGGGTAAGGCCATCCAGCTGCACCCCCTGGCTTGTACCGCCTTCAACGCCGACTTCGACCGCGACCAGATGGCTGTTCACCTCCCCCTCAGCAACGAGGCTATCCTTGAGGCCCAGCTGCTCATGCTGCAGAGCCACAACATCCTGAACCCTGCCAATGGCGCGCCTATCACCGTGCCGTCGCAGGACATGGTGCTCGGCCTCTATTATATCACGAAGATCCGTCCGGGTGCCAAGGGTGAGGGACTGTCGTTCTACGGCCCCGAAGAGGCCATCATTGCCCACAACGAGGGCAAGTGCGACCTCCACGCACAGGTGAAGGTCATTGTCGACGATATCGTCGACGGCCATAAGGTGCGCCATCAGGTGGAGACCTCCGTCGGACGTGTCATCGTCAACGGCATCGTGCCGCCCGAGGTTGGCTATGTCAACACGGTCATCTCGAAGAAGTCACTGCGCGACATCATCGCCGACGTCATCAAGAACGTGGGCTTCGCCGAGGCTTGTGAGTTCCTCGACGGCATCAAGAACCTCGGTTACCGCATGGCCTATCTGGCCGGTCTGTCGTTCAACCTCGACGACATCATCATCCCGAAGGAGAAGGCCGACCTTATCAAGAAGGGTAACGACGAGGTGCAGCAGATTACCGACAACTACAGCATGGGCTTCATCACCGACAACGAGCGCTATAACCAGGTCATCGACACCTGGACGCACGTGAACAATGACATCGGCAACATCCTGATGAAGGAGATGACCGAGGCCGACCAGGGCTTCAATGCCGTGTTCATGATGCTCGATTCAGGCGCCCGTGGCTCTAAGGACCAGATTAAGCAGCTCTCCGGCATCCGCGGCCTGATGGCCAAGCCTCAGAAAGCCGGTGCCGAGGGACACCAGATTATTGAGAACCCCATCCTGTCGAACTTCAAGGAAGGCATGTCGGTGCTGGAGTACTTCATTTCCACCCACGGCGCCCGTAAGGGTCTGGCCGATACCGCCATGAAGACGGCCGACGCCGGATACCTCACCCGCCGACTGGTTGACGTCTCCCACGACGTCATCATCACCAAGGAGGACTGCGGCACCCTGCGCGGTCTGGTCTGCACCGCCCTAAAGAGCGGCGACGAAATCATCTCCAGCCTCAGCGAGCGCATCCTCGGACGTGTCAGCGTGCACGATGTGGTCAACCCCAAGACGGGCGAGACTATCGTCGAAGCCGGTGAGGAGATTACTGAGCCTATCGCCGAGGCCATCGAAAAGGCCGAGATAGAGAGCGTCGAGATTCGTTCGGTGCTCACCTGCGAGTCGAAGAAGGGTGTCTGCCGCAAGTGCTATGGCCGCAACCTGGCCACGCGCCGCATGGTGCAGAAGGGCGAGGCCGTAGGCGTCATTGCTGCCCAGGCCATTGGTGAGCCGGGGACGCAGCTGACGCTCCGTACGTTCCACGCTGGTGGTGTGGCTGCCAATGCCGCAGCTAACGCCAGCATCGTGTCGAAGTACGAGAAAGCACGCCTGGAGTTCGAGGAAGTGCGTACCGTGCCCTTCGACGAAGACGGACACGAGTGCGAGATGGTGGTCAGCCGTCTGGGTGAGTTGCGCTTCGTCGACCCCAATACCAAGATTGTGCTCTCCACGGTCAACGTGCCCTACGGCGCATCGCTCTACTACAAGACGGGCGACGTGGTGCAGAAAAACGATAAGATTGCCCAGTGGGACCCCTTCAATGCTGTCATCGTCACCGAGTATTTCGGTGTGCTGAAGTTCAACGACGTTATCGAAGGTGTCACCTTCCGTGCCGAGACCGACGAAACGACGGGCCTCACCGAGAAGATTGTCACCGAGTCGAAGGATAGGACGAGGGTGCCCACTTGCGACATTATCGATGTCAACGGCGAGAAGATTGGTACATACAACTTCCCCGTGGGCGGTCACGTCGTCGTGGAAGACGGACAGACCGTGAAGACGGGTGAGACGCTGGTGAAGATTCCGCGTGCAGCAGCCAAGGGTGGTGACATCACCGCCGGTCTGCCCCGTGTCACCGAGCTGTTCGAGGCCCGCAACCCGTCGAATCCCGCTGTGGTCAGCGAAATCGACGGTGAGGTCACCATGGGCAAGGTGAAGCGCGGCAACCGCGAGATCATCGTCACCTCGAAGTCGGGCGACCAGCGCAAGTACCTCGTGTCTCTCTCCAAGCAGATTCTGGTGCAGGAGCACGACGCCGTGCGTGCCGGTACGCCGCTCAGCGATGGCGCCATCACGCCGAGCGACATCCTTGCCATCAAGGGTCCCACCGCCGTTCAGGAGTATATCGTCAACGAGGTGCAGGACGTCTATCGTCTGCAGGGTATCAAGATCAACGACAAGCATTTCGAGATTATCGTGCGCCAGATGATGCGCAAGGTGGAAATCAACGATCCGGGCGACACCACGTTCCTCGAGCAGCAGGTGGTCGATAAACTCGACTTTGCCGAGGAGAACGACCGCATCTGGGGTAAGAAGGTGGTCACCGATGCCGGCGACAGCACCGAGCTGAAGGCCGGACAGATTGTCACCGCCCGCCGTCTGCGCGATGAGAACACCTCGCTCAAGCGCCGCGACCTGAAGATTGTGCAGGTGCGCGATGCCGTGCCGGCTACGTCGACCCAGATTCTGCAGGGTATCACCCGTGCAGCTTTGCAGACGAAGAGCTTCATGTCGGCCGCATCCTTCCAGGAGACCACGAAGGTGCTCAACGAGGCAGCCATCCGTGGCAAGGTCGACTATCTCGAGGGCATGAAGGAGAACGTCATCTGCGGTCACCTCATTCCTGCCGGCACAGGCCTGCGTGAGTTCGACAAGCTCATCGTCGGCTCCAAGGAGGAGTACGACCGCATGCTGGCCAACCGCAAGAATGTGCTCGACTTCGTGCAGGAGTCGGTGCTCGACGAGTAGGCGTTTACGCAAAGCTTATGAACATCTTTATGCCAGGCTGCCCCGGTGAAGGGCAGCCTGGTTTTCAAAAGCTTGAAATAACGAAATAACGAAACATCGAGATCTCGAGATCTCGAAATGTCGAAATCTCGAAATCTCGAAATCTCGAAATGTCGAAATCCCGTAATAACCCCCCGAAAAAAACAAACAACCATGGAAATCAGAAACTTTGGCTACTACTGGCTTGACACATGGGTGATGGCGAATGTCATTCAGCTGGCAACACAAGACTTCTGCTTCCGTTACCTTAATCACACCAATGACCCCTGCGGACGACAGTTCGACCAAATGACGCAAGCTGCCCGCTCCGCTCCAGCCAATATTGCTGAGGGCAATTCCCGGCATTCCACGTCAAAGGAAACTGAGATGAAACTCACCGACGTGGCGCGAGCCAGTCTTGCCGAACTTGCCAACGACTATCTCAATTGGCTTCTGATACATGAAGCTGTGCCCTGGTCAATGAATTCTCAGGAGTATAAGACGATAAATAGCGTACAACTTGACAGACCTGAATACAGGGATGACGTGTTGCACCAGAGCAGCATGCACATCCTGGCACAGAAGCATAAGTTCGACAGCTGGGTCAACGGCAATGACTCCCTGGTGGCCGCCAATTGTCTTCTGGTACTTTGCAACCGGTTGGTGATGATGTTGCGTCGACAGCTCGAGCATCTTCTCGATGAATTCAAAGTGGAAGGAGGGTTCACCGAGGGGCTTACGGCAGAACGCTTGGCCCATCGCACGCAGAAGAGCGTGGATGCAGACGCCCCCTCATGTCCGCTCTGTGGTAAACCCATGATCCGGCGAGTAGCCAAGAAAGGCATCAACTCCGGTCGGGAATTCTGGAGCTGCAGCGGATACCCGCAGTGTAATGGGACAAGAAACATTGGGTAGCTTTCGGGATGTCGAGATGTCGAGCTTTCGAAATCTCGATATCTCGAAATGTCGAAATCCCGAAATGTCGATATCTCGAAATCCCGGCTCAATCCTGCCGACTGTCTGTTGTTCACCGTTGCGTGACGGCGGGCGATGACGACCGGCTGACGCAGGTCTTCTCATACGCGTGCGCGCGTATAAGAAAACCGAAAAAAACGAGCTACTCGCGCTACATTTGATGTTAAACTTCTGGTTTGCAGGGGATTGTCGGTAGCTACAGGCCTTGAAATCGAGCTACTTTAGTAGCTACGGGGCGAAGTGCCGACTTTGCCGTGTGTAACATGGGGAATGATACATACGGCAAAGCCTATGGGAAGGGTTAGGCGAGAAACGGCGTTCGTATTTTCCCAAACGGCGTTCGTATTTTTTCAAACGGCGTTCGTATTTTTTCGAACGGCGTTCGTATTTTCCCAAACGGCGTTAGTATTTTCTCAAACGGTGGCGCTTTTTGGTTGAATTCTCTAGAGAATTTGTCGGAAAAGGCCAATGGCAGATGCTGTAGCTACAAGAGTAGCTCCAAATGGAGGCTTGTAGCTACAAATAATGGTCTGCATGACAGCGGGTTAGGTGCTAATGTAGCGCTTGTAGCTCCTTTTTTCGTCCTATAAATCGCGTACGCGCACGCGCCTGCGAGGAGACTGCAGGGCAAGGAGCAGGTAGAAGATGGCGATGAGCACGTAGAGCATAGCCACTTGGAGCACCGACGGGTGCAAACCGTCGATGCTGGCCAGCGGCAAGGCGGAAATCCAGCCCAGGGCACGGTTCATCATGCCGACGAGCCAGAGCAGGATGCTGCCCCAGGCGGGGATGACCAGCACGAGTAGGGCACCGTAGAGGATGAGGGTGGTCAGGGGAATGACGATGAAGTTGGTCAGCAGGAACCAAGTGGAGAACCGGCCGAAGTAGTAGGCGATGAGCGGTGCCGTGCCCAGCTGGGCGGAGACGGAGACACTCGTCAGCCCGTAGAGCCATTTCAAGGGCCGGTGGGTCATCATCCATTTCGCCGAGACCATGCGCTCGAAGAGCGGATAAAACAGTAGGATGCCCAGCATGGCCATGAACGACAGCTGGAAGCCCACGTCGAAGAGCAAGCGGCTGTCGGTGAGCAGCATCAGCATGGCGGTGAAGCTGAGTGTGCCCAGTGGTGCATGGCGTCGTCCGCCCAGGGAGAAAAGGGAATAGACGGTGAGCATGGTGGCCGCGCGGACGATGCTCGTGGAGAGACCCGTGAGCAGGGCGAAGGCCCAGATGCACAGCACTATAACCCCCTGCGTCAGGCAGTAACGCCAGCGCCTCAGCGTGAGCTGTGTCAGCAGCAGGTAGACGATGCTCAGGTGGAGGCCGCTGAGGGCGAGGACATGCGAGGCACCACTGACGGAATAGGTGTCGCGCAGCTCACGTGTCAGTGCCGACTTGTCGCCGAGCGCCATAGCGGCGAGCACGGCGTGGGCATCCTCGTCGCCCTCCATCGTGCGGAACTTCGCCGCGAGGCTGCCCCGCCACTGCAAGGCGCGGATGCGCAGCCGCTGCAGGTGTGTCAGCCGGTTGAAGCCGTCGCCGCCAATGCGCCAGCCGTCGCGGCCGACAAACTGGCTGTCGCGGAGGCATACCTCCAGCTCCTTGCCTACGGTCAGCTGTAGGCTGCGCCCGTCTTTCCACACGTAGCAACGCCGTTGCTCGCCCGTCTCTGGCAGCAGCAGCTCCACCATCATCGTCTTCGGCCGTTCGGCAGGCACCGAGGCCACCACGGCCTCTGTCCATACGCCATCAGGCATGCGCTCCTCGCTGCCGGGAGCCACCAGCATGCCCAGCAGCAGGAAGCATCCCCATAGCGCGATGCTCTGCGCTATCGGCCAGCGGCCCAACAGCAAAGCCAGCAGCACTGCACCCAGCAGCAGTCCTGCCAACAGAGTCGGCGCCAGCAGTTGGCCGATGACGATGCCCGCCATCAGGCATACTGTCAGCGGCAGCAAAGGGGCATTCAGTCGGGGGATGCGTCTCATTTCAGAGGCAAAGTTAAGTAAAAAAATGCTTATTCGTGTAGTTTTTCCTGATTTTTTGCGTCTAATATATGAAAATGTTGTAACTTTGCACGGTAAAAGGTAAGAATGTGAACAAGGTAAAAAGTTAAAGCTAACAATATTTTTTGATTTAAACAATGAGACTAAAGAAATTGTTTGTTGCTGCCATGCTCTTCTTTGCAGGAGCAGCAGCCGTGACGGCACAGATGCAGATGCCGACCATTCCCGTCGATGACGCTGTGCGCATCGGCAAGCTCGACAACGGGCTGACCTACTACATCCGCCACAACGAGTGGCCGGAGAACCGCGCTGAGTTCTTCATTGCCCAGCGCGTGGGAAGTATTCAGGAAAACGACGACCAGCGCGGCCTGGCCCACTTCCTGGAGCACATGTGCTTCAACGGCACCACCCACTTCAAGGGCAACGACCTCATCCGCTGGTGTGAGAGCATCGGCGTGAAGTTTGGTGGCGACCTGAATGCCTACACTTCCATCGACCAGACAGTGTATAATATCTCTAACGTCCCCTCCGAGCGTACGGGCGTGATTGACTCCTGCCTGCTCATCCTCTATGACTGGGCCGACGGCCTGCTGCTGGAGCCGGATGAGATTGACAAGGAGCGCGGCGTGATTCATGAGGAGTGGCGTCTGGGCACCAGTGCCGCCAGCCGCATGTTCGAGCGCAACCTGCCCGCCTTCTACCCTGGCTCGAAGTACGGTCACCGCTATCCCATCGGCCTGATGGAAATCATCGACAATTTCAAGCCGAAGGTGCTGCGCGACTACTACGAGAAGTGGTATCGTCCTGACAACCAGGCCATCATCGTGGTGGGCGACCTGGACGTGAACTATGTCGAGGGTAAGATAAAGGAGCTGTTCGGCAAGATTGTGATGCCTAAGAACCCCGCCAAGGTGGAGCTGGAGCCTGTGCCCGACAATGCCGAGGCTATCTACATCATCGACAAGGACAAGGAGATGAGCAACAGCGAGTTGGAGCTGATGGTGAAGCATGACCCCATTCCCGACGAGACGAAGCAGACCATGGAGTATCTGGTTTTCGACTTCCTGAAGAGCGCTGCCATGAGCATGCTCAACGACCGTCTGAACGAGTGCGCCGAGAAGGCTGAGACGCCATTTGTGGGGGCTTCGTGCAGCTACGGACAGTATATCTTTGCCAAGACCAAGGATGCCTTCGACCTGAGCATCACCCCGAAGGAGAACCAGAGCGAGGCAGCCTTGAAGGCCGCTCTGGTGGAGGCCCGCCGCGCCGCCGAGTTCGGCTTCACCGCTACGGAGTACCAGCGCTACCTGCAGAACTACGAGAGCCAGCTCGACAAGAACTACTCGAACAAGGACAAGCGCTACAACGTGACGTTCTGCAACAAGTACAAGAACCACTTCCTCGACAACGAGCCCATCCCCAGCATCGACTTCACCTACGAGACGATGAAGCAGGTGGCCCCGATGATGCCGCTTGAGGCCGTGAACGAGGTGATGAAGGAGCTGCTCCCCCCGAACGACACAAACCTGGTGGTGATGAGCTTCAACCAGGAGAAGGACGGTGCCATCTATCCCACGGTGGAGAGCCTGAAGAAGGCCGTGGCTGAGGCCCGCGCCGCCCAGATAGAGGCATACGTGGACAACGTGAAGAATGAGCCCATCATGACCGAGCTGCCGCAGAAGGGCAGCATCGTGAAAGAAGAGGCCGGCGCGAAGTTCGACTACAAGGAGCTGACGCTCTCCAACGGTGTGAAGGTCATCCTGAAGCACACCGACCTGAAGGCCGACCAGGTGCTCCTCTCGGCTGAGGGCTTCGGCGGCAAGTCGCTCTACGGCGAGAAGGACTATGTGAACCTGCAGCTCTTCGACGATGTCATCGAGGCCAGCGGACTGGGCAACTTCTCCCACAACGAGCTGGAGAAGGCTATGGCTGGAAAGATTGCCGGCGCATCGCTCTCGATGACCGACGACCGCCAGCGCATCAGCGGTTCCTCCACCCCGAAGGATGTGGAGACCATGATGCAGCTCGTCTACCTCTATTTCACCAAAATCAATAAGGACCAGCAGTCGTATGACAAGCTGATGCAGACCCTGGAGCTGCAGCTGAAGAACAAGTCGACCGTGCCCGAGCAGGCTCTGAGCGACTCGCTCGTGGTCACCATGACCAACCACGACCTGCGCTCGAAGCCTCTGGAAATGGCCTCCCTGCAGCAGGTGAACTACGACCGCATCCTCGAGATAGCCAAGGAACGCACCGCCAATGCCAACGGCTGGACGTTCACCATCGTAGGCAACTACGACGAGGCCACCATCCGTCCGCTCATCGAGCAGTATCTGGCCGCACTGCCCTCACAGAAGGACATTGTGAAGGGTAAGGACATCGACCACCCCTTCAAGGGTAAGGTCATCTGTGACTTTAAGCGCAAGATGGAGACGCCGAAGGCATACGCAGTGATGATAAACTATACCTACGACATCCCCTACACGCTGGAGAACATCATCCGTTCCGACATTGCGGGACAGATACTGAACATGATCTACCTGAAGAAGATCCGTGAGGACGCCAGCGCAGCCTATACCGTGCAGGCACAGAGCGGCATGCAGCGCGACGACTGGCACACCACCGTCACCTTACTGGCTGTCTGCCCCATGAAGCCCGAGATGAGTGACGTGGCCCTGAAGATTCTGCGCGAGGAGCTGGACAACCTGGCCCAGACCTGCGACGAGGACATGTTGACCAAGGTGAAGGAGTATATGCTGAAGGAGATTGACGACCAGGCCAAGACCAACAGCTACTGGATTCAGCAAATCAGCAGCCTGCGCAAGTACAATATCGATACCCACACCGACTACAAAGCCACCGTGCAGAAGCAGACACCTGCCGACATCTGCAAGTTCATGAAGCAGCTGCTGGCCAGCGGCAACCATGCCGAGGTCATCATGCTGCCCGAGGAATAAAAGAATTCTCACGTTGAAAAGGGAAGAACGATACCGCCTCATACTGGAGCATTTCCGAAGGGAGATGCCCGACGTGGACACCGAGCTGGAATACGGCAGCGTATTCCAGCTGCTGGTGGCGGTGGTGCTGAGTGCCCAGTGCACCGACAAGCGCGTGAACCAGGTGACGCCGGAGCTGTTTCTCCATTATCCCGATGCACGGACGATGGCGGCAGCCGAGCCGGAAGACATTCTGGAGTATATCGGCAGCGTGAGCTATCCTAACTCAAAAGCCCGCCATCTGGTAGAGCTGTCGCGCATGCTCATGGAGCGGCATGGCGGCGAGGTGCCCGGCGACATGAACCTGCTGCTTGCGCTGCCTGGCGTGGGCAGGAAGACGGCCAACGTGATGCAGGCCGTGGCTTTTGGCCGTGCCGCCCTGGCCGTCGACACCCATGTCTACCGCGTCAGCCACCGCCTCGGTCTCGTACCTCGCACGGCCAACACGCCACTGAAGGTGGAGCAGGTGCTGACGAGGTACATCCCCGAGGCTGACATTCCCCGTGCCCACCACTGGCTACTGCTGCATGGCCGCTATGTATGTACGTCACGTGCCCCCCATTGCACCCGTTGTGCCATGGAGAGCATCTGTCCTAAACTTCTGGAAGGCTCGAAGCTGGAGTAGCCGACAGCTTATTCATGAATAACGAATGAAAACGAATGGCACGAATTAATCTTTTTCGTGCCATTCGTTTCGTCTCAAGCTAATCGTAATTGTTCGCTATTCGTGTCGTTAGTGTTAATTCGTTGTTTTTGCCAACTGTTACCAGTTGTCGGTGCGGAAGGGGAAGAGGGGCAGGTTTCCTCCGTTCTTGACGTTGCCCAGCTGGAAGTTGCGGAAGCAGTAGCGCACGGCAACGGGGTGCTGTACTTCGGGACAGGTGAGGCGGATGGCCTCGTCCCAGTAGCCGCCGCCGGGCTGCCAGAAATGCTGGGCCGTGGCGGGATGGAACACGCGGTCTTCGCCAGCCAGCTCGAAGCCTTCAATCTGCTCGAAGGGGGCGTCGGTGTGGTAGTTGTCCTGCAGGTGGATGTAGACGGCATCGCCCTTCACCTGCATGTCTTTGTACGATGAACTCTTGTAGAGCAGCCCCTCAAATCCGTAGTCGCGGCTGAGGGCGGTATAGGCCAGACGCTCGCCCACTTGCCGTTTCTGTGTGGGGTGGATCTGCGTCCACTCGTAGGGATAGACGAGATCGTTGGTGCATACCAGCGAGCTGTTGGGAATGATCTGTGAGGCACGATACTGCTGCTCGCGCAACAAAGCTCCGTTCACGCCGTCCTTCCCCTCGCCGTAGGCGTAGGGGGCTATCTGCACGAAGTAGAAGGGAATCTCGCCCAGGGCAAACTGGCCGCGCCACTGCTCGACGAGCAGCTTCAGACGCTCGGAATACTGGTCGCCGGGGTCGTCGACGTTTGAGCAGCCCTGATAGAAGAGGATGCCTTTCACGGTATAGTTGAGGATGGGGTTGAAGGTGCCGTTGCCCCAGAGCAGGGAGCGATGGTAGTCGGTGGGCCACTTCTGGGCAATGGCTACAGAGTCCGTCGGGTCGCTGGTATATTTCTCCAGGTTCTCTTTCGTCAGCCAGCTCTCCACGCGCGAGCCGCCCTTGTTGGCCTCGATGATGCCGATGGGAATGTCGAGTGCCTCGTGCATCTTCCGGGCGAAGAAATAGCCCGTAGCCGAGAAGTCGCCCACCGTCAGTGGGTTGCACTCATTCCACTGGCATTGGGCATCGTCCTGCGGCTCAGAGCGCATGATGCTGGGAATCTTCACGCTGTGAACGCCCCGGTGGCGAGCTGCCTCAACGACCCAGTCGTTGTAGCCCTCGACGGGGCACTGCCAGAAGCCCTTCACAGGCATTTCCATGTTCGACTGGCCGGCGCATACCCACACCTCTCCAGCCAGCACGCTGCTGATAGTGGTCTTTTCTCCGTCATCGAAGGTGATGGACATCGGCTCGTAGGAGGCTTTCGGACTTTTCACCTTCACCAGCCAACGTCCGTCCTTGCCAGTCTTGGCCTGTACGGTCTCGCTGCTCCACGAGACGGAAACCTTCACTGTCCGTCCCGGCTCGTCCCAGCCCCACAGGCGCACGTCCGTCAGCTGCTGAATCACCATGTTGTCGCCTATCAGATGCGGCAACCGCACTTTCGCCTGCATGCTGAGGCAGAAAGCGGCCAAAGCCGTCACTACAATCAATTTCTTCATT
>JAILFU010000085.1 GCA_024697405.1 Prevotella sp.
CCACGAATATGCACCGATGAAAATCAAGATGGCCCTGACAGGCAACGGCGGTGCATCGAAAGAGCAGGTGGCTGGCATGCTGCAGCGACTGCTGAAGATTCCGCAGGAGGAGCTGGGACAGTTTATGGATGCCACCGACGCGCTGGCTGCAGCCTACTGTCATTATCTGCAGATGGGGCGTCCGGAGACCGACGCCCCACACTACCGTGGATGGAAAGATTTTGTCAACAAAAACCAACAGAAGCTATGGACTCCTCGTACCCCCAACACCCAAGCCCCGGCACCGGACAGCAAGGACGAGTGACTGTCATCGCTGGCCTGAACGCCAGCGGAAAAACCATGATGGTGGAAGAGATGCGCCGCCACATGCCTGGCGACAGCGTGCGCTATGTGGCTTTCTGCGACACCTACGGCACTGCCACCGACCGCAGCTACTATCTGCAGCAACGGTGGAACCAGCACGACATCGACGAGGAGACGCCGACGGTGGGCGCAGCACTGGAACGCTCGTTCCTCCTTTCAGGAAGCGACACGCCCGAACGACGCAAGCACCAGCAACAGCTCTACCAGCTGATGGGACTGGAGAGCCTGACCGACAAATACGTCATCTCGCTCAGCAGTGGCGAGCTGCGGAAGATGCAACTGGTGAAGACGCTCATGGCCCATCCCGACACACTCATCCTTGACAACCCCTTCATCGGGCTCGACGCAGAGGCAAGGGCCATGCTCAGCGAACAGCTGCTGCTCCTGAAGCAACAGGGCATGAAGCTATACCTGGTGGTGGCAAGGCCAGGAGATATTCCGCCCTTTGCCGATGAGGTTGAATACCCCCCTCAATCCCCCCGAAGGGGGGAAGAACCTGTCCTCTCCTGCCTTCCTCAGTCCCCCCGAGAGAGGGAAGAACGGCCCTGTGCCCCTCACCTCACCTCTCACCCTTCGTCCTCCAACGCTGTCATTATCCTGCGGGATGTCACCATCCGCTACGGCAACCGTACCATCCTCGACCGTCTTTCCTGGACAGTCTGCGAAGGCGAGCACTGGGCACTCTCCGGCCGCAACGGCAGCGGCAAGTCGACGCTCCTTTCGCTCATCTGTGCCGACAACCCACAATCGTACGCCTGCGACATCACGCTGTTCGGCCACAGGCGCGGAACGGGCGAGAGCATCTGGGACATCAAGCGCCGCATAGGCTACGTCTCCCCTGAACTGCACCGCAGCTACCTGCACAACCTGCCCGCCATCAGCATCGTGGCCAGCGGACTCAAAGACACCGTGGGACTCTATGCACGTGCCAATGAGGAGGAACTGCAGCAATGCCTGTGCTGGATGCGACGCTTCCACATTGAAGAGCTGGCACAGCGCTCGTTCCTACAGTTGTCGAGCGGAGAACAGCGGCTGGTACTCGTATGCCGCGCCTTCGTCAAAAATCCCGCCCTGCTCATCCTCGACGAGCCAATGCACGGCCTGGACCTGCAACGCCAGCAGCTGGTGAAAGACATCATCTGCGAATACTGTTCCACCCCCGACAAGACCCTGCTCATGGTCACCCACTACGAGGAGGAGCTGCCCTCCTGCATAGACCACAGACTGGAATTAGGAAGCACCTTCTAACTTCCCCAATGGGGAGGAATCTGCTTCTCCATGTCATGGAATTCTTCCCCTCCCCACCATCGATTTTTCCCCTCGCCTTTTGGAGAGAGAGATGAAGAGGTGAGACTCGGAGGTGGGCAACGGGGAGTTCGGGAAAGATTTGCTTTATAGATTTTTAACTTAAAAAATTGCACAGAAACGTACAATTATCGATTTTTTTTTATAACTTTGCAGCGCAATTTAAAGGTAAAAGTTCATAGAGACCTAATAATCAGATATTTAAGGTCGTTTTGTTAAGGAGAAGTCAAGGAGAAGAAAAGGATGAGACAGCTAAAAATTCAGAAAAGTATCACCAACCGTTCGAGCGAAGCACTCGACAAGTACCTGGTAGAAATAGGCCGTGCCCCCCTCATCAGCATCGACGAGGAGATTGAGCTGGCCCAGAAGATTCGTAAGGGTGGCCCAGAGGGCGAGCGTGCCAAGGACAAACTGGTGACGGCAAACCTGCGCTTCGTCGTCTCGGTGGCCAAGCAGTACCAGCATCAGGGACTGACGCTCACCGACCTCATCGACGAAGGCAATATCGGTCTTATCAAGGCCGCACAGAAGTTCGACGAGACCCGTGGTTTCAAATTCAGCTCTTATGCCGTATGGTGGATTCGCCAAAGCACCCTGCAGGCCATTGCCGAGCAGAGCCGCATTGTGCGTCTGCCCCTGAATCAGGTTGGCTCCCTCAACAAGATAAGCCACGAAATCAACAAGTTTGAGCAGGAGTATCAGCGCCACCCCTCTGTGAGCGAGCTGGCTGAGGTTACCGACATGGACGAGGAGAAAATCGGACAGTCCATGCAGGCCGACAGCCACCACGTCAGTATTGACGCCCCCTTCCAGGACGGTGAGGACAACTGCATGCTCGACGTCATGGCCAGCGGAGAAGACAGCCGTACCGACCGCCACGTAGACCACGAGTCGATGGCGCAAGAGCTGAACTCCGTGCTGAGCAAGGTGCTGAAGGAGCGCGAGATTACCATCATCCGCGAGTGCTTCGGCATCGGCTGCCATGAGAAAGGTCTGGAGGAGATTGGCGACCAGCTTGGCCTTACCCGTGAGCGCGTGCGCCAGATTCGTGAGAAGAGCATTGCCAAGCTGCGCGATTCGGGCAACGCCAAAATCCTGATGAAATACCTAGGATAGTTGGAGCTAAAGCCCCTCCTAACCTCCCCAAAGGGGAGGAATTCTTCTCTCCCTGCCGTAGGCATCCCCCTCGGCTCCGTGGAGAGGGGTGAAGCTTGGGGATGGGCAAATAAGAGTTGAGAAGTTGAGAATTGATATTATTACTGTCCTGCCCGAGATGATAGAGGGCTTCGTGCACGAGAGCATTCTGGCTCGTGCCGAGAAAAAGGGACTAGCCGAAATTCACCTGCACAATCTGCGCGACTACACTTTAGACAAGTGGCGTCGCGTTGATGATTATCCATACGGGGGAAGTGCCGGGATGGTGATGCAGTGCGAGCCTATCGACCGCTGCATCACTGCCCTGAAAGCCGAGCGTGAATACGATGAAGTCATCTTCACCTCGCCCGACGGAGAGCAGTTCAATCAGCATGTGGCCAACGAGCTGTCGCTGCTGGGCAATATCATCATTCTCTGCGGACACTACAAAGGTATAGACCAGCGCGTGCGCGACCACCTCATCACCCGTGAAATCAGCATAGGCGACTACGTGCTTACCGGCGGCGAGCTGGCAGCAGCCATCATGGCCGACGCCATCGTGCGCGTCGTGCCCGGTGTCATCGGCGATGAACAAAGCGCCCTCTCCGACTGTTTTCAGGACGATCTACTGGCCGCACCTATCTACACCCGCCCCGCCGACTACAAAGGATGGAAGGTGCCGGAGATACTCCTCAGCGGGAATGAGGCGAAAATACGCGACTGGGAGCTGGAGCAGGCCCTGGAGCACACACGCCGTCTGCGCCCCGACCTGCTGTCCAAGTCTACACAGTCATAATCTCCTTGTTCTTGGCCTCGATAAGCTGGTCGAGCTTCTTAATCCATTTGTCATGAATCTTCTGCAGCTCTAGCTCGGCATCCTTTTCGTTGTCCTCTGAAAGCCCGTCCTTGATGGCCTTCTTCAGCTTGTCCTTGATGTCGCTGCGCACATTGCGCACCTCCACCTTGGCCTTCTCAGCAATTTTGTTGCACTGCTTCACCAGCTCCCTGCGGCGCTCCTCGGTAGGCTGCGGAATGGTCAGGCGGATCAGCTCGCCGTTGTTCTCCGGCGTAATGCCCACGTCGCTGTCCATGATGGCTTTCTCAATGTCCTTAATCTGCTTGCGGTCCCAAGGCCTGATGGCAATGGTACGCGCATCGGGACAGTTGACCGATGCCACCTGATTCAGGGGTACTTTCGAACCATAGCTCGACACTCTCACACCATCGAGGATGGCCACATTGGCACGGCCGGCACGGATGCGATTCAGCTCTTCCTCCAGGAACATGGCTGCCATCTCCATGCGCTCCTCGCTCTTTTGCAAAGTCTGTTTAACGTCTATCATAATCGAAGGTTTTTGAATTCTGCTGACAAATTTAGACATTTTATTTGGCCTGTGCAACATTTTTAGTAAAAAAAACGTCAAAACATAATTATTTTTTGGAAAAAATACCTATCTTTGCAGAAAAAATATATCTACTATGACTATCCTACGTACATTTGCGACCTCTTTGCTGCTTGCCATGAGCAGTTGGACAATGGCCGACGACTACCAGTACCTGACAGTGGCAGAGGGCGACACTGAGACCAGCTTCACCGTAAGCAGCATCCAGAAAATCACGTTCGACGCCACGAACATGATCCTGCACATGAAAGACGGCACCACCCAAAGCCTTCCGCTGAGCAACCTTCACAAGATGTTTTTCACGGAAAGCGCAACTGACATCGCCACACTTGGCAACACAAAGTCGAAGATACAATTTGCAGGAGGCATGCTTCGGGCAGACATGGCGCCTGGTGAGAAGCTCACTGTCTACAGCATGAAGGGCGAACAGGTGTTCAGTGCCAACAAAAGCGGCTCCTACGATTTGAGTTCACTGGTGAAAGGTGTCTATATCATCAGAGTAGGGAACGTTACGAAGAAGGTGGTAAACAAATAATAAGCCACCCATGTCCTCCTAAAGGGACATCCCCCAGGCCCTCCCAAAACTGACAACCCACCCAATCCCTCCCTAGGAAGGGATGTATAGATAGAAAAAACGATGAGGGAACGACCACATAAGCTAACCAAACATTCCTCCCCTCGGGAGGGATTGGGTGGTCTGCCCCTTCGGGAGAGCTTGGGTGGACTTTGGCTTTTACTACCCGTTTTATTCTTCCTGATTCTTCCTTCTTCCGCCCAGACCCCTGAATTTCGCCGCGAATACACCACCGAGAATCCCCTGGTCTATGAGGACGCATGGGACTTGTGGCCATACGTCTTCCTGGACGACCAGGGCAAGCCGACGGGCTACAACGTGGATTTGCTGAAAATCATCTTTGAAGAGCTGGGCATACCCTACGTCATTCATCTGAAGCCTACCGTACAGGCGCTGGAAGACCTTCGCAACGGCAAGTCAGACCTGATGCTGGGCATGGTGGCCAATTTCCACGATGAGTACACCACGCACTATGGCCGCAACTCGCTACAGCTGTTCACCCACAGCGTGGCCCACCCCTCGAACGAGACGCAAAGCGTGCATGAGGTTGGAGATTTGGCCACCCAGCAGGTTATCGTACACGAGGGCAGCTTCAGCCATCACCTCATGCAAGACCACGGCTGGGGCGAAAACGCCATTCCCCGAGGCGACATGGACAAAGCCATCCTGCGCGTCAGTGCCGAAGGAAAGGGGCAGGTGCTGTGGAACACCATGTCGCTGAAATGGCTCATCCACCAGTACCACGCTGACAACCTGACGCTCTCGCCGGTTGACATGCCTTCGGGCGACTACCGGTTTATGGCCAACGACGAAAGGCTGCTCGAAAAACTCGACAACGCCTTTACGAAGCTGAAAGCGGCCGAACGGCTAAAGCCCCTGGAGCAGAAATGGTTCTACCCTGAGGAAATAGAGGAAAAAGAGTTTCCCAAGTGGCTGAAATATGTGGCTGCAGCCATCGGATTTATCATTCTCTCACTCATCATCGCCAGCCTGTTCTATAAGCTGCGCGAGCGGAGAGTGACCAAGGAGAGCCGACTGCGCAATGCCCGCCTGGCCCTTATCCTGAAGACCTGCAAGGTGAAAATATGGACCTACGATGTCAAAAAGAAAAACTTCACCTGGTATGGCTACTCCCCCCACGACAGGAAAACACTCTCCTTCAAAGAGTTTGGCCGCCGATACACCCCTTCCGACCACAAGCGTCTGATGGATGCCATCGACCAGATTGCCAATAAGCAGCAAACCGACTTGCAGCTGGAGATGAATGTCATGGATGGTGAAAACGACGAGAAACGCGCCTATGTCGTCATTCTTTCCGTGCTGAGATACGAGAAGGGAATGCCCAGAACCATCATCGGCACCAAACGCGATGTCACCGAAGTACGGAACAAGCTGAAGAAGGATCAGGAGTTGATGATGCGCTACCAGTCGGTGTTCAACACGGCCATGGTAGACATGGTCTATTACGACCGTGAGGGCTATATAGAAAATATGAACACGCGCGCGCAGATGACATTCAAAATGGATCTGGATGAAGTCCATGATGAACATGTCAACCTGAACGACATCCTTTCGGAAAGCGATTTCGGCATCAAGGATTTCGGCGGCTCCGACCATTTCTACACCACGATGTTTCTGGACTATAGCAAGGAAAAGCCGCTGGAATCGAGGAAAATCACAGGATGCATAGACTACGAGCTGCTGCTGGTACCCGTCTACGACCAGACCCATCAGCTGCTGGGCCTCTATGGTTCCGGCCGAGAGGTGACGGAGATGGTCGAAACCTACCGTCAGGCACAGAGGAGCATCAAGCAGCTGATTAAGACGCTGCAGGAAGTGGCCGACCATGTGGACAACATCAACTACGCCCTGCAGGTGGGAGGCGTACGAATGGTGACCTACTCGCCCCAGAACCATATCCTCACCATCTACCACCGCATGCACGAGGCACAGTACGTGCTTACCCAGCAACGCTGCATCCAGCTCACCGACGAAACCTCCAAGCATATCGTGATGCGGCTATTGAGAACCATGGACCGCCTGCAAGATACCGGCATCAACTGCGACATCCAGTCCACGCTGCGCGTGCGTGGCGGCAAGCAGCTATGCCTCCAGCTGCAGCTGTTCCCGGTCTTCGATGAGGAAGGCATCGTCAAGGAGTATTCAGGCATCTGCCGCGACACCACCGAAATCAAGCACACGGAGCACATGCTCCAGCTTGAGACAGAGAAAGCACAGGAGGTGGAGCAGGTGAAGAACAAGTTCCTCCACAACATGTGCTACGAGATACGCACGCCGTTGAACATCGTGGTGGGATTTGCCGAAATGTTTGAGAAAAAACACTCGCCTGAGGAGGAAGATGTGTTTATCCAGCAGATTAAGGAGAACTCCACCTACCTGCTGAACCTCATCAACGACATTCTCTTCCTGTCGCGCCTCGACGCGAAGATGGTGGAAAACAACAAGCAGCCCTGCGACTTCTCACAGACCTTCGAGGGTCACTGCCACATGGCCTGGGCACACAAACAGCAAGAAAAGGTGAAGTATGTGGTTGAGAACCAATACAACCAGCTGATTGTCAACATTGACGACACCAACATAGGCCGCATCATCAACCAAGTTGTCTCCAACGCAGTGAAACACACCGTGACAGGCACCGTCAGATGCCGATACGAGTATATCGGCGGCAAGCTCATCATTGTCGTCGAAGACACCGGCACAGGCATCGCTCCCGACAAGCTGGAGCACATCTTCGAGCGTTTCAACACCTCGTCGAACGTCAGCCAGGGAGGAACAGGCCTGGGACTGCCCATCTGCAGAGAGCTGGCCACCCAGTTGGGCGGAACCATCGACATCAGCAGCGAGGCAGGGAAAGGAACCTCCGTCTGGATTACCATCCCCTGTGAAGCCATTTCCATCGAACACAAAGCAGAAATCTGAGGAACGTCATCATGCAAAGGCCAACCACCATACACCGAAAGAACCATCTGGCAAAGTTGTTGATGCTGCTTTGCATATTGTCGTATGCCGCCATCCCGAAGAAGGCACTGGGCAAGAATCCCGTCATCACTATTGCCGGCGACTGGGACTTTGCCCCCTACGAGTTCGTCAACCTGAAAGGCCAGCCCGACGGCTATCATGTCGAGGTGCTCCACACCATCCTGAAAAAGCTCAACATTCCCCATGAGTTTGAAATGAAATCACGCCGCCAGGGCGTAAGGGCGTTCCGAAACCAGGAAACAGACCTCATCGTAGACTACAGAGGCCGTTACAACAACGAGCAATACTTCTGCACACGAACGTCCCTGGGCTTCTACCAGATGATGGTAGCCCACCGGCAGGACATGCCGCCCATTTCAAAAGCGGAACAGCTGAAAGAGGTAGGCTCCCTCATCGCCAACGGAAACAACGACTCTATTGCCCATAGCGCACTGGGACCTTTGGCCGACAGCCTGAACATCGAGTATCACACGGCACGCGAGGCCCTGTCGGGCATTACCGATGGTGAGTTCGACTATTTCATCTGGGGAGAAGCCCCGCTGAAATGGAAAATCAAGGAATACAACCTGCAGGGCATCAGCATTGACCCGCTTGACATTCCTGCCTTCGAAATTCACATCGTGGGATACGACAAGAAGCTCATCGACGAGATCGACAGCCAATTTGCACGTATGCAGCAAAGCGGAGAACTCGATCATATCTACGACAAGTGGTTCCACCCGGAGAACATCAAAGAGGAATCCGTTTCACTGTTCATTATCGTCTCCCTTGCCATTCTCCTGCTCACCGTCTTCGTGGCTTTTATCTACTGGATGGTCAGGAAAAAAGTGAAGAGCGCGCTGGAGCGTAATGAAGACCTGGAATCCATGATGCATCAGGCTTTGAACATGGGAAAATATGCCGTCGTCATCAACAACCTCCGGCGCAACCGCGTGACCAACCACCATGGCAACGTCCTGCCAAAAGAAGGCGTTAAGATGAAAGAGTTGATGGAAAGGATTCATCCCGACGACCGCCAGGCCATCCTGAACCTCAACACCCACAGCGACGAGCCAATACCTTTCAACGTTCGCTGGAACAACGGCACACCGGAAGCCCCCGACTGGCACAACGTGTCGGGCTACTCCTATCCCGAATTCGACGAGTACCACAGACCCGTCAACTTCATCATTACTTCCCAAGACATCACCGAGGAAGAGCAGAAAGAGCGCATGGAGAGGGAAATGGCCAACCGCTA
The DNA here is from genome assembly GCA_024697405.1 of Prevotella sp. Taxonomy (GTDB): domain Bacteria; phylum Bacteroidota; class Bacteroidia; order Bacteroidales; family Bacteroidaceae; genus Prevotella. The sequence goes on from JAILFU010000085.1 coordinate 9,017, forward strand.
CCGCAAAATGTTCGACAGCAGCCTGCTAGCCATGTCGTTCTACGACAAGGACGGCTTTGTTATTGACTTGAACGACAAGATGCGCGAAATGGTCGGTGCCACCCCTGAAAACGAGAAATACTTCCTCGAGACACCCTTCTTCGACCTCAAAATGATAAAAGACGACTTCGACCCCACCAACCAGGGTGTCTACCACGTCTGCCAGCACATGCGCTACCCTGAACTGGGCTTAGACAAATATGTGGAATTCGCCATCAGCTCTGTAGTCGACAAAAACGGCGACACGATATACTATGTCATCACTGCTCGCGATGTCACCAGCGAGCGAGACATGTACATGGAGCTGAAACGTCAGGACAGAGCATTGCAGGAAGCCACAGCCACCAACAGCCGGTATGAGAATGAGATGCGCGAACTGCTCTCCAACTGCGACATGTATGTCTGGCACGTCGACATGGAGTCGCGCGTCATATACTTCTCACGCTCACTTCATTCTGAGGAATTCACATTGACACTGGAGGAATACGTCAACGGCATGTACGAGGATCACCGCCTCCAGGCCATCGAGAACATCAGGAACATTCAGGCCTTCAAACAACCTTTCCATGTCATTCACCACTTCCACTACACGCCCGTCACCAAGAAAGCAGCCTGGTTCTCCATCAGCGGCATGCCCATCTTCGACGACAGCGGAAACGTAGAATCGCTCTTCGGCATCGTACGCGACGTCACCGAACTCATGGAGGCTCAGGAGCGGCTGAAGGAAGAGACGGCACGCGCCGAGAACTCCGCCATGCTGAAAGCCACCTTCCTGGCCAACATAACCCACGAGATACGCACCCCGCTCAACGCCATCGTAGGCTTCTCAGACCTGCTCCACATGGTCAGCACCACCGAAGAGCGCAAAGAGTTCGTACACATCATCCGCAACAACTGCGACATGCTGATGCGACTCATCAACGACATCTTCGAAGCCTCGAACATGGACGTGAAACCCTTGGAAATCAAGCCCGAGCAGGTGGACTTCGCACAGTTCTTCAGCGTCATCAGCCAGTCTCTGTCGCAGCGCGTGCAGAATCCCGACGTGGAGTTCATCGCAGAAAATCCCTACAGCAGTTTCGTCACCGTACTCGACAAGGGACGCATGCAGCAAGTCATCACCAACTTCGTGACCAACGCCGTGAAATACACCCGCCAAGGGCACATCCGCATAGGCTACATGACAACGCCCCTAAGCGCAGAGCACTTCGCTCCAAACTCTACACAGGATACTGTGTCAGCAAATTCCACATTCCAAACTATACTGTCTAAACTATCCCAGAGAAGAGCCGGAGCCGGGTTTGAAGGGGTGCTCATCTACTGCGAGGATACGGGAACCGGCATTCCCAAAGAAAAGCAGAAGAGGGTGTTCGACCGCTTCGTCAAGCTGAACGACTTCGTGCAGGGCACCGGACTGGGTCTGAACATCTGCAAGGCCATCGCCGAGCGCTCCAACGGGCACATCGGCCTCGAGAGCGAGGGCGAAGGCCACGGCTGCCTGTTCTGGATCTGGGTACCATGTCCCATTATCAACTATGAGCCTGCAGACCAGTAAATACATGCTCGCCAGCGAGCGCGACGAACTTTGGGGACTCACCGTGACCACCATCGGCTACGAAGAGATCGGACATGACGACCCCTACCCCACCCGAGGCCATGCCGACGGCTACTACTTCGACCTGGACAAAGGACGCGTGCTCGGCGAATACCAGCTGCTCTACATCACCGAGGGCGAGGGCATCTTCCACAGTCGCACCGTCAGCGAAGCCCGCCTGAAGGAGGGTGACTTCTTCCTGCTGTTCCCCGGCGAGTGGCACAGCTACCACCCCACGGGGCCCCGAGGATGGAAGAAATACTGGATAGGCTTCCGCGGCCACAACATGGACGACCGTGTCCGCGCCGGATTCCTCTCGCCCACGAAGCCCATCTACCACGTGGGCTTCTCCAGCGAAATCGTACACCTCTACCGCACCGCCTATGAGGCCGCACTGGCCGAGGCGGCCTACTCCCAGCAGGTCATGGCAGGCATCGTCAACCACCTCATCGGGCTGATGTATTCACTGGAGCGCAACATCCAGCTGATGAACCGCAACCAAGGACATGTAGACCTCATCAACCGCGCACGCCTCCGCATCCGCGAGGAGCTGGAGTCGCCGCTCACCATACAGCAGGTAGCCGAGGAGATGGGCATGAGCTACTCCAACTTCCGCAAGCTCTTCAAGGAGCATACCGGCCTCTCGCCCGCCACCTACCAGCAGGACCTTCGCCTGCAGCGAGCCAAGGAGCTGCTCTCCACCACGCAGATGAGCATCAAGGAGATAGCCTACCGCCTGAACTTCGAGTCGCCCGACTATTTCTCCTCGAAATTCAAAATCAAGACCGGTCGCAAGCCTAGCGACCTCCGGCAGTGACGATTAAATATGTACTTTTGCATGTGAAAGAGAAACAACCCTATAGAACGACACTCAGAAAATGAAGAGGCTATTTTTATTGTTGGCATGTGCCATAGTCGGGATGACGGCACAGGCAGAGAGAATTTCCGAGCAGGAGGCCCTGCTGAAAGCGCAGCAGCTGATGCCGGAAAAGCAGTTCAAGCATGGCGGCATGCGGCGCGCTCCGCAGAAGGAAGGCACCACAACGACGGCCTACTATGTCTTTAACGCCGAGGACAAGGGGGGCTTCGTCATCGTGGCGGCCGACGACCGCATGAGGAGCATCCTGGGCTATGCCGAAAAGGGAAGCTTCGACGAGGATGCCCTACCCTGCAACATGAAGTGGCTGATGGATGTCTATGCCCAGGTAGCCGCCAGCCTGCCCACCGACAACAAGAGGGGCGACGCCCCTGCTGCCCCTGCCAGCCGGCCGGAGCTGCAGCCGCTGCTCACCACGACTTGGGACCAGTGGACTCCCTACAATGCCCATTGCCCCGACGTGCAAGGCGGGCAGCCTCCCACAGGATGCGTGGCTACGGCCATGGCACAGGTCATCAATTATTTCCAGTGGCCCATCAACGAGGTGAGGTCGATGGCCGACTACACGACAAACTCCTGGCAGATTAATGTACCCGCCCTGCCTGCCAGAAGAATCGGGTGGTACAACATGACCGACGACGAGACGGCATGGCTGATGCGCTACTGCGGCCAGGCCGTGCAGATGGACTATATGACAAGCGAGTCGGGTGCCCGTGCCATCGACATTCCAGGTGCCCTGATGTCGGTCTTCAACTACAGCAAGACGGCCAGCCTCGCAACCCGCGACTCCTATTCCGACAACGACTGGGAGAAGCTGATATATGGCGAGCTGAGCGTGGGCCATCCCGTCATTTACAATGGCGACCAGGGCAACGGGGCTTCGGGTCACTCCTTCGTACTGCATGGCTACAAGGACGGGCTGTTCTGTGTGAACTGGGGCTGGAGCGGGCTGTGCGACGGCTATTTCGCCCTGACCAACCTGAGTCCTAACGAAATGCAGCATTTCACGGAGAACCAGAGTGCCGTCGTAGGCATCCAGCCGGCATCGAACAATGACGATGCGGCCATTGTCGCCGCCCAGGAGCGGACTGTCAGTCTCGACAAGGCAGGAACGCTGTCGAACTTCATCTCCAAGGAGGAGAAGTTCAGCATTGCGAAGCTGACCATTACAGGCCAACTCAACGGCACCGACTTCATCCTGATTCGCGAAATGGCCTCGTCGCCCGACGGGCAGCTGACTACGCTAGACCTCACGGATGCCAAGATTGTGAAAGGAGGAAAGTCCTACTATGATAATTACACCACGAAGGACAATACGGTGGGAGCCAATCTGTTCTTCCGGTGCGACAAGCTGCAGTCGGTTACTCTCCCCGCCAGCATCATCTCCATTGAGAATGGTGCCTTCAGCGAGAGCGGCCTGTGTGCCATTACCCTGCCGAAGAGCGTCACCAGTATAGGCTGGGGCATCTTCTCGTGGTGCAGTAACCTGGCGGTGGTGGAAGTGGAGGAAGGCAACCCTGCCTACTATTCCCCGACGGGCAGCAACTGCGTCATCGAGCGTTCTGGCCAGAGGCTCATTGCCGGCTGTCCCAACACCGTCATCCCCGAAGGTGTGACCACGATTGCGAGCTTTGCCATGTCGGTTCCCACGAACGCCATCAACCTGCCTGAAAGCCTGACAACAATTGAGGATAACGCCTTTGAGGGCACTTCGCTGAAATATCTCCGCATACCCAAGAATGTGAAGACGATAGGCTCGGGAGCGTTCCCCTCCTACGACCTGCAAGGCATCACGGTGGACGAGGGGAACACGGTGTTCGACAGCAGGCAGAACAGCAACTGCCTCATTGAGACGGCTACAAACACGGTCATCCTGGGCAGCACCGGCGCGCAGATTCCCGAAGGTATTGTGGCCATAGGCAAAAAGGCGTTCCGCTATAGCCAAATCACCAGCATCACACTGCCCCAGTCGCTGAAGACCATTGGCGACTTCGCCTTCGAAGGCACTTTCTTCCGCAGCATTGAGATACCCGCCGGCGTGACCTCCATCGGCACGTATGCTTTCTCCATGGTTCAATTCCTGACTGTCTGCAAGGTGAAGTGCGCGACGCCGCCCAGCATTTCCGAAGAGGCGTTCACCAGCCTTCCCTATGAAGCCCAGCTGGTGGTGCCCGCCGGCAAGAAGGCCAAATACAAGGCGGCAAAGGGATGGGATGCTTTCAAGACCATTCTCGACGAGACGGAATTCCAGTCCACACACACCGTCAACGTGGCTACTGCAGGCACCTTGTCGACGCTCATTCCCGAGAGCGAGTGGCGGCTTTTCGACGAGCTGGTGCTGACTGGCAAGCTAAACCATGACGACATGCTGTTCGTTCGCGACAACCTGTGTAACTGGATGGGCTGCCTGCGTGTGCTCGACATGACCAATGCCAATATGCAGGATGACGTGCTGGGCGAATTTGCCCTGTCAGGCACGCCACCGCTGAAGGAAGTGAGGCTGCCCAAGACGTTGAAGACAATTGAACGCTTTGTTTTCATGGATTCAGGCCTTAAGAAGATTGTCGTTCCGAAATCGGTCACCGACATAGGCGATGAAGTCTTCTACCAGTGCGCGGATCTGTCTGACCTCAGCGTAGAGGCGGGAAACCCCAGCTTCGACTCGCGCGATAACTGCAATGCCATCATCGAGACGGCCACCAACACGCTACGCATAGGCTGCCGCTCGACCGTGGTTCCGGCCAGCGTGACGGCCATTGGCTATGCTGCCTTCAGCGGTGTGCCTGGCCTGACCAGTGTAGACCTGCCCGACGGAGTGACCAGCATCGGCGATGCCGCATTCTGGGCCGACGAGGGACTTACTTCCGTCACGCTCTCAAAGAGTGTCACGAACCTGGGCACTGGCCCGTTTGTAGGCTGCTCCAACATCAAGACTTTCACCATCGACCCGGAAAATCCCGTCTACGACTCTCGCAACTATTGCAACGCCATCATCGAGACAGCCACCAACACGCTCGTCCAGGGTTTTGGCTCGACAAGGATTCCTGAGGGAGTGGTGAGGATAGCACAATCGGCTTTCCAGTACCAGACCATGACGTCGGTCGAGATACCTTCCAGCGTCAGGGAGATAGGCAGGGATGCCTTCCTCTACTGCAACGACCTGACTACCGTTATCAGCCATATCAAAAAACCGTTCCCCGTCAACCCCAGCGTATTTAGCGGCGACAACATGAGCAAGGCGGTGCTCTATGTTCCTTTCGGCACGAAGAATGCCTACTCCACGACTTCCGGCTGGGGAGCCTTCCCCATGATTGTGGAGATGAATCCCACGGGCGAGGAACTGAACCAGCATGCTGCCAGCGTGGCCGATGCCGACTTCGGCCGGCAGTATGCCGGTCTGGGCAATGAGGTGGAAGTGCCCGTCTATGTGGTAGGTGGAAGCATCGACCCCATCACCAGCATCGACTATACCATCACTACGGGCAGCAGCGTGACGGAGGGTCATTTGGACATCGACCCCATCACCTATATGATGACTGCCGAGGTGCTGATACCCATGAAGGCCGACGCCACCGTGGGCGAAAAGACCAAGAAGGTAACCATCACCAAGGTGAACGGCCTGGCCAATGAAGCCACCGACAACACGGCCAGCGGAACGCTGGTCACCGTGAACCGCAAGCCCAAGTTCACGCCACTGGTGGAGGAGGCCACCGGCACCTGGTGCGGATGGTGTCCGCGTGGTGCCATCGGCCTGAAACTGCTTAACAAGACCTTCCGCAATGATGTGGTCACCGTGGCCGTACATCGCGACGACCCGATGGAACTGCCAGATTATAATCTGAATGCCAGCAGCTTCCCCAGCTGTCAGATCAACCGAGGTGAATTCTGCGACCCCTACTATGGTTCCAGCGACCAGCCCTTCGGCATCAGGAAAGACGTGGAGGCCGTCATGCGCCAGTATACTATTGGCGAGATTGCCGTAAATGCCGAGTGGACTGACGACAGCCAGACGGCTATCAAGGTCAGCACGACCACCACCTTTGTGGAAGACGTGGCATCGTCGCCCTATCAGATAGGCTATCTGTTGCTTGAGAACAAGCAGACCGGCACCACCTCCGACTGGTATCAGTCGAACTATTTCTCGGGAAGTACCAACAACGATCCCAACCTGAAGAGTCTGGTAGACAGCCCGGCGAAGATGACGGACGTGAATTATGACTATGTGCCCGTAGCCACCTGGCAGCACCAGAAAGGCGTCAAAGGCTCGCTGCCTGCCACCATCACCAGCGAGGTTCCCATGTACTACACCTATACGCTCGACATCTCCAGCAATACGCGCATCCAAAACAAGGCCAATCTCACCGTTGTGGCCCTGCTGCTGAACAAGGAGACCGGCGAGGTGGTGAACTGCGCCAAGTTCAAGTTCACCCCCGACCCCGAGCCGTCGGTGGTCACCATAACGAACTGCAGCCGCAAGTATGGCGAAGCCAACCCCGAGTTTGAATATACCGTCACGGGAGGTGCCTTGGAGGGAACACCTGAGATTATCTGCGAGGCCACGGAAACATCGCCCGTCGGCGATTATCCCATCGTCATCAGGCAGGGAACGGTGAGCAACGAGGAAGTGACCTTCGTCGACGGCGTGCTGACCATCAACAAGGCCAAGCTCACCGTCTATGCCGGCGACTACACCATGAGGGAGGGAGAGGCCATGCCTGAGTTCAAGGCCACCTACGAAGGGTTCAAGAACGGCGAGACAGAGGACGTGCTGACCAAGAAGCCTGTCTTCAGCTGTGAAGCCACGGCCGACAGCGCTCCTGGCGAATACCCTGTGACGGTGAGCGGCGCCAAGGCCCAGAACTACAAGTTCAGCTATGTGCCGGGAACACTCGTCATCACAGAAATCCCAAGCTTCACGCTGACCTATCTTGTTGATGGCGCTCTTTACAAGGAATATACCATTAAAGAAGGTACGGCTATCACGCCTGAGGAAGAACCCACGAAGGAAGGCTACACTTTCAGCGGATGGAGCGAGATACCCGAAAAGATGCCTGCACACGACGTGACAGTGAGCGGCTCGTTCAGCATCAACAGCTACATGCTGACCTACATGATAGATGATAAAGTCTACAAGAAGGTAACGTATGAATATGGTGCCACGATTACGCCTGAGCCACAGCCCGACGGCGACTATGTACACTTCGAGTGGGTGGGACTGCCTGCAACGATGCCCGCCCGCGACGTGACAGTGCATGCCAGCTACGAGACGGCCATTATCGATGCCATGATGCTGCATGGCGTCAGGTGCATCTATTCGCCCAACGGCAAGAAACTGGACAAGTTCCAGAAGGGGCTTAACATCGTGGTGATGAACGACGGAAGCATCAGGAAAGTGGTCATGAAGTAATATCTTCAACTTCCGCAAGTTTGTTTTTGAACGCAAAGACGCAGAGAATGAGCGTCTTTGCGTTCAATGATTAATTTACCCCTGTTTTACTTATTTTCTTTGTTTTGGTAAGACCACTTTAGCGGTTGAACACTATATTTTAGGCAATGATATAGCAGTTGACCTATTGTGCGGTAGCCGCTCCCCTCCCCTCAAGGGGAGGGGCAGGGGTGGGGTCTGTAACTTTTTCTCGGAGAAAGAACAGTAGATAACAGATTAGCCACTGGCTCGTGGGCGGCTGCACACA
>JAILFU010000007.1 GCA_024697405.1 Prevotella sp.
ATTTTAAAGGCTGCAGGCGAAGGGGGACAAAGGGCTGTCGAAAGAAAACTTTATGAAGATTTAACATGCCATACGATGGATAATGACATTACTTGTAATATTGAATACTATATAGATGATGAGTTTCACCCGCACAGGTCGTATTTTTCCAAACGGCGGCAGTATTTTCCACTCATCGCTACTCGCTGCTTGTAGCTACAAAAGTAGCTCCTTTCAAAGCGGTATAGCTACAGACAACAATCTTCAAGCCAGCAAGTTGAGTGTCAAAGTAGCGCATGTAGCGCCAAAAATAGCTATATTATTTGGAAGATAAGAAAATTCTTCGTACCTTTGCCGATGAAACGGTAAAACAACAATGATTATGAAGAAATTGTTACTGACAGCGATGATGGTCGCAGCAAGTGTGGGGCTGACGAATGCCCAGACAGCCCAGAGGCAAGTAGTGGAAGACGGTGGTACAGGCCCGTTCAAGTCGGAAGTGGTAGGCGATGCCTCCTGCCCTGGCTTCACCGTCTACCGTCCCCAGAACCTGCAGGAAGTGGTGGCCCGTCAGGGTGCCCTGCCGGTGATTGTCTATGCCAATGGCGCCTGCTTCAACAACAACGTGGAGATGCGTCTGCTGCTGAGCGAGGTGGCCTCCTACGGCTATGTGGCCGCCGCCATCGGCCCGTATGACGAGGCCGACGTGATGGCCCAGTGGAGGGGCGTGCTGAAGTCGGCCTACCCCGAGACCAAGGGCGAGGTCGTCATGGCCAACGGCGAAAGAATCCTGCCCATGACGGCTGAAGAGCGTCAGGCGCAGCAGGCGCAGCAGGCCAAACAGCGTGAGGAGGCCCAGAAGGCTGCCAAGAAGAGCAAGAAGAAGCAGCCGGAGACGCCGCCCTTCAGAACCTATCCCAAGCAGCTGCTGGAGGTGCTCGACTGGCTGACCGGCCAGAATGCCGCTGCAGCTTCGGAGTACTACCATTGCCTCGACCTCGACCACGTGGCTGCCATGGGACAGTCGTGCGGCGGTGCCCAGGTGCTGGGTGTGGCCCACGACCCGCGCATCAAGACCTGCGTGATGCTGAACTCGGGCATTGGCGACATGGAGATGATGGGGTCGACGAAAGAGTCGCTGAAGAACCTCCATCAGCCGATGTTCTACATGATTGGCGGCCCTGGCGACATTGCCTATGCCAACGCGCAGAAGGACTACGAGCGCATAGCCGACAACATTCCCGTGGTGATGCTCAACTCGAAGGACGGCCACAGCGGCACCTACTACGAGAAGCATGGCGGCAACTACGCCAAGGCCGTGGTGAAGTGGCTCGACTGGCAGCTGAAAGGCCAGGTGGGACAGTCGGCCCTCTTCCTCGACGACGAATACCTGAAGATGAAGTTCCCTGAGTGGCAGGGTGTCAGAAAGAATTTCTAAACATTACAAAAAAAAACAGCAACCATTATGAAGAAAGTATTCTTACTCGCCCTATTGGCGCTGGCATCAGCAACCGCCGATGCACAGCCTGGCGGCGGCAGACCGGGATTCGGCGGCAGGCCGGGGTTCGGCAACATGCCGCAAATCGACGTGAAGTTTAACGAGTATGTAGCGGCTCCGGCTGACTTCGACAAAGAGCGGACAGACATTGCCCACGGCACCATCGAGGAGACCACATACGAGTCGAAGACCGTAGGCACCACGCGCAAGGTGACCGTCTACCTGCCTCCACAGTACGACAAGTCAAAGAAATATCCCGTGCTCTACCTGCTCCACGGCATCGGCGGCGACCACAAGGAGTGGCTGCAGGGCGTGCCCGGCATCATCATGGACAATCTCTACGCTGAGCAAAAGGCGGTCCCGATGATCATTGTCATGCCCAACGGGCGTGCCCTTCCCAACGACAAGGCCGAGGGCAACATCTACAGTCAGGAAATGCAGCAGGGATTTGCCAATTTCGAGCGCGACCTCATCGACGACCTCATCCCGTTCATCCAGGGCAAGTATAGCACTTACACCGACCAGGGCCACCGCGCCGTGGCAGGTCTCTCGATGGGCGGTGGACAGTCGCTGAACTTCGGCCTTGGCAACCTCGACCAGTTTGCCTATGTCGGCGGATTCTCGTCGGCACCCAACACCAAGCGTCCCGAGCAGCTGATTCCCGACGTGGAGGCCATGAAGCAGCAGAACAAGCTGCTCTGGATGGTCTGCGGCAGCGACGACCGGCTGATGATGAACAGTGCCCGCCTGAAGGCGTTCTGCGACGAGAAGGGCATCCCGTGCACCCTCATCGAATATCCTGGCGGCAAGCACGACTTCGTAGTGTGGAAATACGGCCTCTACAACTTCGCACAGCTCATCTTCAAGTAAGTCTCGTCCACGGACGTGCTCATGGCGAGCAGCATCCATCCCCGCCCTTTCACCTTCACGCCCAGCCGTGAGTGGAAGGGCGGAAAATGATGGTTGTGGCCACGGTTGGGCACGGTTTTGCACGGTTATTCTAGTTATTGTCACGGTTTTGCACGGTTTTTTTACGGTTATTCTAGTTTGTTGTGGCCACGGTTGGCACGGTTGGGCACGGTTTTTCTAGTTTGTTGTGGCCACGGTTGGCCACGGTTATTCTAGCTGATATTGCCACGGTTTTGCACGGTTTTGCATGGTTATTCTAGTTGATATTGCCACGGTTTTACACGGTTTTGCACGGTTTTGCTTGTTTGTTGTGGCCACGGTTGGCCACGGTTATTCTAGCTGATATTGCCACGGTTTTACACGGTTTTGCACGGTTATTCTTGTTTGTTTTTGCCACGGTTGGACACGGTTTTACACGGTTTTTCTAGTTGATATTGTCACGGTTTTGCACGGTTTTTTTACGGTTATTCTAGTTTGTTGTGGCCACGGTTTTGCACGGTTATTCTAGCTGATATTGCCACGGTTTTGCACGGTTGGGCACGGTTTTTCTAGTTGATGTTGCCACGGTTGGGCACGGTAGCCTTGGCTATTGAGAGGTGACCGCTTTGCGGTCACACAATAGTTCAACCGCAGGGCGAAAGATTTCCACGAACGTTAAGAGTCCTTAATAACAGGAAGAAAAGGCGCGGAAGCGTGAACAGTTACTGTTTTTCTGTGTATGCAATCATGTATTGCGCAATAACAGAAAACAGTAACCGTTTAATCATAAAAAACAGAACAATGAAAAAGAAAACAGCAATGGTTGGCATGGCGATACTGTTCTTCGCCCTTGGAGCAACAGCCCAGACGAAGGCGGTAAAAGTGGAAAGCCCCATCGTGACGGAGAAGGATTTCGTGTGGTATGTGGAACAGAAGAACGCCTGGAAGGAGGTCACCCGCCAGCATCCTCAGGACGAGTCGGCTTGGCTGAACTACTACCATGCCGCCCGATACATGCTTTGGTTCCAGCAGGAGGACACGACGGCCCGGCAGGTCATCCGCGAGATGAGCCAGGCCATCCCCGACAGCTACACCTTTAACTATTGTGCCTACAGCGCCATCATGGGAGGACATGGCACCGGCGAGACCGACGCCGACAAATATGCAGAGGCGGCGCTGGCCATGCTGCCCGAGGACATGCAGTTCTTCGACTACGACCGCTGGGTGTGCTACCTAGCCATGAAAGGCGATGAGGCACGGATGAAGCCCTTAGCCAAGCGCTACTTCGACAGCGGAATCTATTCTGAGGACGTGCTGCGCTACAACTACAACGAACTGGCAGGAATGGACGAGGGCGGCATCATCATCGCCAACGGCGACGCAGCCGTCATCCCCAAGTGGCTCATCCAGGAAGGCATGAACGCCCACCGCGACAAGACCGTAGTCTGCGCAGCGTTCCTGGCCATAAAGGACTATCGCGAATGGCTCAGTAAGAAGCTGGGAATGGTCTTCCCGGAATGGGAGAGTGGCGAATATGCGTCGTACGACGCCTACGAGCAGGCACTTCTGCAGGCCATCATCGACAAATACGGCAGCAAGGTATATTTCTCTACCACCACGCTCCAGCAGACAATTGAGCCTTGGAAGGAACATCTCTTCAACGAGGGGCTGACGCTGAAATACTCGAAGAAGCCCTACGACAACATGGCTGCCAAGCGCCGTAACGTGGAAGAGCGCTACATGATGGAATATCTGCTGGTGGCGTTCCGTCCTGACTGGACTGCAGGGCAGCGTCTGTCGGCCAACTATGCCGTGCTGCTGGCCGACCTGCTGCCCTACTATGCCAAGCACGACCAGAAGCGCTACGACTGGCTGATGAGGCTGTTGGTATGTGGCGTGACAAACACATCGCTGAGCGAAGAGAGAAAGCAGGAGATTCTGCAACTGTTGATGTAAGCCAGACCTATGCTCATTCCCCTAAGACGATCGGCTCAGACCGATGAGCAGCTGATGCTGAGGGCTGCCCGTGGCAGCGACCGTGCCTTCGAAGAGCTCTACAACCGCCATGCGCGGCGGTTGCAGGGTTTCTTCGCACGGCGGCTGGGCAGCGACAGCGACCTGGCTGCCGACTTCACCCACGACACCTTCCTGCGGCTCTATGCCGCCCGCGAGAAATACAAGGAAGGCCGTAACTTCCGTGCCTGGCTCTACACCATAGCCTATAACCTCTGCAAGAACCACTTCCGCAACCAGTTCACCCTGGTTGCCGAGGAGAAAGAGGACGTGGCAGCCGACACCGACATCGAACTGGCGATGGACGCTTCCATCCTTCGCGACGCCCTGCGGGATATTCTCCGCCGTCTGCCACAGCCGCAGGCCATGCTCTTCTCCCTGCACTATGAGGAGGAGCTGACCATAGCGCAAATCTCACAGATAAGCTCGCTGCCCGAAGGCACGGTGAAGTCGCGGCTGCACAAAGTAATGAACACCATCAAACAACAACTCCAGCAATATGAGAATAAATGACCAAGACATCGCCCGCGCTGCCCAGGAGCTGCGCGACGAGGAAAACCAGCAGCTACATGTGCGCCCCTGGAGCCGACAGCGCCATTTCCGCCTGCCCACATGGCTGGCTGCCGTTCCTGCGGCTGCCGTCGCCGGCTTCCTGCTGGGCATCTGGACCAACAGCCACACAGAGGACGTGCTGCCGATGACGGCGCTCGCCGACACGGTCTATGTCACCGTGAAAGAACCCGCCGCCCGTGCCGACACCATGCAGGTCTCCGGCAACAAGGCTCCCTTGCCTGCGGCCAAGACGGTACGTCGGTCTAAGAGCAGCAGACAAGGGAGCAAAGCTGAAACGGGCAAGCCCGTGATGAGCGACAAGATTCGCTACGACCTCTTAGTAATGAACTAGCGCACAACGGCTTGCTTGCGGCCATTGCCGATGTAAAGCCCATTGGCCTTCTGGCCAGGCATGAGGCGGCGGCCCTGGAGGTCGTAGAGAACCCCTCCTAGCCTCCACGAAGGGGAGGAAATCCTCCCCCCTTCGGGGGGACAGAGGGGGGTGATGCTGTTGGGCCGCCCAGCCACATAGTCGTCGAGCGAATAGCCCAGATGGGGCGGCTGGTTGTAGGCCGTGTTCTGCCAGGCGACAGCCAGGCGGTAGGTGTGGTCGTGCATGAGCGTGGGCACACGGAATTTGGTGGTGATGTTGGTGGTGAAGAGCAGCAGCTCGGAGGGGTCGGTATAGTTCCACATGAGCAGCTCCTCACGCCAGTCGCCCAGCAGGTCGGCCTGCAGGCAAGGTGTGGCCTTGGTGCCGTTGCAGGACTGCGGACTGTGGAGGGCGCTGCCAAACTCGCGCAGGGTGGTGATGCTGCTGCCGTTCCACTTCGTAATCTGCGGCGTGGCCTTGCCGTTGCCCGAGTCGTAGCGCCCGTCGAAGAGCTCGTCCTGCGGGTCACCATCCCAGTAGATGCGGAAATTGACCGAGGGGTTCTTGTTCACCACGACGTTACCGGTCTCGGCACTTCGGGGCTGGCGCTCGTCGCCCGACCAGAACTCCCATCCGCCGTTCTTCGCGTCGATGTCGGCAGCCATGCCGCGGCCGTTGTCCTTGCCGGCATTGCCACCCTTATAGATAATCTCGCCCGTAGCGGCATCGTGCAGGTCCCAGGAGTAGGTACCCTTCTCCTCGTGCACCTGGAAGACCTGCAAGCCCGGACGGGAAGGCATCATCGGTCCCACATGGATGGCGTCGCCGTGGCCGAAGCCTGTGCCGTAGAGCAGCGTGCCGTCGTGGTCGAGGGCTGCCGACCCCCAGATGATTTCGTCGCAGCCGTCGCCGTCGACATCGGCCACGCACATGTTGTGGTTGCCGTTGCCGTACATCGTTCCGCTGCCGCTGCCGCTGGTGGGCTTGCAGCCGGTGTAGAGCTTGCTGGAGCGCTGGCCGTCGGCATCGTAGGTGTAGAGAGTATAGTTCGAGACCGCCTTATGCTGGCTGAGCCACCGCTGGCGCAGCTGCTGGCCGTCGAAGCTCACCGCCCAGATGAAGGCGTAGGTATAGTAACCCCGGCAGAAGATGGCGCTGGCAGGCTGGTCGGGACCGTCGAGACAGGCCACGGCGGCCAGGAATCGCTCGCCACGGTTGCCATAGCTGCCCTTGTCCTTGCCCGTGCCTGCCCAGTCCACACTGCCGTCGGCCTCGCCGCCGTAGGTCATGTTGCGGTTGGGGTTGTAGAAGATGGTATGTAGGGCCTCGCCGTTCGCGCCCCGGAACACGGTGAGCCACTCCTGACCACCGGTGATGCGGCCCTTGGAGCTGCGGTAGAGGGCGGTGCCGCTGACCTTGCGGATGGCATCGTCGGTGGCAGCCTGGTTCACAAAGTTGCCCTGGCCGTCGATGGAGCCGGGACCGGTCTTGCACATCATCTCCGCACGGCCGTCGCCGTCGAAGTCGTAGACCA
This sequence comes from Prevotella sp., assembly GCA_024697405.1. GTDB lineage: Bacteria > Bacteroidota > Bacteroidia > Bacteroidales > Bacteroidaceae > Prevotella. Next base: position 6,838 of record JAILFU010000007.1, read on the forward strand.
TGAACTGGGTGTAGTGGGCTCCGGCGCGGATGTTGCGCCCCAGGTCGATGCGCCACAGACGGGTGCCGTCGAGCTTGTAGCAGTCGATGAAGACATTGTCGGTGATGCCGTCCTGAGAGTTGTCCTTCGACGTGGAGGGATCCCACTTCACGAACAGCTCATACTGGCCGTCGCCGTCGGCATCGCCCACGCTGATGTCGTTAGGCGTGTAGGTGCCGCCCTGCTCACCGGTGGCCGGACGGTCGAGGCGGATGGGCAGGTAGATCTGCTGCCAGGGCGTGAAGGGTTCGCTGGTCTCCACCACTTCGCCGTTGACGCGAGTCACCACCTGGTAGCTGGCAGTCTTGGCACCGCTGGTGTCCCCATAGTTCGTGACGGTGAGGCCCTCTCTGACGGTCTCTCCGTTGCGGACGACGTCGAATGTGGTTGCAGCCACATCGTCGGTAGCCAGCAGGCGCCAGCTCAAGAAATTGCCGTTACCGCTGCTGCGCGGAAGGGCCACTGTGCCCCGGTCGAGCCGCTCCAGCTGGCTTGCGGGGGTGTACTGGGCTGACAGGGGCACCAGTGCCAGCTGCCAAGCCATCATCAGTAGAATCGTTTTTTTCTTCACAAGTAGTTTGGTAATAATCATTAGTTATGCAGAATCAGAGCTGACAGTGGGGCTATGTCTGTCGTCTTCCCTTCGACGGCATTTCCCGAGCCATCCATGACGCCGGTCATGGGTACAGCGACGGATACAGGCTTCCTGTTCAGGTTGAGATAAACCCAGATGTTCTTCCAGTCGTCGCCCGGCACCTCGCTCAGGTGGTAGGCCACCACGCCGTCAGCCGTGTCAAGGAACTCAAGATGCTTTCTCACCATCTCGGCGCTGCCCATCCGGAAGGAGGGGTGCTGCTTGCGCATGGCGATGAGTCCTTTGTAGCCCTCGAAGACCTGCGGATAGCGCTCCTTGTTTGCCCAGTCGAGCCGGTTGATGCTGTCGGGCGATTCGAAGCTGTTGTTCACACCCAGCTTGGTGCGCAGCAGCTCCTCGCCGCTGAGCATGAACGGCACGCCCTGCGAGGTGAAGACGGCGGTCTGTGCCAGCAGGTCGAGGCGTATCAGTTCCTCTTCCGTCAGTCGGGGGATGCTGGCACGCAGCCGGTCGGTGAGGCACATGTCGTCGTGGCAGCTCACGTAGGCAATCATCTGCGTAGGCTCGGTGGCATAGGGCTTGTCGCTATAGTTCACCTGTGTATAGTCCACCTGCGGATGGGCTATCATTCCTACGATGCCTGCCTTGAGCGACGCTATCAGCGTAGCCCACTCCGTCGACGGATTGTCCTTGCCGGCAGGCTTCATCCCCAGCAGACCGGGCTTCGTGTCGTCGCTGAACGGGCCGCGAAGGGCGTCGCGCATGTCGTCGCTGAAGGCGGCGATGCGTGGCATCTGCGGGATGTTGGCCTTCACGCCCAGCTGCTCGGTGGGCAGGGCGCACGCTCCGGCGCTCCAGCCCTCGCCATAGATGAAGATGGTGGGGTCTATCACGTCCACGGCCTGGCGAATCTGGTTCATCGTCTCAATGTCGTGGCAGCCCATCAGGTCGAAGCGGAAGCCGTCGATGTGGTACTCACGTATCCAGTACTTCACGCTCTCTATCATGAAACGCCTCATCATCAGCTTCTCGCTGGCCGTCTCGTTGCCGCAGCCGCTGCCGTTGGAATATTGAACATTGACCATTGACCATTGACCATTATTTGCATCCGCATCCGAATGGTCAATGGTCAATGGTGAATGGTCAACGGTCCGATAGTAGTAGTCGGGGAAGGTGCGCTGGAAGTTCGAGTGGTCGATGTCATAGGTGTGGTTGTAGACCACGTCCAGTACGACGTTGATGCCCGCCTGGTGCAGCGCCTGCACCATCTGCTTGAACTCACGGACGCGGCAGAGCGGGTCGGCAGGGTCGGTGGAGTACGAGCCTTCGGGCACGTTATAGTTCACGGGGTCGTAGCCCCAGTTATACTGCGGCTGGTCGAGGTGTGTCTCGTCCACGGAGCCGAAGTCGTAGGAGGGCAGGATGTGCACGGCGTTCACGCCCAGCTCCTTCAGGTGGTCCAGTGCCCACGGCTCGGTCAAGGCCAGGAACTTGCCCTTATGCACCGCGTCGGGACGGCCGATGGAGAAGTCGCGATGGTGCATCTCGTAAATCACCCAGTCGGTATAGGCCTTCGGGTGCGGGCCATGGTCGTCAAACCAGCCCTCGGGGTCGCTGTCGTGCAAGTCTACGACCACACCTTTCTGCCCGTTGATGGTCACGGCCTTGGCAAAAACGCCCGGCGAAGCCACGCCGTTCACCACAAACTCGTAGGCTTTGCCCTTCTGGTCACCCCTGACGACGGCCTTGAAGACATGCCCCTCCGCCATCAGCGAGTCGTCAACGGTGGGTGCATACTCCATCTTCACGCTGTCGCCGTCGATGACCACGTAGCAACGGGCATCCTCGGGGGCAAACACTTTAAACACAGTTTCCGTCGGCGAGTAGGACATCTCGTCGAACATAAACGGAGCATCCTTCGACGGGTCGCAAGCCAATACTGCCGCAGCCGTCATTCCAGCAATCATCAGTCGTTTCATATTGATTAGTAGATTATTTTTTTGCAAAGGTAATTAAAAGTTAGGAGTTAGGAGCTAGGAGTGAGGAGTATTTTTTCGCCTAAAATCGTAAAAAAAGTTAATGGCGGGCAAATTAGCTCCTTGCTCCTCACTCTCAACTCCTATCTTTTAATTACCTTTGCAGCGATGAGCTTCACGAGCATTCTTTTGCAATGGTTCAGCGAGCACGGACGTGCACTGCCCTGGCGGGAGACCCGCGACCCCTACGCCAGCTGGCTGTCGGAGATTATCCTGCAGCAGACACGCATCGAGCAGGGACGGCCCTACTGGGAACGGTTCATGCGCCGCTGGCCCACCGTCGAGGCCCTGGCCGCTGCCGCCGAGGACGACGTGCTGAAGGAGTGGCAGGGTCTGGGCTACTACAGCCGCGCGCGCAACCTGCTTTTCGCCGCCCGCCAGGTCGTGGCTCTTGGCGGTTTCCCGACCACGCTGGAGGGCATCCGCCAGCTGAAGGGCGTGGGCGACTATACTGCCGCCGCCATCGGCTCGTTCGCCTTCGGCCTGCCGGCCGCCGTGGTCGACGGCAATGTCTTCCGGGTGCTGGCCCGCCACTTCGGCATCGCCACGCCCATCAACACTACCGAGGGGAAAAAGGAGTTCACCGCGCTGGCCCAAGCACTCATGGCCCCCTCTGAAGCCGCTCTTTTCAACCAGGCCATGATGGATTTCGGCGCTACACAATGCACGCCCGCCAGCCCCCGCTGCACCGAGTGTCCGCTTCAGGAGACATGCACCGCCTTCCGCGAAAACCGCATCGCCGAGCTGCCCGTAAAGCGTCGCACGCTGAAGGTGAAGGAACGGCAGCTTGTCTATATATATATAAGGTATAAGGGTATGACCGCCCTGCGCCGCCGCCCCGCCGGCGACATCTGGCAGGGGCTCTACGAGCCCTGGCTCGCCGAGAGCGCCCCGTGCGGAGCTGTTCTCCTGCGGCAGCACGTCAAGCATGTGCTCACCCACCGCATTCTCTACGCCGACTTCTACCTGTGGGAGCCAACAGAAAAGCCGTCGCTTCCCGACGGCTATTTCTGGATTTCCGAGGCTGACCTTGATGGCTATGCCGTGCCCCGCCTGATAGAGATGCTGCTCGATGCGCTGCCTTCGCCTGCGGAGGCAGCATCGTCGGCAGCCTCTGCCCCTACAAAGCCATCAGACTGACGGCAAAGCCTCCACCGGGGGCCTCCTTCAGCTTGAGCGTCTGCCCGGCTTTCACGGTCTTCTTCGTGATGACGTAAGCCTGCGGGTTGGTCTCGTAGTGGGCATCGGGGGCATCCTGATAGATGGTGCATGCATACTTTCGACCCTTGTCGAGGAAGTCGAGCTTGACGACAGCCTCGTGTCCGTTCTCGTCGCACTTGCCGCCGATGAACCAATTGTCGGTACCCTTGGCTTTGCGGGCCACGGTGATGTAGTCGGCAGGCTCGGCCTCGAGATAGATGCTCTCGTCCCAGTCGCATGCCACGTCACGGATGAACTGGAAGGCATCGTCGAACTTCTCGTAGTTCTCAGGCAGGTCGGCGGCCATCTGCAGCGGCGAGTACATCGTCAGGTAGAGGGCCAGCGAGCCGGCAATGGTGATGCGGGCCCAGGAGGTGTTGTTGCTCCACTCCGAGAGCTTCGTCACGAAGATGCCCGGCGTATAGTCCATCGGGCCGCCCTGCAGACGAGTGAAGGGCAGGATGCAGGTATGGTCGGGACGGCTTCCGCCGAATGCCTCGTACTCTGTGCCCCGGGCACTCTCGTTACCCACCAGGTTGGGATAGGTGCGGCAGAGTCCCGTCGGGCGGGTGGCCTCATGGGCGTTCACCATGATGTGGTGCTTGGCAGCCTCTTTCACCACGTAGAGATAGTGGTTGTTCATCGACTGCGAGTAGTGATGGTCGCCACGGGGGATGATGTCGCCCACATAGCCTGTCTTCACGGCGTCGTAGCCATACTTGTTCATCAGCTGGAAGGCTTTCTCCATGTGGCGCTCGTAGTTCTGCGTCGAGCTGCTGGTCTCGTGGTGCATGAGCAGCTTCACGCCCTTGGAGTGGGCGTAGTCGTTGAGCATCTTGATGTCGAAGTCGGGATAGGCCGTCTGGAAGTCGAAGACGTCGCGCTTCCACATGTTGGCCCAGTCCTCCCAGCCTACGTTCCATCCCTCTACGAGCACCTCGTCGAGTCCGTTCTTGGCGGCGAAGTCGATATAGCGCTTCACATTCTCGTTGTTGGCCTTATGTGTGCCGTTGGGCTTCACCTTGCTCCAGTCTATCTTGTCGAGGTAGATGCTGGGGAAGTCGTTGGTGTAGTGCCATGAGCCCCGCCCGACAATCATCTCCCACCACACGCCGCAGTACTTCGTGGGGTGAATCCAGCTCACGTCGTCCAGGGCGCAAGGCTCGTTGAGGTTGAGGATGAGGTTCGAGGAGAGCATGTCGCGGGCATCGTCGCTCACCATCACCGTGCGCCAGGGCGTCAGGCAGGGTGTCTGCATGGCCCCCTTCAGTCCGGTGGCGTCGGGCGTGAGATGGCTGACGAAGGTGAAGGGCTTCGGCAAGGGGAATGCCGAGGGCTTGGGATTGGGCGTGTAGGCATTGCTGCCTCCGCCGAGCTTCGTGGTGAGCGCCTTCGTCTGGGCATCGACCAGCTCCAGGTGCATGGTGGCATAGTCGGCGCAGGCGGCCTCGTGGATATTGATGTAGAGCCCGTCCTGGCTCTTCATCTGCAGCGAGGTCTGCACGCCGGTCTCCGAGAAGACTGCCACGCTGCTGTTGCCCCAGTTCACGGCCTGCTGCATGCGTCCGCGAATGCCGGAGAGACTGGTCTGCTGCGTCTCCTGCTCCTGCGTGTCGTAGTCGCCCGGCAGCCACCAGGCGGTATGGTCGCCAGCCATTGCGAACTCTGAACGCTCTTCCTGAATGAGGAAATAGTTCAGCTCTTTCTGCTGGGGAAACTCATAGCGGAAGCCGATGCCGTCGTCGTAGACGCGGAAGCGGATGATGATCTCCCGCTGTTCTTTAGGCTGAAAGAGCGTGGCGGCATACTCAAAGTAGTGGTTGCGGATGTCACGGCTTTCGCCCCAGACGGGCTGCCACGTCTCGTCCTGCTCGCTGGTCTGCTCGCTCCTGAGCTGGAAGCCGTCCATGAGGTCGGTCTCCTTCAGCCCCTTAGAGGCATGCTTGTCTCTGGCCAACTCCAGGCCCAGGTGGGAGGGCAACACCACCGGCCGGTCCTTGTAGCTCATCTCGTAGGTGGGGCGTCCCTGGCCATCCACATAGAACTTCACTTTCACATTGCCATTGGGCGACGACACCTCGCCTGCCCATGCTGGCTGTGGTAGAAGGGTAAAAAGGTAAAATGGTAAAACACCCATCACCCATCCTACTACATTATTAATAAATCCTTTCTTCATGTCTTTGCTATTTTTTGTGTTTTACTTTCTGCCTTCTGCTTTTGCCTTTTCGCTACTTCCTTCCGCTATTGGTAATCAGATCCTGTACATCAGTATTGAAGTCCTCGGCAGCGAGGAGCTGCTCGATGGTGAGGTGCATGCGATAGCGCCAGTAGTGGCGCGGATTGGCGGGGATGTTGATACGCTCGGCATTCTGGTCGGGCAGACGATATTTCTCGCTGATGCTGAGCCAGTCCTGCAGCGAGAGCAGGCAGAGCATGCTGGGGCTGGTGAGATGGCGGCTCACGATGTCCTTAGCCAGCCAGCCGGGCAGCGGATGGGGAGCGGCATCACCACGATAGAGCATCGTGTTGTAGTAGGCCTGCGTACGCTCTTCGTCCTCATCCCACCACTGGCGCAGCGTAGACATGTCGTGAGTGGAGATGGTGCATACCGAACGGTAGGGGTTGCGGCTCAGGTGGCCGAAGCGTACGGCAGGGTCTTTCGGCATGGACTGAATCTCCAGCGAGAGGATGCGCAGCTCGTTCATCACCCAGGGCACGCAGTCGGGCACCATGCCCAGATCCTCGGCACAGCAGAGCATGCGGGTGGCCTGTGTCAGGCGCGGCAGCTTCTTCATGGCCTCACGATACCAGAACTGGTTCATGCGGCGATAGAAATAGTCGTTGTAGAGGTTCCAGAAGCGCTGCCGCTCCTCGTCGTTGAAGAGTGTCTGGAATTCCGGCAGCTTCGGGGCATTGATACGCGGGTGCCAGGCATTGCACGGCTTATACTTTTCTGTCTGTGAGGCGGCGCAGCGATGGTCCTTCAGGAAGAACTCCTCGTGGAAGGGCACGCCGTAGGCTTCCACCTCCTCGCGGCTCATGGGCAGCGAGGGCTGGAACTGGCCGAAGAGTCCGCTCTTCTCAGGCACAGGAATCTCCCAGATGCGGAAGAAGCCCAGCACATGGTCTATGCGATAGGCGTCGAAGAACTGCGCCATCTTGCGGAAGCGGCGCACCCACCACTGGCAACCGTCTTTCATCATCTCGTCCCAGTTGTAGGTGGGGAAGCCCCAGTTCTGTCCGTCCTCACTGAAGGCATCGGGCGGTGCACCGGCCTGTCCGTTCAGGTTGAAGTAGCGCGGCTCGGCCATCACGTCGGCACCGTCGCGGTTCACTCCGATGGGAATGTCGCCCTTCAGGATGACACGATGGCTTCGTGCATACTCGTGGGCGGCGTGCATCTGAAGGTCGAGGTTGAACTGGACGTAATACCAGAAAGCGTCGGTGCCGCCATTGTCGCGCTTCAGGCAGAAGGCGGCGTAGGGTTCCAGCCATTCTTTGTTGTCCTCGACGAAGTGCTTGTAGGCGGCGCTACGCTTCACCTTCGCTCCCTCCTGGGCGAAGAGCTCGTGCAGATAGGCCATCTTCGTAGAGAACATACGCTCGTAGTCTATCTGCGGCAGGGCGTTCAGTTCCTGCCGCTGCTGCTCATAGTACTCGCGGCGAGCCTTATCCTTCAGCGGTGGCAGCTGCCGCAGATCCATATACTGCGGATGCAGGGCATAGATGCTGATGCTGTTGTAAGGATAGCTGTCCTGCCAGGTTCCGGTCAGGTTCGAGTCGTTGATGGGCAGAATCTGCAGGATGCGCTGCTGGGTCTTGGCACACCAGTCGACCATCAGCTTCAGGTCACCGAAGTCGCCCACGCCAAAGCTGCCCTCGCTGCGCAGCGAGAACACGGGGATGACGGTGCCGGCGCCCTTCCACGGATAGACGGGGAAGAAAGCCTGCGGCAGCTCGTAGACGAAGACATCGCCGTTCTGCACGCCCTCGCCAGGAAGCTCAAGCGTACGGTTGTCGCCCGACTCCCAAGTATAGGACTCGCCCTTGATAATGATGAATTTGAACTCGAAGCGTCCCGGCAGATGGTCGCCGTCGAGGCTTACCACCCACTCATGGTATTCGTGCTCGGCCATGGGGAGGGCTTTCTCAAAGTCCCAGCCGCCCAGATAGAGCGGAGCACCGACAATGGCCAGCCGCTCGTTTTGCCGCAGCTGCGGCGCACGCACCTTCAGGCGCACGGTGCGCTGAAACTCCGTCTTGGTGCTCAGCTGGCGCTCCCGCCGCATCACACACTCGGTAAAGGCGGAGGAATACATGAAGGAGTCCTCGGGAATGTCGAGCCAGTGGTCGTAGACCCTGTAGCGGGTGCCGCGCACGGCAGCCAGCTCCAGCCGATGGGGTACCGTCAGCCACTCTGTCCGCACGACCTCCTCGCCCCGGCATACAGAATAGTAATAGTCGAAATAGGTGCCGGCCTTGGCTGCCCAGGGCAACTCGCACACCCAGTTGTGACCATCGAGTGTGGTCATACCATAGGACGTCACCGTCCCCTTTCCATCAGGAATGTTCAGCAACAATTGTTCGCCAAATGTTGTGTAATACTCAAGATTAAATAGTATTTTCATCTTTTTCGCGTTTTTAGTCTGCCACAAAATTACTGCTTTTTTCCGCTCCGCGATAAAAAATAGCCTACGAATAAGGGCAAAGAAGGGCGCAAACGTTTGCATCGCCGACATTTTTCGCAGATTTTATTTGGCCGTTCGCTCTTCTTTTCGTACCTTTGCCGTCGACAAGCTACAAACGAGGAAAGTGAACATCCAAAAAACACATTACATGAAAAAAGGAACAGCCCTTATAGTGCTGCTGCTCGCTGCTGCCACGCTCTGCGCACAGCGCCTGCACCGCGAATACACCCCATCGCCCGTCAAGGGAGCCGCCTGGAACGCCCCCGGCAATGCCAACCCGTTCATACCGGGCTACTTCGCCGACCCCACCATCCGCAAGTTCGGCGACACCTACTATCTCTATGCCACCACCGACGGCACAGGCAACGGCTACGGCCCGGCGCAGGTGTGGGTGAGCAAGGATTTCGTCAACTGGCAGAACATCGTGATGAACTGGCCCACCACCGAGGTGGTGTGGGCACCCGACGTGGTGCAAATGCCCGGCGGCAAATACCGCTATTTCTACTGCGAGCCATGTGTCATCAGCATCGGCGAGAGCACATCGCCCATCGGCCCATGGAAGAACATCCTGGGCAAGGAGGACGCCGTCATGGTGCCCGACCGCTATGTGCACAATGCCATCACCCTCGACCCCCAGCTCTTCCGCGACGACGACGGCCAGGAATATCTCTACTTCACGACCTGGGGCATCTACGACGGCTTCGGCTGCGGAGTGGCAAAGCTAAAGTCCCCCCTTTCGTCCCCCAAGGGCAACGCAACAGACGCTCAGCAGTCCCCCCCGGGGGCCGCAGGGGGAGCCGATGCCCGCTTCTGGCGTGAAGACCGCCCCTTCCCCATTGCCGCCGACACCTTCTTCGCGGAGAAGCGGCTCATCCCCAACACCCAGCTGAAGGACATCTTCGAGGCGCCCTTCGTCTTCAAGCGCAACGGCATCTACTATTTCACCTACAGCAGCGGCTCCTGCCATACCGACACCTACCGTGTGCAGTATGCCACGTCGAAGACAGGGCCGATGGGGCCGTTTGAGTACAAGGGCGAGCTGCTGACCACCAACGAAGACCAGACTGTCCACGGGCCCGGCCACCACTCGGTGCTGGAACAGGACGGGAAATACTTCATCGTCTATCACCGCCACAACATCCAGAAATCCGTGCACGGCTTCAACCGCCAGATATGCATCGACGAGCTGCAGTTCGACCCCGAGGGCAACATCCTGCCAGTAGTGCCCACGCACAATGCGCAGAATGTCTTTCCACTCACCGCCAGCCGCTCTTCCCTCTCCGCCAAGAACCTGGCCTACGGTGCTAAAGTCACCGCCTCCAGCTATTACGACGAGCAGTTCAAGCCCGAATATGCCGTCGACGACAACAACGCCACGCTGTGGAAAGCCAGCCACGGCTGCTGGGATGTGTCCCGACCCGCCGCCGGCAAGCCGTCCGTGCCCGGCGCCTCCCCCGCCGGCAACAGCGAGTGGCTGCAGATAGACCTCGGCCGTGCCCAGCGCTTCAATGAAGTGTGGACACAATTCGAATACCCCACCTTCTTCTACCAGTACAAGATAGAGACCTCACTCGACGCCCTGCACTGGACGCTCTTTGCCGACCGCACCGGCAACACCATGCAGGGCTCGCCCATGACAGACCGGGGGAAGGCGAAGGCCCGCTACGTACGCATCACCATCGTCGACACGCAGAAAAACGGCCACATGCCCGCCATCTGGAATGTGAAAATATGGCAGAAGGCTCCCGCCCTGCCCTACCCCGACGTCAAGCAGGCCGATGGCTACCCTGGCATGCACAAGAAAGACGTGGAGGCCGGCGAAAGAGATATCGCCTCCTCGGCCATCGTCTTGAACGTGGAAATGCTCGGCCTCAAGAGCGCCGCCAAGCCTTTCGACGTGACAGAAGTGGCATGCGGCAAGGAAGGCTCCCCCACGATGACCTTCAAGGCCAACAAGCCCATCCGTGCCCGTGTGAAAGACGGCAAGTGGGGACTCTTCTTCAACGGCACGCAGCAGCTCGTCAGCGACAGACCGCTGCCGCAGTGCTATCGCTACAACGCCCCCTACACCATTGCCGCCTGGGTGCTGAGCACCAAGGTGGGGCCTGTCTCCACGGTGGCCTCGCTCTCCACTTCCCGCGCCGACCTTGCCACCACGGAGTTCCGCCTGGGCACCGACCCGTCGACAGGACTCGTCAACCACAACGGCTCGTTTGAGAGCTGCGGCGCTCCCAAGGAGATCAAGGACGGTGAAGGGAAATGGCAGTTCTGGACTGTCACCTTCGACGGCTGGATGGAGAAGGTCTACCTGAACGGAAGACTGATTCGCCAGCAGAACAACTTCCTCATGATACGACCCGACGGCAGAGTCACCATCGGTGCCGACGGCTCGGGCGCCAACAACTTCATGGGCTACATCAACATGCTGGCCGTCTACCCCTATTCGCTGTCAGCAGAGGTGGTGGACTTCCTCTACCAGACGACTGGCACCGAAAAGCACCCCTCACTCGGCGACGACGACTTCGAGGAGGTAGACCCCGACAGCAAGTTCACCCTCTCGCCCGATGCCAAGCCCGTCTTCGAGAAGAGCGCCCCCTTCACCCTCTCCACAAAGAGTGCCGACTTCAACGACGACCCGCTGCAGAACGGCGGACAGCTGTATCAGGAGCTGGAGGGCGACTTCGTGGTCATGGTCCGCGTGGCCGACATGGAGGGCCTCAGCAGCCGCAGCATCACCAGCTACAACGAGGGCGGCCTGCTCATCGCCAACGGCAGCACCTTCTACCAGCTAGGTGCCTTCCCGCTCTACAACTGCGGCAACATGCTCACCCTGCTCAGCCGACGGGGCCGTCCGCAGTTCCCCAACTATAAGGGCTACGGCTTCGACCCCATCCTGCAGTTCGAGCGGCGCGGCAACCAGCTCTTCGCCCGCACCAGCCGCGACGGCAAGGCCTGGGAGAACATGCCCGGCTCGCCCATTGAGGTGAAAGCCGGAAAGCTGGGCATCGGCACCTACCAGACCACCTACACCGAGAAGCCCTCATGGGTCAGACTCAGCGATTTCATCATCTACCAGTAGTATAAATCATAGCTATTATGGACATCAAACAACTCTATAAGCTCTACCAGCAGCATCCCTGCATCACCACCGACAGCCGCGACTGCCCCGAGGGCAGCATCTTCCTGGCGTTGAAGGGCGAGACATTCAACGGAAACAAGTTCGCAGCCGACGCGCTGGCAAAGGGCTGTGCGCTGGCCATCGTCGACGAGAAAGAATATGCCGTCGGCGACAGGTGCATCCTCGTCGACAACTGCCTGCAGACCTACAAGGACCTGGCACGCGAGCACCGGCGGCAGTTCGACATACCCGTCATCGCCATCACCGGCACCAACGGCAAGACAACGACGAAGGAGCTGGTCAGGGCCGTGCTGGCGGAGAAATACAACGTGCTGGCCACAGAGGGCAACTTCAACAACGACGTGGGCGTGCCGAAGACACTCTTCCGCCTGCGACCCGAACACGAGATAGCCATCATCGAGATGGGAGCCAGCCATCCCGGCGACATCAAGACGCTGGCCGAGACGGCAGAGCCCACCTGCGGACTCATCACCAACGTGGGGCGCGCCCACCTGCAGGGCTTCGGCTCCTTCCAGGGCGTCATCAGGACGAAGGGCGAGCTCTACGATTTCCTCAGACAACACTCCCAGGGACCCATATTCATCAATGCCGACAGCGACGAGCTGCTCAACCTCATCGGCGACGACGAGGACATCTACCTCACGCCCTACAGCACCGACCCTGAAAAGCAGTACGTCTGCATCTCAGGCGAGGTCATCAGCTGCGACCCCCTGCTGAAGTTCCACTGGCGTAAGCCGCTCATGGAGCTGGAGGAGACGGGGGCCTCGCAGAAATGGCACAAGGTGCAGACCCACCTCATTGGCGCATACAATATATATAATATGCTGGCGGCCATCGCCGTGGGCATCAACTTCGGCGTCGACCGGAAGGCCATCTGCCACGCCCTGGAGAGCTATGTGCCGACGAACAACCGCTCTCAGCTCATGGAGACCACCGACAACCGCCTCATCGTCGACGCCTATAACGCCAACCCGTCGAGCATGACGGCGGCACTGGAGAACTTCCAGCTCGTAGAGCCTCACGAAGGCGAGACGAAGATGCTCATCCTGGGCGACATGCGCGAGCTGGGTGCCGACAGCCGGAAGGAGCACCAGCAGATAGTGGACTTCATCGGCCAGACAGGCATAGAGGAGGTATGGCTCGTAGGCACGGAATTCGGCAATACCGCCTGTCCGTTCCGCAAGTTCACCGATGTAGACGAGGTGAAAGCCGAGCTGCAGCGCAACCGTCCCCGCCAGCGGCTCATCCTCGTCAAAGGCTCAAACAGCATGCGGCTTTACCAGCTGCCCGAACTGCTCTGAAGCAAAAGAGAGGCACAAAAAAGGTAAATGAAGGCGCGTACCAAAAATAATAAGTAATTACGTGGCAATTATTTGTGATAAAAAGATTCACGACCCATTCACGTGTCATTCACGCATATTCACGTAGCGTCGCAGACAATAATATTCTGTTTTATGTGTGCCTACGGCGTCACGCAAATATACATGAATGACACGTGAATTTTCCGTTAATGAATCTTTTAACATATAATTGCCATGTAATTATCCATTAATGGCTGCGCGTGGGAAACTAATTATGGAAAAGATAATACACTAATTAGGGAAAAGGTTATTCACTAATTAGGGAAAAAGATTATTCACTAATTGTGGAAAAGATTCTTCACTAATTGTGGAAAAATTATGGCAACAATATAGCAGTTGACCCAGGAATTACTTTTCTGCATGCCGCCGGAGAGCAAGCCGGATGGCACTCCCCTCCCTTCAAGGGGAGGGGTAGGGGTGGGGTCTCTAACTTTTTTCGCCGAGAAGAACAAACGATAAGAGATTCGTTGAGGATATTAGAGA
>JAILFU010000032.1 GCA_024697405.1 Prevotella sp.
CAATACCTCTGCGAGCCGCTGTTACAAGTGAACTCCTTTCCGCAGAAGGCGCATTTTCTTGTCTTTCTCATTTGACTCCTTTTTATGTGGTTTTACAATCAATTTCATGCAAACCGCCACGGAGTGAACTTTCGTCAATCATTGACAATCCTTGTCAACTCATTCCACGATGTCACGTTCTTCAAATGAGGCCACTTCCTTGCTTCTTTCCCTTTCGTTAATCAGTCAACTGTTGTACACTCTTGTCAACCTTTGTCAACCCTGTCCACGAGATGGCAAAATAAAAGCCATCAAAATTCTCCGCGGTAGAAATGCGTTGCAAAGGTAAGCGGATTTTTGAGAACCACCAAAAAGCAAGTCTGAAGTGTTAAAATCTAAAAGTGATTGATATACAGAGCTTTATCTCTATATATTTTACATTATTTATAGTTGTTTAGAGGTCTCTAAATACAACAGTCGAACGCACAGTCGCCAATGCTCGTCACTGAATTCGGGATGGTCACGCTCGTCAGGCCAGAGCAGCCATAGAACGCACCGCCGCCGATGCTCGTCACTGAGCTCGGGATGGTGGTATTCTTGCATCCTGCAATCAAGGTGTTGGACGCAGTTTCTATAATGGCATTACAATTATTTCGGGAATCGTACTTGGTATTGCCAGATGCTACTGAAATGCTCGTCAGGCCGGAGCAGCTATTGAACGCAGAGTTGCCGATGCTCGTCACTGAGTTCGGGATGGCCACGCTCGTCAGGCCGGAGCAGCCAGAGAACGCAGCGTCGCCGATGCTCGTCACGGAGTTCGGGATGGTCACACTCTTTAGGCCAGAGCAGCGAGAGAACGCCTGGTAGCCGATGCTCGTCACGGAGCTTCCAATAGTCACGCTCGTCAGGCCAGTACAGTAATAGAACGCATCGACGCCGATGCTCGTCACAGAGTTCGGGATGGTCACGCTTATCAGGCTGGAGCATTCTCTGAAAGCATAGGCGCCGATGCTCGTCACTGAGTTCCCGATGGTCACGCTCGTCAGGCCGGAGCAGGCAGAGAACGCAGAGTTGCCGATACTCGTCACTGAGTTCGGAATGGTCACGTTCTTCAGGCTGGAGCAGCTAGAGAACGCAGATTTGCCGATGCCCGTCACGGAGTTCGGGATGGTGGTATTCTTGCATCCTGCAATCAAGGTGTTAGACGCAGTTTCTATAATGGCATTACAATTATTTCGGGAATCGTACTTGGTATTGCCAGATGCAACTGAAATGCTCGTCAGGCCGGAGCAGGCACTGAATGCACCGTCGCCGATGCTCGTCACTGAGTTCGGGATGGCCACGCTCGTCAGGCCAGAGCAACCAAAGAACGCCTTGGAGCCGATGCTCGTTACTGAGTTCGGGACGGTCACGCTCGTCAGGCGGTAGCAGCAGTTGAACGCCTCGGCGCCGATGCTCGTCACTGAGTTCAGAATGATCTCACTCGTCAGGTCGTAGCAATTATAGAACGCACCGTCGCCGATGCTCGTCACAGAGTTCGGGATGGTCACGCTCGTCAGGCCGTAGCAGGAATAGAACGCTTCGGAGCCGATGCTCGTCAATCCTGTGAAATACTGGAGTTCGTCAAAAGACGTTATGTTGGTTTTGCCCTTAAACACCGTGCCCAAATCCGTCACCGCCGCTGCCTCGACCTCGCTCAGCTCGCCGTCGCCATCCGTGTCCCAGTTGGCCACACAGAGGGCCTTGACGTTGGCATCGGCGAAGGTGATGTTGGGAGAAGAAAGTTCGGTTACTAACACACTACATGCTGTCGAAATATTGCTGCCGTCTGTAGAGGACACAGTAATTGTGGCCGAACCGACTCCAATACCAGAAACCAAGCCATTATTATTTACTGTCGCTACAGACGTATTGTCAGAAGACCACCTTACGGTCTTATTGGCTGCTGATTCTGGAAGCACAGTTGCTGACAGTTGCTTTTCTTGGCCAACAGACATTTCCATTGAAGACTCAGACAAAAGGATTTCGCTGACCAAACTAACACCTTCATTAACAACAAATGTGCAGAAATTCCTGTTTCCAGACGAATTTGCGACAATCATGGCAGTGCCTGCACTTTTTGCCGTTACCACGCCCTCTTCGTTCACACTGGCTACCGCAGCATCTGTTGAACTCCAGTTGATATTACCGAAATCAGTAACACTACTGGTGCATGTTGCATAAATCGGATTTGACGAGTAGTCCTTATTGTATAACAATTCATAAGCATTATATTCTCCCCAGTCTTTTTCTCCAAGGTCAATCCCATAATTGTTGTTGTAATATTCAAATTGGATTCTGTTCCAGGAATCCTTCTTCGCAGCCGTAACCGAAACAATGTTATTACATCCCTTAAAAGCTCTGCTCTTCACATGGGTAACCGTAGCAGGAAATTCTACTGTATTTAAGGATTGGCAATAGGCAAAGGCACCAGTTCCTATCGTTTCCACATCTGCTGGTATAGTCAGATTTGATAATTCGTTGTCATCAACAAACAGTTTGTGTGCATAGTACAAAGGATTCGACTTGAAGTCTGATTTGCTTATTCTTATACTCGTTGTTCCTCCGTCCCCATCATCTGTATAAGCGATTTGACCATTTGAATCGTAAACATCTACCCATTCTGTTGAACTGTCAAAATTGATTTGACACCATGCGGAAAGACTAGCAGCATTAACCCTGCTGATATTCGTGCATCCGTCAAACGCACTATTTTTTACGCTTTTTATTGTTGACGGGAAAGATACAGATGTCAATTGTGGACAATTACAGAAAGCATACGGACCGATGCTTTCTGTACCCTCTGGTATTGCCAGGGATGTTATTTTCACCCCATTAACATACAGACCTTTTGCGAAAAGATTGTGTTTCCCTGTAAAGCTGAAATGGCAGAGATCTTCAACAGACGCAACCAGTGTCTTTTCTATATTATCGCAGTTATTAAAAGGAGAAATAGAAGGACGACACCCCTCTTGGAATGTAACGGTCTTTAACTTTTTACAGCCGCTGAACCCATATATTCCCTTCAGTGATGAAGGAAAACTGACAGTTGTGATGTTTATACCCCAAAAAGCAGCTGCGTAAATATTCTCGATACCGGCAGGTAGCGTTAGAGATGATAATGAAGTTCCAAAAAAAGCCATCTCTCCAATTGTTTTCAAACTTGTTGGCAAGCTAATGGTTGTAAGTGACGAACAATCGTAAAAAGCCTTTGTATCAATAATGGTTACTATTGACGGAATTCTGATGGTAGTAAGATTTTTGCAGTACGCGAATGCCTGATCTCCAATCTTGGATGTTGAATTACCTATCATCACCGTATTCAGGTTGTCACATGAATAGAAAGCGCGATATCGTATCTCTGTCACTGACTCTGGAAGTATTAAATCGACAAGGTTGTCGCAATTATAGAACAATCCATTATTGATAACGCCATCAGCAGTATAGGTACTTGTAGGGTCGTCATAGTCTCCATAACTGCCCGACCATTCATAGTAGTGAGTGCCACAACTACCACCCCCAGCCACCATTTGAGCATTCTTTAGATTCAGAGAGGTAAGTTCTGCCTTTTCTGAACTTGACATTTCGCGGATGATAGCCATGTCCTCACCATTGATGGGACCGGAAATAGTCATGTTCTTAATATGATATTTGTTGCTTTCTGTAACATAATACTTCAAGTCACCGGCAGCATCAAGCGCCACGTTCAAATCGGATGTTGTGCTGACGGGGTGAGTAACCGTCACCGTACCCAAAGTAACCCGGTCATAACCGCCAGAGGCGACAACTATTTCGTGACTATTAGAATCTGTAAACCTATACGAATAGTTTATTGATACTGTAGCCTGTGTATTAGGCAAAGAAATAGTTTGCTTTGTTTGTCCGTCAATACTTATTGTCACCGTTCTTGTGTAACTCGCTGTTGTGTAACCGCTGCCGCTAATAGATATGGTTGTACCATCGCATGCGTTAATCGTATATTTTACAGATGTATAATCCGCGTTAAGAGTCACACTTGGAAAGGTATATGTCCCTGTGATTTTCATCCACGAGTAGTAATAAGTTGATGCAGCAAAAGTCTTTGCTCCAATCATGCTTATTAGTAACATTAATAGAAAAATTGCAAATCGTTTCATAATTAATTAAGTGATTGTTAGATACAGTTTATAGTTTATTCCTTATTCATAAGTATTCTGTTTTTTAAAATTCAAATATCCTAACCTCAACAGTTTTGGCTGCAAAGATACAACTTTCCTGCGAAACAGTGCCAGCCCATTTCAGCCCATTTGTATTCGAGGGAGTATTTTTCTTCAAAAGTCCTTTGGAGCAGTCATAAAAACCGCTCATATATGCCTACACGATCTCCCCTCTTAGGCCGATTATCACTTGATTTTTGGATACAAAAAAGGCATGGGAGATTCTAACTTCTTGCCCATCCCTGTGTTCAGGCCTTCGCATTGCCCCTGTATCAAGGATAAGCAACGCAGCCAGCCCACGCCCGATGGGAATTATATACACCAGCCAACGCCTATACATTATTATAAAGCATAGACACGGCCATGATATAAATCCATCGCCGTAAGCGTTCCCGTTGCATTACCTCTGTGATACAGATTCAAAGTTGCGAAGTTTGAACACACAGAACGGTAACGTCCGTTAACGCCTTTTCTCCCTTT
Organism: Prevotella sp.; assembly: GCA_024697405.1. GTDB lineage: Bacteria > Bacteroidota > Bacteroidia > Bacteroidales > Bacteroidaceae > Prevotella. The sequence continues at coordinate 4,695 of JAILFU010000032.1, forward strand.
GGCCCGGCCCTACGAGCGGCTTGGTGGCCAGAACGGGAAAGTATCCATCGATGTCGTTTTGATGCCGCCAGCCCCTCGGGCTGACATTTTCGGTTGCAAAGTTACGAAATAATATGGGAATTGCAAAGAAAACTGCGGAAAAATTTGGAGATGAAAGAAAAATTGCTTATCTTTGCATCGTCAAACCTCAAGTTTGGCTAATCCGGTACTTTCCGAGTGGAGCAAGACAGGACCGACACTACTCCGTTTTAAAGGGTTGCTTAGGCAACTCTTTATTTGTTGTATAGTTTGGTGAACTGCACTATGAAGTTCTTGTCATCCAAGGTTTGGCGAGTGACAGAAAGCATCTTGTTTTTCTTGAAAACCAAGACTTGCCCTGCGTTGGGATTCCACTCGAAATACTTTTGAATCTGTAGGGCCAAGAGACGTGCGTTATAGTCTGTAGCCATGTTGAGCAATACATGGTTGGTCTGCCCAATGGATTCAATAAGACGATTGAGAATTGAACTCTTGCCTTGAACGGTTTTAAGGTCGTACATACGATAGACTCCCTTACGCTGAAAAATGAAATCTGCTGTACGAATGCCTTTCGGATTTGGAAGAATGTAAACGCGAAAACCTTGCTCTACTGCGCGTCTGGCAGCATTGAGCAATGCTGGATAGTCCTCGTCTGTTTCACTAATGGCAGTAAAAATGTCCGTCTCATCCCTTACCAATTGAAACTCTTTCCTTTGGGTAATGAGTTTCAGTTGTCGTGTGAAGTCTATTCCACGAAGCACATGAAGTCGTGCAAGTTCAAGAGCTATGTCATTTGTCTGCTCAGTCATATTATTACGAAGAAAACGTCCGTTAACGCCTTTCCTCCCTTCGACCGGCCCTACAAACGGCTTGGTGGCCAGGAAGGGAAAGTATCCATCGATGTCTTTGACATTCGCCCGCCCCAGTGTGGGCTGGCATTGTCGTTTGCAAAGTTACGAATTATTTGGGAATCGGCAAAGAAAAGTGTGGAAAAAATTGGAGGTAAAAGAAAAAAATAAATTACAAGATTTGCGATTTTTCATAAACACCTACATACATACACGGAGACAGTCAATCTGTTATGTAACAACGCATTATATCATGTATGCCACCTTCATTTTTCTGTACTAACCTACACGGTACGGTCAGCAAAAGTGTCTTTCAGGAAAATTATCCAGAGAATTTGAGCAAAAGGGCACGCTTTTTTTCCAAACGGCGTGCGTATTTTTCCAAACGGCGTGCGTATTTTGACTCACAGTGTATGTTCAAAAATAAAAATGCAAGCGGCATACATGACATACAGCAGTGTTAATGAGCATATTATCTGGAAAAATGCAGGTATGTAGGTTGTTTCATTAAAAAGAATTCAAATATAATTGTAGGGACATATAACGCAGGTGGGCACCATGCATTATATGTCCCTACGAATCAATGGGGTCTTGCTACTTACGCATATCTTCTATATGCCTTTATCAGAACTCTGCGCTCTTTGGTGTGCGCGGGAAGGGTATGACGTCGCGGATATTCTGCATGCCTGTGACGAAGAGGATGAGGCGCTCGAAGCCCAACCCGAAACCGGCATGGGGGCATGAGCCATAGCGGCGAGTATCGAGATACCACCACAGTTTGTCGGTCTCCATGCCACGGGCATTGATTTCGGCCATCAGCTTGTCGTAGCTCTCCTCACGGACGGAGCCGCCGATGATTTCGCCAATCTGGGGGAAGAGCACATCGGTGCCCTGCATGGTGGGGCCGGGAGCAACGGAGCCTTTATAGCCGATGGATGCTCCGGCGGGAGAACCGCCGGACACGGACTCAGCGGCGGCGTTCTGCTTCATGTAGAAAGCCTTGATCTTGCTGGGATAGTCAGTCATGATGACGGGCTTCTTGAAGTGTTCCTCTACGAGGAAGCGCTCGTGCTCGGAAGCCAGGTCATCGCCCCACTGACAGGGGAACTCGAACTTCTTACCGTTCTTGATGGCTTCCTGCAGGATATTGATACCCTCGGTGTAGGCCAGGCGAACAAAGCTGTCCTTCAGCACACTCTCCAGACGCTGGATGAGCGTCTTGTCAATCATCTGGTTGAGGAATGCGAGGTCGTCCTTGCAGTTGTCGAGTGCCCAGCGCACGCAGTACTTGATGAAGTCCTCCTCCAGGTCCATCAGCTCCTCCTGATCGAGGAAAGCCACCTCAGGCTCTATCATCCAGAACTCGGCCAGATGGCGCGGGGTGTTGCTGTTCTCAGCACGGAAGGTGGGGCCGAAGGTATAGATGGCTCCCAGAGCAGTGGCACCCAGCTCGCCTTCCAGCTGTCCGCTGACGGTGAGGCTGGTCTGCTCGCCGAAGAAATCGTCATCGTAGATGATTTTCCCCTGCTCGTCCTTTTTCAGGTCGTAAAGGTTCTTCGTCGTCACCTGGAACATGTTGCCGGCGCCCTCGCAGTCGCTGGCAGTGATGAGCGGGGTGTGGAAGTAGAAGAAGCCATGCTCATGGAAATAGGTGTGGATAGCCATAGCCATATTGTGGCGGATGCGCATCACAGCACCGAAGGTGTTGGTGCGCAGGCGCAGATGGGCGTTCTTGCGCATCACCTCGAAGCTCTGCCCCTTCTTCTGCATGGGGTAGGTATTGTCGCAGAGACCATAGATCTCCAGACTGGTGGCCTGAATCTCCGACGACTGTCCGGCGCCCTGACTTTCGACGAGCGTTCCCACAGCGCAGATGCATGCTCCTGTGGTGATTTGCTTCAGCAACTCCTCGTCGAACTTAGCAGGGTCGACAACCACTTGTACGTTCTTGATGGTGGAGCCATCGTTGAGGGCAATGAAGTCAACGGCCTTGCTGCTGCGGTGGGTACGCACCCAGCCTTTCACGCATACTTCCTTGCCATATTCTGTGCTTTGGAGCACATCAATAATCTTTGTTCTTTTCATTTTCTTAATTAGTAATGGATAATTAGTAATGAGTAATTATGATTACTTCTGAAGCACATTTCCTATACTTTTATGGATTAGACAGGCTTGAATGGTAATCATAATTACTAACTACTAATTACTAATTAAACATTATTTTACTCATACGCTCCCATACGCAGGCGGTCGACCTCCTCCTCAGTGAGGTAACGCCAGTCGCCACGGCGCAGGTTCTTCTTGGTGAGTCCGGCAAACTGCACACGGTCGAGCTTGGTCACCTTATAGCCCAGCGACTCGAAGATGCGGCGGACGATGCGGTTCTTGCCGGAGTGAATCTCAATGCCCACCTGCTTCTTGTCGGTAGGCGAAGCGTACTGCACGTCGTCGGCCTTTATTTCGCCGTCGTCGAGGTTGATGCCCTCTGCTATCTGCTGCATGTCGTGGGCGGTGACATTTCGGTCGAGATAGACGTGGTAAATCTTCTTCTTCAGATATTTGGGGTGCGTGAGCTTCGAAGCCAGGTCGCCATCGTTGGTCAGCAGGAGCACGCCGGTGGTATTGCGGTCGAGGCGTCCAACAGGATAGATGCGCTCAGGGCAGGCATTCTTGACCAAGTCCATGACGGTCTTACGCTGCTGAGGGTCATCGCTGGTGGTCACATAGTCCTTGGGTTTATTCAGCAGGACGTACACCTTCTTCTCAATGCTGACGGGCTGGTCGTGGAAGCGTACCTCGTCGGTGCGCAGCACTTTAGTGCCCAGCTCGGTGACCACCTGTCCGTTGACGCTGACGACACCGGCCTGGATGAACTCGTCGGCCTCGCGACGGCTGCAAACGCCGGCATTAGCCAGGAACTTGTTCAGACGGACAGGCTCATTGGGATCGTAGTTCTGTTCCTTATATTCGATGCGCTTCTTCATCGAATACTTGGCATTGGGGTCGTATTCGGATGTATGAGGACGACGGGGTTTCTGGCCGTAGCCACCGCCACGCGTGAACTGGCCGTTATGGTTGCCGTAGGGGCGCTGCTGTCCATAGCCACCCTGCTGCGGACGCTGCTGGCCATAGCCGCCCTGCTGGGGACGAGACTGCCCGTAGCGGGGACGCGGCTGGTAGCCACCCTGCTGGCCGTCGGCATTCTGGTTGAAGCGGGGACGCGGCTGGTAGCCACCCTGCTGGCCGTCGGCATTCTGGCTGAAGCGGGGACGCGGCTGATAGCCACCCTGCTGGCCGTCGGCATTCTGGTTGAAGCGGGGACGCGGCTGATAGCCACCCTGCTGACGAGGCTGACCGTAACCTCCTGCATTATTATAATTGTTCGCACGCGGGCGATAAGGCCGCTGCTGGGGCGAACTTTGCAAAGAGGCTCCAAAGCCTTCGGGACGGAATCCGCCCTCATCGTCGTTGTTGTTATACGGACGGTGGCCGTAAGCGGGGCGCTCATAGCTGCTGCTGCCAGCCTGCCGTTCGTTGCTATTGTTGTTTGCAGGGCGTGTGTTGGCGTGAATACGCGGACGCGGCGAACGGCCGGCCGGACGATAGTCATTGTTTTCGCGGTTGCTGGTGTGCTCTTCGTGGAGCTGATCCTGATTCTTTTCGTTTTCTAATTCCATAATATTACAAGATTTGGGGCCTCGCGGCTTGTGTTTTTTTTGAAGAGAAAGGTGGCGACGGCGTCGCCACATAGGGTGACGGCTAGATGCCGGTGTAGGATTCGGGGGTTATCTGCTCAAGTTCTTTCTTAACGTTTTCGCTGACATTCAGAGTCTGAATAAAATCTTTGATGGTTTGACGGGTGACTCGCTCATTAGTGCGGGTGAGCTGTTTCAGAGCCTCGTAGGGGTTGGGATAGCCCTCGCGGCGGAGAATGGTCTGTATGCCCTCGGCCACGACCGGCCACATGGCCTCCAGGTCGTCGGCCAGCTTCTGCTCGTTGAGGATAAGCTTGCGCAATCCCTTGAGCGTTGACTGGAAGGCGATGAGGCTATGCCCAAGGGGCACACCGACATTGCGCAGCACCGTACTGTCGGTGAGGTCACGCTGCAGGCGGCTGACAGGCAGTTTCTGTGCCAGGAACGTCAGGATGGCATTGGCCATGCCAAGGTTGCCCTCTGAGTTTTCGTAGTCTATGGGGTTCACCTTATGCGGCATGGCACTGCTTCCCACCTCGCCAGCCTTGATGCGCTGCTTGAAGTAATCCATGGAGATGTACATCCAGAAGTCGCGGTCGAGGTCGATGACGATAGTGTTGATGCGGCGCAGGGCATCGAAGATGGCGGCCAGGTGGTCGTAGTTGCTGATCTGCGTGGTGTACTGTTCGCGCTCCATTCCGAGGTACTCGCTGACGAAATGGTCGGCAAACTGCTTCCAGTCAATCTGCGGATAAGCCACATGGTGAGCATTGAAATTGCCTGTAGCACCGCCAAACTTGGCCGTGACAGGGCAATCCTTCAACGTACGCAGCTGCTCTTCCAGACGGTAGACATAGACCATGATTTCCTTGCCCAGCCGGGTGGGTGAGGCAGGCTGTCCGTGGGTACGGGCCAACATGGGCACTGCCCGCCACTGCTGGGCGTAGTCGTTGAGCTGCTCGATGAGCTCTTCAAGCAGGGGGATATACACCTCGTCGAGGGCCTCCTTGAGAGAGAGGGGGACACTGGTGTTGTTGATATCCTGGGAAGTGAGGCCAAAGTGGACAAAGTTCTTCACTCCGTCGGAGAAAGCGCCTGAGGCGATAGTGTCGAACTGTTCCTTGATGTAGTACTCCACGGCCTTGACGTCATGATTGGTGACAGCCTCTATCTCCTTCACGCGCTGCGCATCGGCAGGGGTGAACTGCTGGTAAATGTCACGCAGGCGAGGAAACAGCTCTTTTGGGAAACAGGACAGCTGGGGAAGAGGAAGCTCACACAGAGCTATGAAATACTCTATCTCCACCCGTATACGGTAGCGAATGAGTGCATACTCCGAAAAATAACCGGACAAGGGGTCTGTTTTTCCACGGTATCGGCCGTCAATAGGCGAAACGGCTGTCAGTACTGATAGTTCCATCTTCTTTCTCTTTAAACAAATTGTTGCGGCATTGCCGCAACACGATTATGCCACTCTGATGTGGGCGTTGACGGATTCGAACCGCCGACCCTCTGCTTGTAAGGCAGATGCTCTAAACCAACTGAGCTAAACGCCCTTTCTTTAACGGACACGTAAGTCAAGACCTGTGCCCGCGCTTCGTTTGAAAGCGGGTGCAAAGGTAATGAGAAAAAAGGAAACTACCAAATTTTTTCGAGTCTTTTTTTGATTTAACACCTTTTTTTTGGGCTTTCAACTTTTAATTCGTAACTTTGCACGCGATTATGAAACGATTAATACTCTCACTCACTATCTTGTGTGCGCTTCAGGCCTGGTCACAGTCCGACAAAAGTGCTGCTTTCAACCATCTGGATTTGTCGCTGACCACGGGCACTACCGGAATTGGTTTCGATGTATCCATGCCCGTGAACGACTACCTTGACCTGCGCACAGGTTTTGCCTTCATGCCCCACATTACCCAGAAGATGCATTTTGGAGTGGAGATAGGCGATGACCCCAACCTAAGCCGCTCCCGAATTGAGAGGCTTACTTCCCTGCTTCAGGAAGTCATCGGCAACAACATCGACGACCAGATAACCATGGACGCCATGCCCACCTACTGGAACTGGAAGCTACTGGCCGACGTGAAGCCCTTCAAGAACAAGCACTGGCATTTTACCGCCGGCTTCTTCTTAGGCAACAAGCAAATAGGCAAGGCTGTCAACTCCATGGAGGATATGTCGACGCTGATGGCTTTAACCATCTATAATAAAATGTATGACAATGTAAGTCATGGCAGGCCTATTGTCTCTGCCGGAAGCTATACCTTTGACGAAGCTGAAGTGAGACGTAAGCTAATGGAATACGGCCAGATGGGTATAAGCATGGGCAGATACAAGCATGACGTGTACTATGAGGAGGACGAAATCTGCACACAAGATTATTGGGACGCGGCAAACGACGTTTTCTACTTTGAGGGTGACATTATTCACCACAAGGGCGATGTAAAACATGCTCGTGGAGATCGCTACCGTATGGTTCCCGACGGGAACTCCATGGTAAGCGCCCGTGCCTTTGCCAACTGCTTTAAGCCCTACCTCGGCTTCGGCTATGGCGGCCGCCTGATAAAAGGCGATGACAGCTGGCATGTGTCGTTCGATGCAGGAGCGTTGTTCTGGGGTGGCACGCCCAGCGTAAAAACCCACGACGGCACCGACCTGATGAACGACGTGGAAAATGTACACGGAAAAGTAGGCGACTACATTGACATCATGAAGAATTTCAAGGTGTTTCCCGTGCTAAACCTACGCATCACGAAACGCCTCTTCTGACAGCCCTGTTACATCTGCTGCTTCAGCTTGAAAGAATTTTCAATGCTGTTCAGCTCTTCCACAAATGCCTTGTCCACCTTCAGACGCTGCTCAATAGCCGAGCAGCTGTGAAGCACGGTACTATGGTCGCGACCGCCAATGAGCTGACCTATGCGTGAGGCCGGCATCTTGGTATGCTTTTGGGCCAGGTACATGCAAATCTGCCGTACTTGTACGAACTCGCGCTTGCGGCTCTTGCTGAACACGTTTTGCTGGCTGACACCGTAATGATTGCACACTTTCTCCAAAATGTCATCAATGGTAAGCGGGTGGTTATCCACCTTCACGGAGCGCTTGATGACACGCTCTACCAAGTGCATATCGACAGGTGAATTATAGACAATGGAATAGGCCATCAGCGAATTGACCACTCCTTCCAAATCGCGCACAGAGCCATTTGCCGTCTGGGCAATATACTGGATGACATCGGCAGGAATCTTCAGGCCGTCGTGACGGCATTTCGCATTCAGGATATCCACACACAGCTGCACATTAGGCTTCTCCAGCTCAGCAATGAGGCCACAGGCGAAACGGGTGAGCAGGCGGTCCTTCACGCCATCAAGGTCTACCGGCGGCCGGTCGCTGGCCAACACAATCTGCTTACCCAACCGGAACAGATGGTCGAAGATGTAGAAGAACGTGTCGAGCGTTCTGGGCGATGTTGCCCACTCCTGAATATCATCGACAATAAGCACGTCGATGCTCTGGTAGAAATTGACGAAGTCGTTTGTCGTGTTCTGCCTCACGGAATCGGTGTACTGCACCTGGAAGAGCCGGGCCGACACATAGAGCACGCGGCGCTGGGGATACCTGCGCTTGCTTTCCACGCCGATGGCGTTGATGAGGTGTGTCTTCCCGCATCCGGAGGGTCCAAACACGAAAAAAGGATTGAAGACCGACTTGCCCGGATGCTCGGCAATGGTCAGTCCTACCGTGCGCGGGAGCTTGTTGCTGTCGCCCTCGATAAACGACTCGAAGGTCTTTTTGGGGTCGAGCTGGGGATTAAGCTGCTGGGGCACGGCAGCGTCGAGCACCGTTGGCGACTGCTTGGCACGAGAAGTGGGCTGCGGCGCATCGATGACGTCGGGGCGTTCTCCTTCCACATCTTGCGTCTTTCCATTCTCACGGTCAACGACGAGCCGGTACTTCAGCTTGGTATTGGCGCCAAAACTGTTGTTCAGAGCCCAGGCAATCAGCCGCACGTAGTACTGTTCCAAGTACTCGTAGATGTACGGGCTTGGAACCTGCACCAGCACCGTCGAAAGCCGCTCATCGTAGCTCTCGAAGACAATGGGCTCGAACCACGTTTTGAATATCTGCTCCGTGACATTCTGCCTAATGAGGTGAAGGCAGTTTTCCCAAAGCATCTTATGACTCTTTTGCATCAGTTTTAGATTATTTGCGAGTGCAAAGGTCGGAAAAAAAAACGAACTATGCAAATAGGCGTTTTTTCCTCTGTGAGTTTACAATCACCCTAACTGACTATCTCTACGTCAATTATAGTGTTTCACGTTTTTTTGCCAGCTTTTGCACTTGCAAAATTGCAACCTCCTGTTATTAAACATCTTGCTTTCCGCCCAAAGGGAGTATGCGGCAACAATATTATTTAGACAAAAATAAAATTACTTAGCTTTTTTGCCAAATACAGAGACATTGATATAGCGCCGGGGATGCAGTTTGAAATCAATCAACAGCGAGTCTACGCTACGCATGGTGGAATTCAAGTTTTCATACAACTGGGCATCGTTGAGGAGCATGCCTACCGAGCCTGTGGGGTTGTTCAAGGCGCTGGTCAGCTGCTGGAGACTGGACAATGTGGCATCCACTTTCTGCATCGTGGCATCCAGGTTTATCTGACTCAGGTTGCCTGTCAGCGTCTCAGTGTTGTCCAGCACTCCCTGTGCCTTGCTCATCATCTTAGGCATCTCCCGGTTAAGCTGGGCAGTCAGCTGATTCACCTGGCGGGCTACTGTATTCAGGCCGGCCGTCAGCTTTTCTGCATTGTGGAGGGTGCCGCTCAGGGCGGGATCGGCCACCAGCGTGTTGATGCTGGCCAGGATGGAGTCGAGCTTAGGCAGCATCTGTTCCACCTGCGGCACCATCTGGGCAGCCTTACTCATCAGCCCCTCCTGAATGAATCCTTCTATGGTATCGCCCTTGGCCATCTGACCGTTCTGCGGTTCTCCGAAGCGCAGCTCCAGCTTGACATTGCCCAGCAGGTCGCTTACTATCTCCGCCCTGGTGCCCTTTGCCACATGCAGCTTGGGGTCGAGGTCGAGTGCAGCCACGATGCGGTTTGCGTGTTCGTAGTCATATTCCACGCCTTTCACCACTCCCACCCTATATCCGTTGGCATAGACGGGACTTGACGTAGACAGTCCGCTGATGTCCTCGAAGCAGGCATAATAGACGTCGTTTGAGGAAAAGACAGACATGCCCTTGAGGAACTGCATGCCTATGAACAGCACCACGATGGCCACGATGGCCACCAGCGCTATTTTCACTTCTTTAGTAAAGTATTTCATATAACTTGAATAACTAGTTTATTTGCTGTTTCTTTTAGCCTCCTGGCGAGCCGCGTTGACATCCACACGCTCGCCGTTCTTAAAGGCGATGATGAAAGCCTGCGGGAATTTGTCGATAATGCTTTTTCTCAGCAGGTAGATTTCGTTGTAGTCGGTCGATGAGCCAAGCGTGTATTTCCACATGCGGCCTTCCTTATAGCACTCCACGCCGGTCAGCCCCTTCAGCTGGCGGTCGTTGGTCTTCAGCTTGGTAACACTGGCCAGCAACTGCACTTTAAAGACAGGGGCAGCATCATCGTTGTCCGCCTTTTCTGTGGCCTTGTTGTCCTTGGAAGCTTTTTCCGTAGCCGTACTGTCTTTGGCAGCTTTTTCCGTAGCGGGACTGTCCTTGACTGTTTTCTCCGTAGCGGAACTGTCCTTGGCTGCTTTCTCCGTAGCCGTACTGTCTTTATCTCCGTTCTCAGTACGTGACTTCTGTTGCGCCTTCGGCGACCTCTTGTCCTTATAGGCCACAAACGCCTGGTAGATGCCACGCCCCATAGCCTCCACATTGGCGGGGTTGGTCAGATAGGCCGCCTCCGAGGCTGTTGTGATATAGCCCAACTCAATGAGGCAGGCAGGCATCGACGTCTCGCGCAGCACCAGAAAAGCGTCCTGTTTCACGCCCTTGTTGGGTCTTTTAGCGGTGGCGCATACCTTCTGCTGTATGAGCTGTGCCAGCTCCACGCTCTGTGCCATATTGGTCTCGTTCACGATGTCGAAGATGATATAGCTCTCCGGCACCCTTGGGTCGAAGCCAGCATAGTGCTGCTTGTAGTCGCTCTCGATGAGCACTACCTCGTTCTCCCGCATGGCAGCGCTCAGCTTCTCGTCGCTGCGACGCATGCCCATGGTATAAGTCTCCATGCCCGATATCGGCCGTTTGCTGGCCACGGAGTTTGTGTGTATGGAGATAAAGGCGTCGGCCTTGTTGCGGTTGGCAATGTCGGCACGCTCATGCAAAGGTATGAAGACGTCGGTCTTGCGGGTATAGATGACTTTCACGTCGGAGCAGTTCTTCTCCACCAGCTTTCCAAAGGCCAGCGCCACGGCGAGGTTGATATTCTTTTCCTTCGCTCCATTGGCACAGGCGCCGCCATCCTTGCCTCCATGACCGGCATCAATAACCAGCGTGAACTTGCGTTCGGCAGCCTGAGAAGCAGGACATGAGAAGGCAAAAGCAAAAAGCGCCAGCAGCACTTTCACCGTCAGCATCACTCCCATCCCTCGCTTATATCTAAATCTATTCACAAAAAACAATCCTTATTTCTCATTCCTCACCATCACCTCCACGCTGGCTCCTTCGCAGTCGGCCCCCATGGGCGGGTTGAGCTTGGTCAGTTTCAGCTCGATGCCTGTAGCCTGCTGGAAACGGCTGAAGACGGCACGGCAGATGCGACCCGCCACATGCTCCAGCAGTTTTGACGGCACGGCCATCTCGTCTTTCACGACCTGGCACAACACAGCATAGTTCAGCGTGTCGGTCACGTCGTCGGAGTTCATGGCCTTCATTATATTATAATGTACGCGTACAGTAACCAAGAAGTCGGCCCCGACCTCCCGTTCCTGAGCCATCACGCCGTGGCAGGCATGAATGCGCAGCTTCTCAATACTGATGGTGCTACTCTGGAGTATCATCACTCGTCAGCGGTTCATACTGGCTGTCCGGCTGTCCGGGCAGATATTTTTTCAAGGCCCGCTCCACACCGTTCTTCCAGGTGTTGATGCTCTCATCGTTGAGCGACAGCGATGCCACCAGCTTGATGACATGTCCGATGGGCATGCCATAGCGCAGCACGCCTGAAATCAGCTTGGCATAGTTCCAGTATTCGGGGTTGAACTTCTCGTTGATACCCTCGACGGTAATCTTATAACCCCGTGTATTCTCAAACTGGAAGTCGTAGCGCTTGGTGCCGTCGGCATTGACTTGCTTGATGATTTTCCCCTTGCTGACCGACTTAGGGAGCATGATGCCTTCCTCCTCGTCCTGCAAGCCAGTGAATATCTCGTAGGGATAGCCGTCGAGCAGCCCTACCAGCGCCACCCACTTCTCCTTGTTGTTCTGAAAGCGCACCACGTCACACTCAAGCACCTGCGGCCTCACTTCCACCACTTCTTTCGCCATATTGTTTTGCCTATTTTGTTTTTTCGTTGCAAAATTAATAAAAAAGTCGCATTCAGCGATAGCGGAATGGAAAAAAAATCGTAATTTTGCACACAATTTTATTATGAAGCATCAATCATGAAGAAATTATTACTTACGTTTTCACTCTCACTGCTCACCCTAGGAATGATGGCAGTGCCTGCCAGACGTGGAATCTGGAAGACTTTACCCCTGAACGGCATACCCGTAAAAGCACAACTGGCAGGCGACGAGCACCTGCACTATTGGCTCACTGAAGACGGTCGCCAGCTGACGGAAGGCAACGGACAGTTCCTGCCCGCCGACATGGAGACGCTTCGTGCCAATGCCATCGGCCGCAAGACCAGGGCTGCAGCACGGCGTGCCACCCGGACACCACGCAAAGCCATCGGCGACTTCATGCACTACAGCGGTTCCAAGAAGGGCCTTATCATCCTGGTGGAATTCACCAACATGAAGTTCAAGCCCGAGAACGACTCACTGCGCTACACTCGCATCTGCAACGAGAAGGGCTATGACGAAGGCAGCTTCCGAGGCTCCGTCTACGACTACTTCAAGGAGCAGAGCTACGGAGAGTTCGATTTGACCTTCGACGTAATAGGTCCTGTGCAGATGGACTCCACCTACCAGTACTATGGCCGTGACACCGATCCTACAGAAGGGGGCAGCGACGCCCATCCCGGCCAGATGACAGCCATGGCCTGCCTGGCAGTAGCCGACCAAGTGGAGTTCAAAGACTACGACTGGGACGGCGACGGCTATGTAGACCAGGTGATGTGCATCTATGCCGGAGAAGGGCAGGCCACCGGCGGCGGCAAGGAGACCATCTGGCCCCATGAGTGGGAGCTGGCAGAAAGCGACTACGGCGATGTGCTTGAAATCGACAGCGTAAAAATCAACACCTATGCCTGTGCCAACGAACGCTCGGGAAACAGCATCATGGGTATCGGCACCATCTGCCACGAATTCTCCCACTGTCTGGGCCTGCCCGACATGTACGACGTGAATTACGGCGGTAACTACGGCATGGGCGAATGGTCACTCATGGATCAGGGCAGTTACAACGGCAACGGCTTCTGTCCTTCAGGCTACACCAGCTTCGAAAGATACACCTGCGGCTGGGTGAACCCCCAGGTCCTGACCCGCAGCGAGCGCATTGACAGCATGAAGCCACTGGAAGATGCCCCTGATGTCTACATGATTTACAACGACAACTACGACAAAGAGTACTACATGCTGGAGAACCGCCAGAAGAAAGGCTGGGACAAGGAACTGCCCGGCAACGGCATGCTTATCCTCCACGTAGACTACGACCGCGAGATATGGGAGAACAACCTGGTGAACACCAACAACAAAGGCGGCGGCCTTCCTGCCAACGACCACGAACGCTGCTCCATCTTCCTCGCCGGCGGCAAGGGCAGCTTCTGGCACAACGCTTCCAAAGACCCCTACCCCTATGAGGACAACGACTCGCTCACCAACACCTCCAACCCCAGTGCCATCGTCTATCACCTCAACACCGACGGCAGCAAGCTGATGAACAAGGGCATCCTGGAAATCAGGCGCAACCAAGGCGGCACCATGGCCTTCCGCTTCCGCAACTCGGCAGAAGAGGTATACGTGCCTGAAGGCACCATCTTCTACGAATCCTTCAACAACTGCCTGGGAACAGGCGGCAACGACGGGCAGTGGAGTGCCAATATAGCCAGCAGCAATTTTGTGGCCGACAACGACGGATGGACCACGGTGAAGCCCTACGGCGGATGGCGCTGCGCCCGCTTCGGCAACGGCAGCACAGCCGGAAGCGCCACCACCCCACCCTTCGTGATTAACAAAGACTTCGCCTACCTCACCTTCCGTGCCGCAGGATGGAACAAGGATGCCACCACCCTCACCCTCACCGTCGAGGGCGACGGCACCGTGGAACCGTCGGAACTGACCATGGAGAACTTCGTATGGAACGAGTACAAAGTGAAGCTCACCGGCAACGACAGCCTCCGTCTCACCTTCTCCCCCTCCAAGCGCTTCCTCCTCGACGATGTGCTCATCGTCGGCATGAAGGGCGACTCTACCAATGCGGTAGCCAGCTCTTCACTTCCCGCTCTTCAGGCTTCACTGGCGAAGCGCTCTTTACCCCCCGGCTACTACGCTCCCGACGGCCGCTACATGGGTACCCGCCTGGACGCGCTGCCCCGAGGCATTTACATCCTGTTCAACCAAGAAGACCGGAGGGGAAGGAAAATCATCAAATGAAAAACCTGTTGACACGCCGCACCATCCGGCAATATAGCGACAAGCCCGTAGACGACGGGCTGCTGGGCCGCCTCCTCGACGAGGCCCGACACACCCAGACGATGGGTAACCTGCAGCTCTACTCCGTGGTGGTCACCCGCTCTGCCGACCTCAAGGCGCAGCTCGCTCCCGCCCATTTCAACCAGCCAATGGTCACCCAGGCACCCGTGGTGCTCACCGTCTGCGCCGATTTCAACCGCACCAGCCAGTGGGCACGCTGCCGCCAGGCAGAGCCGGGCTACGACAACTTCCTCTCGTTTCTCAACGCAGCCACCGACGCTCTGCTCTACACCCAGACCCTCTGCTGCCTCATGGACGAGCAGGGGCTGGGCTACTGCTTCCTGGGCACCACCCTCTACCAGCCGCAGCTCATCATCGACATCCTCCGGTTGCCCCCGCTGGTGATGCCCGTGGCCACCCTCACTGTAGGCTGGCCTGCAGAATGTCCTCAACAAACGGACCGCCTGCAGCCGCAGGCTTTCGTCCATCAGGACACCTATCAGGACTACTCCCCCGACGACATCGACCGCTTCTACGAACATAAGGAATCCCTGCCCGAGAACCGGCACTTCGTGGAAATCAACCACAAGCAGACACTCGCACAGGTGTTCACCGACATCCGCTACACCAAGAAGGACAATGAGGCCATGTCGGCAACCCTTCTGGAGGCACTTCGTCGTCAGGGTTTTATGCAATTTGAACTCCTTAACTCCTATAAAAAATGCAACGATATAGCAGTTGACCCAGGAATCCTTCTCCGGCGGTAGCCGCTCCCCTCCCCTCAAGGGGAGGGGAGCGCCATCCGGAAAATCAAATTCAGGTCAACTCCTCCGCTCGACCTTGGTCGCTTGCCTAAGCAAGAACTCCTTACTCCTCAACTCCTCAACTCCTATAAAATAAATGACTTACAGTATAGAGAAAATCACTACGCTCATCGGCGCGCGCCGCTATGGAAAAGCCGATGCCACTATCGGATGGCTGCTCACCGACAGCCGCTCGCTCTGTTTTCCCGAGCAGACCCTGTTTTTTGCCATCCGCACCCAGCGCAACGACGGTCATAAGTACATCGTCGAGCTCTACCGCCGTGGTGTAAGAAACTTCGTGGTGGAAAACAATGGCCAGTGGTCAACGGCCAATGGTCAATTCTCCGACGCCAACTTCCTGGTGGTGCCTTCGCCGCTGGCCGCCCTTCAGCGACTGGCCGAGCGCCACCGCGACGAGTTCACCATCCCCGTGGTGGGCATCACCGGCAGCAACGGCAAGACGTGGGTGAAGGAATGGCTCTACCAGCTGCTCTCCCCTCAGCTGAAAGTCACCCGCTCCCCCCGCAGCTACAACTCACAAATCGGCGTGCCCCTCTCCGTGTGGCTGCTGAACCCCGAAAGCCGCGTCGCCCTGTTCGAGGCCGGCATCAGCCAGCCGGGCGAGATGCTGCCGCTGCACGACATCATACAGCCCACCATCGGCGTGTTCACCTCGCTGGGAGCCGCCCATCAGGAGAACTTCCGCTCCATGGACGAGAAATGCACGGAGAAGCTCCAGCTGTTCCGCGATGCCCAGGTCATCATCTATCCCAGCGACGACGATGTGGTCAGCCGCTGCATGCGCCGTTCCGACTTCCGGGGCGAGCGCATCGGCTGGAGCCGCTACAGCGAGAAGGCACCCATGTTTGTCACCGTCGACGGCCAGCACATCTCCTACGTCTTCAAGGGCGTGAAAGGCAGCTACGACCTGCCCTACAGCAGCGAGGCCGCCATCGGCAACTCCATCACCTGTGCCGCCGTCGCCCTCTGGCTGGGACTGAAGCCTGAAGAGCTGGCGCAGCGCATGGCCCGCCTCGAGCCCATCGCCATGCGCCTGGAAGTGAAAGAGGGCCGGCAGGGGCTGACCATCATCAACGACTCCTACAACAACGACATCCAGTCGCTCGACATCGCCCTCGACTTCCTCGACCGCCGGTTCGGAGCCGGACAGAAGAACCTCATCCTCAGCGACATCTACCAGAGCGGCGAAAAGCCCTCCAACCTCTACACACAGGTGTCGCAGCTGGCCCAGAAGCGCGGCATCGGCTGCTTCATCGGCATCGGCCCCGAGATATGTGCCCAGGCCGACAAGATGGCCATCCCGCAGAAATGGTTCTTCCCCACCGTCGACCAGTTCCTCGCAAGCCCAGTCTTCACCCGACTGCAAGGCGTGGTGCTGCTCAAGGGAGCGCGCCCCTTCGGCTTCGAGCGCATCAGCGACCAGCTGGAGAAAAAAGTCCACGAGACCATCCTCGAAGTAGACCTCGGAGCCGTGGTCAACAACCTCAATCACTACCGTTCGCTGCTCCGCCCCGGCGTGAAGCTCGTCTGCATGATTAAGGCCGACGCCTACGGAGCCGGAGCCGTAGAGATAGCCAAGACGCTGCAGGATCAGCGCGTAGACTATCTCGCCGTGGCAGTGGCCGACGAGGGTGCCGAGCTGCGGCGTGCCGGCATCACGCAGAACATCATCGTGATGAACCCGGAGATGTCGTCGTTCAAGACCCTCTTCGACTACGACCTAGAGCCGGAAGTCTACAGCTTCCGCATCATGGACGCCCTCATCCACGCCGCCCGCCAGCAGGGCATCACCGGCTGGCCCGTCCACATCAAGCTCGACACCGGCATGCACCGGCTGGGCTTCAACACCCAGCCCGACGAGACCGACGAGCTGATTGAGCGGCTGAAACGCCAGTCGGCCATCATCCCCCGCTCGGTGTTCAGCCACTTCGTGGGCAGCGACAGCGACGACTTCGACCAGTTCTCCGCCCGTCAGTTCGAACGCTTCGACCGTGCCAGCCGCAAGCTGCAGCAGGCCTTCAGCCACAAGATTCTGCGCCACATCTGCAACTCGGCCGCCATCGGCCACTTCCCCGACCGCCAGCTCGACATGTGCCGCCTAGGCATCGGGCTCTATGGAGTGGAATCCTATCATTCAAACTCCCCGCTTATGCCAGTGTCTACCCTGAAGACCACCATCCTCCAGATACGCGACGTAGCCAAGGAAGAGACCGTGGGCTACAGCCGCAAGGGCATCCTCGACCGCGACAGCCGCATAGCTGCCATACCCATCGGCTATGCCGACGGCCTCGACCGTCACCTGGGCTGCCGACGAGGCTTCTGCATCGTCAACGGACAGCAGGCACCGTACGTGGGCAACATCTGCATGGACGTGTCGCTCATCGACGTCACCGACATCCCCTGTCAGGAAGGCGACACCGTCGAGATTTTTGGAAACCAGCTGCCCGTCACCACCCTCAGCGACATCCTGCAGACCATCCCCTACGAGGTGCTCACCAGCGTCTCGCCACGCGTGAAGCGCGTCTATTTCCAGGATTAGCCGGAAAACAGCAATCACATCCAACAAACAAGCAAAGCAACAGAAATGGACAGGCAATTTGCCATTCATTACTTGACAACGATTTTCGTTCCCCCGACGATGTTCACGCCGCGCTGCGGGGTGCCAAGGCGCTGGCCTTGCAGGTTGTAGACGACGGCCGACGATGATGCGGGCTGGCTGTCGGCGGCCGGCACGTCCTCGATGGCATCGTCGCCCATCGTCGTAGCCATATAAGGGATAATGCTGACGCCTAAAAGACCGTTATAGTAAGTTCCGGCGACAGGTGGATCCAGAACGCCCTCTCCCATGCCATAGACTGCGCCTTTATCCAGATATCCGCTGTGCTCGAAATATGTTCTTCCATACAGCGTGGAATTGAGCCGTATCGTAAGCGTATTCTGGCCCAAGGTTAACAGCGTTCCTACGTCAACCCTGTCACTGGCATTGTTCGCAGGCAATTCTGTACCGTTTACAATCAGGGCGCCGACTTGGTCTCTGCCATAGCTATATGCTATGACCGCGCCGTCGTTCTCGCCAAAGTTATCGGGCAGAGTGAAAGACGTGGTGTATTCGCCCGTACCGGAGACATATTTCATGTCACCCACGCCAAGCATGTCAAGCTGCTCGTTAGTTGCTTCTATGTCACACCATTTGCCAAGTGCCTGCATTCCAAAATCAACGTCAGTGACTTTGCTGTCGCCGGGATCCCGGGAGTCTGGGGAGGGACCGTAACTGTGAATGATGAGTTTCCACTTCTCGCCGCCCAGGTCAATGGGTTCTTTCTCCTCCCTGTTGGAAATCTTTTTCCCTGCCACTTTGTTGAAGGCGCTCTCATTCGGGGTGACGGCATAAATCATGGCACAGCCGCCGGATAATCTGTCGATGGTAAAGGTCACCCCTGTTGCGCCCACTTTATAGTCGGCAATCTGCGCCACTTTGCCGGTATATGGATCGAGCTGGTAAGGCCCCCCGTCACCTTCAAGCGTTACTGTCACGTTGCGCAGCACCTTCTCCTCGCCCTTGTAACGGTCTCCCTGGTGATTGCCCATCATATCGGAATTTCCTGAAAAAGCGTTGTTGTACAAGTAATAGTAGTTGGTACCATCCGCAGCATCTTGATACTGGGTAGCCTCAAGCTGTGGGATATGATACTTTGCATGGCTACTCACCCCCAGTTCCGTCAAGACATTCAGCATTTCTTCCTCTGTGGCCACCACTCTCACGTTCTTAAGACCGGCCATCCGGGCAAACATCTCTGAGACTTCAATATCTGTAGCCCTATCGCTGCCGTATACACGTTTTATGTCACTTCCAAACAAGATGATGGGCAGTCCGGCATTGGCATATTCCACAAGACGTTCCATTCCGGTGAGAGAGATCATATTTACATGATCAACGATGAGCGCCTTGTAAGCCGGACCCTCCGGAGCAAGCACGTTGTCTGATAACACAGCATTGGGATGGCCCAGCACTGACTCGCTGACTAAATTGTAGGAATATCCGCTGTCGAGCAGCTTTTGGAACCGGTTTTTGCTCTCGAAGTCAAAACTACTCTCCTTGTCAATCAACACGGCCAGGTCAATCTTTGCCACACCTTTCTGCAAGACTGCCTGGATGCGGCTCATAAAGCTGGTCTCTGTTCCAAAATCCGGCCAATAGGCCTCCCTGTAGGTAAATGAGGAGCCATAGCTGCCCGCACCAAAAGGCAGCCATCCAGGCCATTCAGAGCAAAAACCGTTGAACGTCTTCGTATAAGGTGTTCCGTGCAGGACAGCACGGGTGATACCGTCCGAATAGTTCTGTCCCAGCTCCGTCAGCAAATCTCCCATATTGGCATATCCGATTGCCGGACCGGTCATCGTCTCCATCGACAGGACTTCCCCGTCTATCACATTCACGGTTCCTGCCTGATAGCGGATGCCGTCACCCTTGGCATTGTTGTCGCATTCCGGCACGTCAACCATCATGGCGGCCCTGCCGATCTCGAGACCGGGCAGATGGAAGGTCTGGCCTCGGAAGCCCCACCCCACGGTCCTTTTTACCCAGTCGCCGACACCGGTGACGCGATGCTTCACATACAGCTCAGCCAGCCGGTCAGTGTAATCCTCATAGATGCGGTCGACGAGGCCGTCGTCTCCAGCGAAGGAGAAGTAGTTGGTAACCGTCACACCCATAAAGCCGCTGGTGACATACTTGCTTGCCGCAACTATAGGCAGGATGTCCCTGTAAACATACCCGTCGGGCATATCGTCCAGAAAGGAGGAAGTCCAGTAAGATGCAACACTGATCAGCTCGATGGAATCCTCGAAATAATTGCCGGGATTGGCCATCATAAGCATCAGCAGTTCAGAATCCCTCGCGAACATCTGCTCCCAGAAATCCGTCAGGGCTTTTGTTCCGTCGGCATTGAAGTAGCTTGGGGCGAAGATGCCGTTATGCATGGTTGAAGCACCGGCTACGCTCTGACCTGTACCTCGGCAAAAGGTTGAAAGAATCACCCAGTCGCCGGCTTGGGGCTGTGGCCGAGACTGCTCACCCTCGGCAGCGTCGAAACTGGTTTCGCTCACGTCGATATCCATGCCATTGACGGAAACTTGGTATTCTTCCTGCCAGTCGGCCATGCGTTTACGGTTCATGTCTTCATCCTGCTTGCCGTTGCACCGTGTCCATGGCCCATTGGATTCCGGACCGAAGAAACGGCATATCCTGTCATAGTCCCGTCCGTGTGCCTCCGCAGTCGCACGGTCGGGAACTCCTGCCGCATATCCCGCCCCGGGGATGACCGTTACACGGTCGGTGATGGGAGTCAGGCTGTTGAAATCAAAGACATAACGGGCACCATCCTGAGCGCCATTCACGCCGGGTTGCACCACGATGTCAGCAATCCTGACGAGGAAGGCCGACACAAACCGGTCGGTAAACAAAAAATGGTCGTATGCGGTGGGACCGAATGTGGAAGAGGGAGCCGTTGTCCTCTGCAAAGGCAGTTCCAGCTTGATGGTGCCGCTGGCAATATCGTCTGCCGTTATGGGCGTTACGCTGAACGACAGCTCCTTGCTCGCAGCTTCATCGTTCGGGTCGATAGTGTTGAGCAGCGGAGGCCAATGCGACGTAATCGTGGCATCGACCTGAAAGCCGCCGGGAACCTTGGCAGCTGCTTTCAGGACTTTCTTCATCAGCTAAATCCAGTTGTCGGTACCCCACCCGTAGCTACGCGTATCCTCGTTTTCGTAGCGCACGCCGTTTGTCATAATCATCGCCACTTCCACGCCGCCAAAACCCTTTGCCGCTAGTTCGGAAATCTGTTTCTCGATAAAGTCGTTATCATCCTCGCCAGCTGAGGCATCCGGGAACCACATACGTGCCATTGGCTTTGCATGGGCATCCGGGGCAAGGAAACGCTCAATGACTGTCTTGCTTTCGTGAACAACCTGACTGAAGCCAGAAGACGGGGTCAGCAATGCCACAATCATTAAAACTCCCGGCAGATACTTGCCAACGGCTTGTAAAAAGAAACATTTCTTATCCATAATACCAAAATATATGCAACGCTTTAGTTTTCTTGATGTTTTTGCGCTTGCAAATTTACATATAATTCTGGAATTATTAGCCAATAGAGATAAAAAAAGTGACAAATTGTACCGAATTGGGCCTTTTGTTCTAGAAATCAAAGTGCAGTTTTTAGGCATGTTCACATCGACAAACTTAGTGATACTACCTGTCTTTAGTAGGCGAACAGCTGCACACAACAGGTTGTTATATCGTTACCAAAAGAAAACCTTGCACCTCTGCACCATTGAAGGTTAACTGCATGGTTTGCATAAAGTTGCAAGGTGCACACTTTGCCATAAACCTTGCACCTAACCCTGCACCAACCTTGCACCTTACTCAGTCGGTTTGCGAACCCGAATGGTAGAAAAACGGCGTTCGTATTTTTCAAAATAGCGTTAGTATTTTTCCAAATAGCGTTAGTATTTTTTCAAACGGCGGCAGTATTTTTCCAAACGGCGGCAGTATTTGCCGACGCGTAGCGCAAATATTGACATTTGCACTATTGGTGCAGGGTTTTGCACCAACAGTGCACCTGCTATTCAACTGGAAACCAACAGATTGCACCAAATTAGTGCAGGGTTGCAGGGTTTTATGTTTTGTTAGCTAAGTTATTATTTTGGCAACGACATAGCAGTTGACACTGGACTTCTTCTCCGGCGGTAGCCGCATTCTTGCGTCCCTTTGGTAGCAAGCGACCGGAGGTCGAGCGCCCGACCTGCGGTCGCCTACCCGTAGCCTTTCCCCTCCCCTCTTTTAGTGGAGGGGGAGCGCCTTGCGGAGTATTTACGCCCGGACGTCGTCACACGTATTTTTGGCCGTTTACAAAAAGGATGTCGGAAAAATGGGTGATGGCTGGCCATTCATCACTTTTTGCAGCAGTTTGTCACAAAAATTTGGTGGATTCAGCAAACTTCTGTAACTTTGCACCGGAATTGCAAAACAGAAGGACGACAGACAAACCTACAAAACGAGAAAAGGATATGAAAAAAGGATTGTTTTTAATGATTGGCGTATTGGCTCTGACATCGTGCATCGTCAGAGTGGGTAAATGGAACAGCAAAATCATCGCAGCCAGCGACAACATCGTGACGAAGGAGTACCAGCTGACCGCGTTCGAAGAGGTGGCCATGCAGTGCGCGGGCGACGTTGAGCTGATTCAAAGTGACACCATCGACGGCCTTGTAGCGCTGACGGCTCCTGACAACTATGTGGAACTCTATCAGTTTGAAAGCAAAGCGGGCAAACTCGACATCAGCTTCAGCAAGGACGACATCGACATTGACTCCGAGCACGTGAAGATAAAAGTGTACACCACCAGCCTGACCCGTTTGCAGAACAGCGGTGAAGCATCCATAAGCATGGACAGCCTGCGTACCGACCAGCTGAAGGTGGCCAACAGCGGCGTAGGCTCGTTCAGCCTGCGGAAGATTCTGGCCGGCAACGTGACGCTTAGCTGCAGCGGCGTGGGCAGCATATCGATGAGCGGGCAGTGCGAAAATGCCGACATGAGCTGCAGCGGCGTGGGCAGCATCGACGCCAAAGACCTGAAGTCGCAGAACACAAAAGCCCATGTGTCGGGCGTGGGCAGTATCTCGTGCTATGCCTCGGAATATCTCGACGGGAAGGTTACCGGCGTAGGATCGTTGAAATATGCAGGAAATCCGAAGAGCGTGGACAAGAACAATCCTGCCACGGGCTCCATCACAGCCATCTGACAGGGCAATAATATAGAAGTTGGCACAGGAATTCTTCTCCGGCGGTAGCCGCTCCCCTCCCCTTAAGGGGAGGGGAGCGCCATGCGGAATAATTGATTAAGTGTCAACAGCTATATCGTTGCCCTAGAAAAACCGTGCCCAACAGCAGCAACAACAACCGTGTAAAACCGTGGCTATAGTAACTAGAGCAACCGTGTAAAACCGTAGCAACAACAACTAGAAAACCGTGTAAACCGTGTA
>JAILFU010000058.1 GCA_024697405.1 Prevotella sp.
CTCCTCACGCAACCCTACGAAAATGGCACTTTTTTTTTGTCACTATTTGTCACTTTGTCACAACCTGCGAAAACACTGGGGTTTTGAGCGATTTTACACCCCAAAACACACCTAAAATACACCTAGGTATATTTTGCACACATGCAGCAGGAGTGTGCAAAAACGTCGTTGCAAACACCCAAAAACGTCTTTGGGGCTACCTTCGCAGGCAGCCCCAAAGTAAGTAATACATGCAAATGTTGATTACAAATTATTCCAAAAAAACACATATTATGAAAGTACTCAAATCATAATTCAATGTGGTGATAAGCTCCTAATGTTGGCTGGAGTGCCCCTTTGGGGCAGAAATCTTTCAAATCTTTACAAATCAGACAAATATTTTGATAGATTTGATTAGATTTGTAAGATTTCTCGCCGCAGGCGACTACCTCGGGATGTTATCACCACATTGAATTATTTTTTATTTCTCATTTTTTATTTATTATTTATCATTTAGGCCCCCGGCCGATACGGCCGCCAGACACTTCATCGTCTTAGAATCTCTCACCATCAGATAGCCGTCGGCGTATGCCATCGGTCCCCAGGCGTCGATGCCCTCTTCCATCACCCGCTGCCGCTTGAGCAGCGTCATCGACGAGGTGCCGACACGATATACGAACAGCTCGCCGTCTTCCTTGAGGGCAAAGAGCATGTCGCCCACCATCATGTAAGGCCCCAGTCCGAAACGCTCGTCGGCGGCAGAAGTCCAGATGGGGGTGTGGATATTGCCGGGCGTGTACATGGCGAGGCGCTCGCGCATGCCGCCGCCGTCCTTGGGCAGGATGGTGATGAGCGTGCCGTTGTGGCAGATGGGCGTCTGCTGCTCGCTCGACATACCTTCAGCCGCCTTATAGGCATCTAGCACCTCTGCCTTCCACGCGCTGCCGCTCTTCGACACCTGCAGCAGGGCGCCACCCGCACCATAGCCCGCCACAAGGAACACCTGACTTGGCGAGATCTGCAGGGGAGAGGGTGCCACGACAGAGGGCTGCCACTTGGTAGCGCTCCACAGCAGCTGGCCCTGCTGCCCCGTCTGGGCACTGACGCCACACACGCCTCCCACGCCGACATAGACGTAGGTGGGGGTAGCGGCGAAGGTCATGGGCATCACAGAGGAGTGAGACATCTTAAAGCCGACGGTGTTGGGGGTTCCCCAAAGGGTCTCTCCCGATGTCACGTCGACTCCAAGCATCAGGGTGTCCTTGCCAGCGGGAGCCAAGACGAGTGCACCGTTGTCGATGAGGGGACATTGGCCCGTGTACCAGAAAGGAATCTCAGTGCCGAAGCGCTTCTTCATGTCGATGGTCCACAGCAGGTCGCCCGTATGCTTGTTGCAGCACATCACATGCCCCTCAGGGCCGATGGTGACCACGAAGTCCTGCCAGACGGCGGGGATGGTGCGCGAGAAGCCGTGGTTGCGCTTCATAGGCACACGATACCATCGCCGCCACAGGGGCTTGCCCGTAGGCAGGTCGAAACAGCGCAGTACGTCGGAACTCAACTGCTCGTCGTAGTCGAGCACATAGACCCTACCTTCGGAGATAGCTGGCGAAGCATGGCCCTCGCCGGTCTCCACCGTCCACACTTCCTTGAGGATGAGCGTGTCGGATGGCTTCGCCACCTGGTTGTCACGGTTGGCACCACGGAAACAGGGCCATTCGCCCTTCAGGCTCCCTTGCTCTTCTCCCTTAGAAGGGGTGGACGCTGTCGCCTCCTCCTTCATGAAGAACTCGCCAATAAGCACGTCATCGGCCTTTCGAGTGTGCCCTTCAGGACGATGGTCGGCCCCAGGCACCGCTTCAGTGAAGTGGGTGGTCGGGTCGTAGAGATGCCAGCCTATCAGCACCAGCAGGTAGAAAACGACCAGCGCAGCGGTGAGGAGTGTTACTTTATTTCTCATTTCTCATCTCCCATTTTTCATTTCTCATTATTCATTTCTCATTTAGGCCTCCGGCCGCATCATTTTTTATTTTTTTATTTTTTCTTTTTTATTTAGGCCCCCGGCCGCATTTTTCATTTATCATTTATTCAAGTTTCTCAAACTCGCAGAATTCTTTTCAACACAGAGGTTTCACGAGCGCACAGAGGAACACAGAGAGGATTATTTTCCTGACATGGAGGCGGCATGAGGAGCATAAATGCTCTGCACAGAGAGCTGCGCCGCCATCTTTCATGCGCCAGCCTCTGTGGAAGACCTTTAGGTCCCTCTTGCTATCTCTCATTCCGATAGTCATATTATCTCTGTGTATCTCTGTGTTCTCAGCCTTCTCTGTGTTGAAAAAGAAACATGCGAAAGTTGAATCATTTATCATTTAGGCCTTCGGCCGATACGGCCTCCGGCCGCCCTAAGGGCATGTAGCACGAATGTCACATTATATAGCTCTTCAGAATACCACAGGCGGGAAAAATACAACCCTACAGGTTCGTTCTCATAGAGGGTGCCAGCCTGATAGCGGCGATAGAGATAGTCCCACCCACGCTGCATGGCTTCATCCATTTCCCCGTCCCTCACAGGAACGGCCACATCTTTTTCCCCGCCCCTCACAGGGGAGGGGTCAGGGGTGGGGTCTTGAAAATGGCTCAAGGCTGCCAACACTCTGCTGGTGTAGGTGACCTTCGAGCGCACGCCTTTGTTGCCGCCCCATCCGCCATCCTCATTCTGACAGTCCAGGAGGAAGGGAATCTGTTGAGCAGCCAGTGCCATAGCCTCTTCCTGCTGGCTCTGCATCAGATAATCGACCACGGTAGCAGTACCATAGACGGGTGCCCGCTCATCGTCGGCATCCTGATCGCCAAACCAGAGCGGTGTCCAGCCGCCTCGCTCCACGGTATGCTCCAGCCAACGGAGCATGCGCCGATAGCTCTTCTCCACAGCCTGGCGAAACGTCCCCTGCAACGAGGGCATCCACAGCCCCATCGCCAGCATGGCGTGGGCCGTGATGTCGGGCGTGCTGCGGTCGAACGGCAGCTTGCCCCATCCCCTGCAGAAGGTAGGCATACCGCCATCGTTGTTCTGCAGCGCCATGAGCCATCGCAGCCCGTTCTCCACCGTGGCAGACACCTTCGTGCCAGGCGTGTTCCCCTTGAGGTGATGAAGTGCCACCAAGGCAGCACTGGTGTCGTCGCCGTCGGGCACCGAGCCGCTGAGGTCGCTCCATCCCCAGCCCCCTGCCATAGCACCTGTGAAGGGGTGAACGGCCGTCGTGGCATGACGCTCAATCAACTGAGCTAAGGCGGCCTGCTCTGCCTCACTGCCACAGAACACCTTTCCTGCCAGACTGGTGACCCACCCTGAGAGATTGGTGTCGATGGGCCAAGCGCCCATTCCCGCTGACGCGCCTACCCCTTGCCTTATTCCCGAACGGAGCTCGCCTACCCGTAGCCTTATTCCCGAGCGGGGCTCGCCTACCCGTAGCCTTTCATCACGAACAGTATCTACGAGGAACTTCGCACAACGCTGTGTCACGGCATGTGCACGGAACCCGCCTTCAGCCAGACACATACCGACGAAGGCAGTGAGCGGAGCCGCCTCGAGGAAGCCGCCGTCGGCGGGCTGCATCCGCTGGAGCACCGTCATAGACCGGGGGATGAACCGCCGCCGCACGGGACGGAGGATGCCGCCTTTGTGCTTCAGCTGGCAGATGCCGATGGCTATCAATGCGGGGATGGCATAGCTCACCACAGGCATGTTGAGATAGCGGAACAGGCGCTGCGGCAATGTGGCCAGCTCGAAGGGGAAGGTGGGAATCTTCTCCCAGCTGCTGACGACGCCTGCCAGGGCACACATCGTCAGGATAGGCACGGAGAAGGTCAAGTCGCGACCATAGTAACGCAGCACGCCGTGGATGAGTGCCTCTTCGGTGTGTCCGCCAAACTGCTTGTCGAGATATGCCCGTGCCTGAGGAGGAGCCTGCCCGACAGCATAAAGCGACACGTATGCCAGCAGCGTAGCCGTCATGTTCGAAGGACTCTCCACAGAGTCGCCCCAGCTGCCGTCCTCTTTCATCGTATCGTGCAGCCACTCCACGCCGTTGGCAATGTAAGATGCGTACTGCTCGCTGTCAATCCGCTGCAAGGCGAACACGCTCACAGAAGTGGCAATGGCACTGCTGGAGAGCCTGCCCTCCCACATGCCTCCTGCCGTACGCCACTGCATCAGCCTACGGTAGGCATCTTCCCACATCTCCTGTAGCCGTTCTTTATTCCTCATTCCTCATTTTTCATTTATCATTTATCATTTAGGCCATCGGCCGCATCAGCCGCATTTATCATTTATCATTTATCATTTAGGCCATCGGCCGCATTCGCTTCCCAATGCCAAGAGTCCGTAGAACAAGTATTCCACATCGCTGTAATCATCCAACAGGGTAGGAGCGAAGCTGCCCATGTCCAGCCAATGGCCTTCTATGAAGCGACTGGCCGACTGCGGATGCTCGTCTATGAGCCAGAGGGTGAAGAGTGCCACCGCCGTAGAGAGGAGGTCGGGCACCGGTGCCACTTCGCTGGCAGAAAATCCGCCCGTCTCGTCCTGCCGTGCTTTCAGCCAGCCTACCAGCGCCGGGTCATGGGCTGCGCCAGTCTGATGCTGCATGGCAAGGACACAGCAGACGGTTGATGTGGTCAGAAGTCTGAGGTCGGAGGTCTTAGGTATGGTGTAGTCATCGCCTGACAGGAAGGCGAAGAACTGTCCGTAGATGGTGTCGCGGCCCATGCTCTCCTTTACCGCGAGGGGTTTCTTCGGCAGCCAGAGCACCCTGACCGGCGACAGGACAGCCTCCAGCACCTTGCCAAACTGGGTGTAGTAGGCATCCACCTGACCGCCAGCATTCAGATAGCCGTCGGCACAGCGCTGCGACAGCAGATAGCGTCTCACCTGCTGCTGCGCGTCCTTATTCAGCCGTCGCCATCCGCTGCGCAAACGGAAATATACTTTCACCATCAACGGTATTCTCATGTCTAAGCCTCATCGCTTCAAAATCTTCTCCGTCACCTGATAAAGCAGGCGTTTCAGTTCCAGACAGTCGAGGTCGTCCAGGGCGTCGAGTGCCTGTTGTTTATATCGGTCTATCATGCCGCTCAGCGCTTCCCTCACCACCTCGTCGCTCCAGTCGGGATGCTCGTTGTGCAATGCGAAGATGGCCGATGGCGAGCAGTCCTCTCCGTCATCCTCAAGGTCGTCCTTCAGCTGATAGGCAATGCCGAGTGCTTCGGAATAACTATGCAACATCGGGCGCAGATGCTGAATTCCCGACGTGCCGTCGCCTACCCGTAGCCTTTGTCCGCCCGTGCATGCGAGGCCCAGCATCAGCGACACCTCGAAGGCCGGCACCGTCTTATGGCGGATGATGTCGAGGGTGAAGTCAAGGCCTGCGGGATGGGGATGGGCCGTCCACTCCAGCTCACGGCCCTGGCCCTGACACAGCGAGGTATGGGCCTCGGCTATCAGCCGCACCAGTTCCATGTTGTTGCTCTCTGTCAGCAGACGGTAGCCCATGCCCAGCAGCGCATCGCCCACATTGACGGCGTAGGCATCGCCATAGAGGGCATTCACGGTGGGCTGGTCGTAGCGGGTCATGCCGCCGTCCTCGATGTCGTCGTGGATGAGCGAGGCCTTATGGAAACACTCCACGGCCACGGCAGCACGATGCACATCCTCGTTCAGCATCATCTCGCCCGTGATAGACTGGTAGACGGCACAGAGCAGGAAGGGCCGCCAGCGCCGCCCGCCCCTTGTCATCCAGTCGAGACACACCTGCGAGGTCTTCGCTCCCGGCGTGTCATCGGAAATCCTGAGGGCGGGCGCCAGCTCCTCCCGGCTGAACCATCTGTCAATCTGCTGGCGGGTGGCCTCGTAGTGGAGCAACGCATGCTGCTCGGGACAGGTCAAGGAGAGCAGCTCGGCCACATAGCTGTCATCCACATGGGTATTGATGCAGCCATTGTCGTTCAGGGGTACAGCCAGTCCCGGCACGGCGTGGCTGACCAACAGGGGGAAGGCTTTCTCCAGGGAGTCGAGGCAGCTCACGCCTATCACGGCATCTACCACATGACTCTCTATCAGCTCTATCACCTGCGTGAATCCCTCTGCCACCAGGCTCAACGTACCCAGCTGTCCGGCTTTTTCCTGAAGGTCGGGAATGAGGCATCGCCCGCAACGGTGACACAGCAGTCCGTATTCGTCGTATTCGCCTCGGCACTCACCATGCTTGCTCAGGCATTTGGGCAGCATGAGCAACCGGCGGTCGTGAGGGATGGCGGCAATGATGTCAGCCCAGAGCTGGTTGTTGATTTCCACCATCAGCCAGTTTGACATGGAGCACAGGCCGTCGGCACATGCACACGAGTCATTGCCCACGTCGGCCTGGTCCTGCTGCGCCACAAACTCTGCGGCCAGCATCTCCAGCTGCTTCAGCGACAGCGGGGGACAAAGCGATTTCGCCTGCACAAAGTCACGTAGGGCTCTGCGCAGGGTCATCCGCTCTTGTAACGTATCTGGTATCTGCGTTGGTTTCATCTTTCATCTTTCATCCGTACGCGCCAAACCCGAAGAAGTAATGTCGCTTGAGCCATCTGTAGGGCGTGCTCTTTTCGGGTATGGCCGCTGCGCCCATGTCATGACCGGGCACAGTCCTCATCCGGGTATATTCTTCCATGACGGTCTGCCGGCTCGTGGAGTCGGTGGCTCCATGTTCCTTCAGCAGCCTGGCCAGGAGCTGGGGATTCTCCATCAGGATGCATCCCCTACCCTGCTCTGCTATCCTGACCCGCAGGTCGGCCATCAGCTGCGACTCCTTGAAGAGGGTCACCACGTCCGTCCCTGCTTCACCCACCTGCTCACAGGCCATCTGCATGGGCGGGCAGAACTCGAGGGCTCCCGACGGGCTGACATGATGGCTCATGCCAGTGGCACCGGGACACATGGCCACGCCGTCGGCATCCCAATAGGTGTCGATGACGGCAAGAGGGGCATCACACCGCTGTTCCACCAGGAACTGCCGCAGCTGACGTATCTGCTGGGCGGTGAGGGCCACCTCGGGATGCGGATGGGCTCCTACAGGGCGGTAGATGTAGTACCAGAGATAGGCAGCGCCCTCACCGGCCACCCGCTCAATGTACTGACGGCTGACCGCCTCGTCGAAGTTAGTCTGGTTCACACAGGCTGCCACACCGAAAATCAGCCCTGCCTTCTTACAGGCCTGAAGGCCGTGCAGAGAGCTCACGAGCGGGGTCACATTTCCCAACTTTCGCAACTGCTGTGCCACGTCGTCGTTAAGCAGGATGCCATTGGTGAAAAGCTGGAAATAGCAGTCGCTGTGACGTGCCAGCACATCGAGAAGTCCCTTGTAGAGCAGCGGCTCCCCTCCCAGGATGCCAAAGAACCGGCTGCCCTCTGCCTTGCTGGCGCTGATGATGCCGTCCAGCTGCCGGGCAGTCAGCATCTTCTTTCCTCCGGCACTCACCCAACAGCCGTTGCAGGTGAGGTTACACGCTTCATTGACGCTGATCATCACAAAGGCGGGGAAGAACTTCCTGCCCTTGCCCGACGCCCGCTCAAAGCGGCGCATGGTCTGCCAGCTGCGGAAGCCGAAGTTCCAGACAAACTTCCACAGCAGCCGCAGCGGAGTCTGTCTGACGATGCGGCAACCTATGCCTGCCAATGATGTCCAGTGTCTTAATGCCATATTTCTAGTACCCTGAGCCTAGGGTGGAGTCCCCTTATCTCAGGGGGCTTTTATTTCTTTCTATCAGTCGTCTTCGCAACAGCTCGCCATATAGCTCCTTCGAGTCGAGCCGCACGGCCCGTTCCTCCATCTCCTCACCGCCGTTGATGGGACTGCGGTCGTACTTGGGGAAGATGATGGCGCTGGTGGGACACTGCCGGGCGCAGGCCGGACAGTTGTTCTTGCAGTGCTGCGGACGAACCACCTTCACTCGGTCGTTGACCATCTCATACACGCCAAAGGGACAGAACTCAAAGCACTTGCCGCATTCGGCGCAGGCGTCCTTGTCGAGCGTGGGATACCACGCATCCTCACCGAGCTTCGAGGGGAAGGCCGCCAGCTGCTCTCGCCACTCATCGGCGGCGGCAGCAGGTGCGGCAGCTATGCCCAGAGCCTGCAGCACATCGTCCAACGGCTGGCTGCGCAGGTCGATGCTCTGGCAAACGTTCTCACCGGCAAAAGCCATCAGGCTCTTCACCGCCCGCGCATGGCAGGCCACAATGGTGCTTTGGGCTATCTCATGCACCTTTGGCGCATGGCACTCACAGAGTTCACACAGGTCAGCGACAATCTCCACGTCCATGCCTGCCTGCTTGGCGGCGGCGGCCAGCTGTGCCACCTTCTCCTTGTCTATAAATGTGCGCGAGGCACATGCACATATCGTTATCTTCATACCTTAGTCATCCAGTTCTTAAATTCTGACGCCTTGTTCTTGCTGACGAAGAGCGGCTCGGGCAAGTCTATGGGCAGCTTCAGCAGCAGTCGGCTGTCGAACCATATCACGATTTCCTTCACGCAGTCGCGCGCCACGATGTATTGTTTGTTGGCACGGAAGAAGCGGGCGGGGTCGAGGCTGCCGATGATGGAGTCCAGCGAGCGGTTGTAGTCGAGCACTTTCTTGTCCTTCAGATAGACCTGCGTCTTCCTGTCGGTACTGTAGATGCAGACCACCTCGTCCAGACTGACAGGCAGCAGCTTGTCTCTGTGGGGAATCAGCAGCGACTGCTTATACTCGTTCGCCGCTTTCGTGCCTGACCTGAGCTTCATCATCTGTTCCAGATAGGCCACCACGTCGGTCTTGCCCCATTTCCGGAACTTCTCCAACGCCCGCGTCAGCTCGGAGGTCTTGATGGGCTTCAGCAGGTAGTCGATGCTGTTCACCGCAAAGGCGTCGAGGGCATACTGGTCGTAGGCCGTGGTAAAGACGATGGGGGTCTGCACGTCCATCTGGTCGAAGAGGGTGAAGGCCGACCCGTCGCTCAGGTGGATGTCCATGAACATCAGGTCGGGGGCGGCATTGGCACTCAGCCATCTGACAGTCTGCTGCACGCTCTCCAGCACATGCAGCACCTCTATCGAGGGGTCTATCTCCTTGAGCATCGCCATCAGGTTCTCGCTCGCCGTCGTCTCGTCTTCTATAATCAATACTTTCATCTTCTTCGTGTCAAAAGTTAGTTCAACGGCAGTACTACTCTGAACGTCTTTCCGTCATCGGATACGCTCACCTGCTTTCCCGTCAGCAGGGTGAACCGCTTGCCCAGGTTCAGCAGCCCCGTGCCGTGTGTCTCCTGTTTAAACTGTTTCGGATAGACGGGGTTCTCCACCACCAGCGCCCCTTCTTCGTTCACATACACCTTCACCTGCATGCGGTGCTCACTGTCTATCATGTTGTGCACCGTCACGTTCTCTATCAGCGGCAGCAGCGCCAGCACGGGAATCCTCTTCTGCATATAGCGGTCGGGGATGTCGAAGCTCACGTCGAGCTTTCCTGCATAGCGTATCTGCATCACCTGGCAGAACGAGCGGGCAAACTCCAGCTCCTTCTCCAGCGTCACCAGTCCTTTGTTCTCGCTCTGCAGGATATAGCGGAAGATGTCGCTCAGATGGTCTATGTAGTCTATCGTCATCTTGTCGTCCTTCTTCCTCACCAGACTGCTGATGCCGGCCAGCGAGTTGAAGAAGAAATGCGGGTTAATCTGGTTCGTCAGCGCCGTGCAGCGGCTCTCCAGCGACTCTATCTGCAGCTGCTGCAGCTCCGTGTCCTTCTTCCGGTGCATACGGCTCAGGTAGTCGGTGTAGCCCAGCAGCAGACCCATCATGCCCATCACGATGAACTGGAACGTGGGAATCATCCTGAAGCGGTCGAAGCCCGGACAGATGAGGTAGGTGACGTACTTATAGAGCACAAAAGCCAGCAGCGTGAACACCAGGTTCGGCCATATCCTGCCCACCAGCGTCTGCTGACGCACCATCTTCTCGTTGAACAGCAGGATGCCGGCGGAGAACAGCCAGAACAGCACAAAGCGGATGAGGGTACACGAGATAAAGCCCCAATGCTGGTCGGCAGGGATACAGTTCCAGTCGCAGCTCATCAGGGCGATATTCGGGAAACTGGCGAAGATGGTACACACCAGGCTCACCAGCGCAATCTTGTATATCGGTGTCTTTTCTGTCATCACTGCACAAAAGTACGCAAATTCAGGCTCTTCCAAAGGCGAACTGACGCAAAAACGAAAAAACAGCTCCTCATGCTGATATTATTCGGGCGAAAACGATGTATTGCCATGCACTATCTACGGAAAATCTAATTGTGGAAAAAGATTGTTGTCTGCGACGCTACGTGTAATATGCGCAAATGACACGCGAATGGGTCGTGAATATTTTTGGCAATAATATAGCAGTTGACCCGCTCGGGCGGATTTGAAATCCGACCACTTTGAGTATAAGGATTTGCAATCCGACAAGCAAGGACATAACCTGTTTTTGTCACTCCGGGGGGATTATCGCATCTGGAGATGCTTATATTCACACCCGCCGGATTTCAAATCCGGCTGAGCAAAGTGATTGTCTGGCCGCAACGTGTAATTTGCGTTAATGACATGTCAATGCACCGACAATTGATTTACACATATTATGCCCAGATAATTACTCCTTCTTT
The DNA here is from genome assembly GCA_024697405.1 of Prevotella sp. GTDB lineage: Bacteria > Bacteroidota > Bacteroidia > Bacteroidales > Bacteroidaceae > Prevotella. The sequence continues at coordinate 10,699 of JAILFU010000058.1, forward strand.
TCTCGAACTTTTCGTCCTTTCCCACATTCGCGTTCTACCATGCTCACATCACTGTCCCTTGTCCTCAATGATGTTCAGCACGCCGGCAGACAGGGCAGGCACGTCGAGCACCACGTCCTTTCCGTCGGTCTTCGCGACAGTCTTTCGGAGTGCTACGGCATGCTTGTTCTCCATGCTGTTCGCCACGGTCAGCGTACCAGGGGCGTAATACTCGAAGGCGGTCTCCTTCACCCCGGCCCAGTCGCCCTTGATGCGCAGCACGGCTGGCACGTCGGTGGGGTTCACCACCTTCACGATGACGCCGGAGCCGTTCTCCTCCATGGTGGTGCTCACGCTCAGGCTGCCCGTCTCTCCCGTGTAGGCCAGCCGGTACTTCGAGAAATGGTCATACCACAGCTCGGTCACCTGACAGTTAGGAGCCTTAAACAGATCCTTGTAGTCGAAGTTGATGAAGGCGTTGTTCCAGTCGGGGGCGTCGGTACGGCGCAAGAACAGGGCGGCGGCACCCATCGCCACCACGTCGCGGGCCTCACACATGTTGAGGAACCCTCCGGCGAAGAGACCCGTGCGCCAGTCGATGCTGTTCAGGTTCCACTCCGAGATGAAGAGCTTGATGTTCGGATTCGGCCCGTCGGCAATCATCTTGGCATAGCGGTCGTACTGCTCTCCCAGGCGCACGGGGCCGGTGGCATAGCCGCCCGCCTGCTCATAGTGGTGCAGGCTCAGGTAGTCGAAGAAGCTGCCGCTGCGCTGGATGAACTGCTCGTCCTCGCGGAATCCGCCGCAGGCGATGATCTTGATTGAAGGGTCAATCTCCCGCATCGCCGTGCTGAAGTCACGCACACATCTCTCATAGCGCTCGATGCCCATCTCCCACATCTCGTTGTCTATCTCCCAGTATTTCACGTTGTACGGCTCCGGATGGCCGTTGGCGGCACGCTTCGCCCCCCACTCGTCGGTGGCGGGAGCGTTGCAGTAGCGCAGCCAGTGGAGCGCATCCTGCAGGATGCTGTCATACTCGTCGGCAGGCCGTTCGAACTTGACGCTCACCACGATGATTGGCTCAGAGCCCACCTCGCGGCAGAAGCGGATGAACTCGTCGGTGCCGAAGCAGTTCTGGTCGTAGTCCATCCACATCCAGTGAGCCCACCGCTCGCGCTGCTCCTGCGGGCCGATGCCCCACTTCCAGTCGTACTGTGCCACATAGCCGCCGCCCGGCCAGCGCAGACAGGTGGGGTGCAGCTCCTTCACGGCCTTCAGGATGTCGGGACGGAACCCGCCCAGGCTGACGCCCGTCTGCGTGGTCATCGTCGCCATATCCACCTGCACCGTGCCGTCCTTCACCATAATGGCGAAGTCGCCGTCGAAACTGATCTGTGCTGGCCCGCCTATCGAGGTACGGAACCTGCCTTCTCCGTTGAACGACGGCATGAGCGTAAACGCATATTTCTTCCAGTCCTTGCTCACCTTGCCCAGCGACTGGCGCGCCACGAACTGACCGTCGGCATTGCGCAGTCCTACCAGCAGCTCGCCCTTGCCCTTGGCATAGATGCTGCCAATGTAGTTCTCACCCACAATGATGTTCTGCGGCCCCTGGAAGATGCCGGCCTCGGTCTTGCCCGCACTGATCTCCTGCGAGTAGCGCATGTTCACGGCATCGTCATTGCCCAAGGGGCAAGCCTGCTCACGCTCAGCAGCGCTCAAGCCAGCTGTGCTCTGCGTTCGCTTATTCGCAGCCTTCACCAGGCGGTACTTGCCGCCGTTGCCGAAGGCCGTCCACTGCTGCGCCACGGCAGGAATCTGCACGTCGCCGGGCGTGCCCTCGAAGAGCACCCTCCCGTCGGCGGCCGTCAGACGGATGTTGCGGTAGGTGGCCTCGGTATAGTTCACCCAGAACGTCACGAAGTTACGGTCGGCCTTCTCCAGTCCGTCGCAGCTCAGCACCTCCTTGCCGTCCCAAAACACCGTCACCCTGCTGCCCCGGCTCTCCACGCGCAGCTGGTGCCAGCGCTGGTCCTCGTTCACCTGCTCCTTCGTGGCCGGCGCCGATGCCAGCGGTGTCAGCATGTTCATGCGGCGCCCCGGACGTCCGCCGAAGCCCGGCGACTCCCGCACCTCCTGCTGACAGATGGAGAAGTCGGCCGTGGCACTCTGCTGCTGAAGGGCGGCACGCGCTGCCGCCTCGTTGGCAGCGTCAATCTGCGCCTGGGTCTGCGCGGGCGTGAAGGTGCGGCTCTCATAGTACGGGTCATGGATACGCACGAAATAAGGCGAGCCATCAGCCTTGTTGCGTACGGCGAAGCGGATGTCCATCAGACCGCCGCTCCAGGCACGGCGGGCCAGCTTGTAGGCACGCCAGTTCATCTCCATCGTCAGGTCGAAGTCGCAGGTCGTGATGCTGTCTATCCTGAGCGGCTGCTCGTAGCGGGTTGGCGAGTGCAGCACCTGGTCGTCGTCCATGAACCACCCGTCGAAATAGCCGTCGCGCGGCGGGATGCCCGGATACTGCTCCGGCTCGAACGACCGCTCCTGTATCAGCTCCTGCCACACGCCGTTGTTGGCCGAGAAGTAGATGTGCTCGAAGAGCTGCCCGTAGAGCATCTCGTCGATGATGCCCGAGGGCTGGCGGCTCGCAACCGTAATCTCATACTCACCCGGTTCTTGCCGGGCTTCTTCGCCCGGACGCTGGGCACTGGCGACCATTCCAACCACCAGCATTGCCAATAGAAAAAACAACCTTTTCATGCTCATTTATTTTTTGTGTTATCAGTTCATCAGCTCCCTCCTCTCCTCACGCACCAGCAAAACATCATCGCCGCTTTCCTTTCCGGGGGCAAAGTTACGAAAAAAAGAGAGAAGAACAAAAGAAACTCGTTTCTTTTTTCTTCCGAGTGCAAGTAACTTCGGCGTAGCCAAAGTTACGAAAAGTCGAGCGTAAAACAAAAGAAAGTCATTTCTTTTTTTTGCCGAGACGAAGTAACTTCGCCAACTTGTTGGCAAAGTTCTTGCAAAAGCAAGCGACGGCAAGCGTCGAGCGACGAAAAAACGAGGGAAGAACAAAAGAAAAAACTGTTTTTCTTTTGTTCTTCCGAGTGCAAGGACTCGAAACTAGTTTCGCTTTGCTCCGCAAAGAACTTCGGCGTAGCCAGAGTTCTTGCAAAAGCAAGCGACGGCAAGCGTCGAGCGACGAAAAAAGGTTGTAACAAACGAGCGATTTTGGAGAATTAACGCAGAAAGCGCATAAATAAAGGCAATAATATAGCAGTTGACCCGGAGCGTCTCCGGCGGCAGCCGCTCCCCTCCCCTACACAGGGGAGGGGTAGGGGTGGGGTTTGTAACTTTTCCCCGGAGTTCGATTAGCCGTTGAAAGATTCGCTGAAAGGTAGTTAGAGACCCCACCCCTACCCCGGCTTCGCCCCACCGTCGCTTCGCTCCCCAATTGTTCCGGCCCCCGTCGCTTCGCTCCCCAATCGCTCCCTCCTCGCGATTGCCTCGCAATTGCCTTGAGGGGAGGGGAAAGGCTACGGGTAGGCGACCGCAGGTCGGGCGCTCGACCTCAGGTCGCTTGCTACCAAAGGTACGCAAGAATGTGCCATGCGGAAAAGTAAATTCAGGTCAACTGCTATGTCATTGCATAAATAAAAGGCAAGTCGTGGAAAATCGAGGAAGTTCAGTTTTAGGCTGAATGCAAACTTAGGAGAAATAAAGAAGTAGTTAGGTTTCTTATTCGAACTCGGCTTTGCCGCTTCGCTTGTCGAAGAACCCGCAAGACGGTCTTTGAGCCGGTTAAACTTTGTTAATCGGACAGGCAAGATGGGGCATAATGACGCACCTTTCACCTCCTTTTTCTTCGTACTACCAAAACTTTTCGTGCGTAAAATTTGCAAGTTTCGAAAAAAAAGACTACCTTTGCAGCATATTATTAAGCTCCGCCATTCTTTCTTGAATGGACATGGCCGTCCGAGGACGGCTTTTTTATTATACAGACATAGGCAATATGGCACAACGCGTAACATTCTACATTGACGGATTCAACTTCTACTACGGTCTTCGTCGCACTAAGCGTAACGAACCGCAGTGGGGTGACTATTATTGGATTGACGTGGTGAAACTCTGTCAGGGATTTCTTGGCGAAGGTCAGGTAGTGGAGAAAGTCATCTATTTTACTGCCTCACCGCTTAGCCCAGAAAAGAATAGTCGCCAAAGTGCTTTTTAAAGGGGTATCTGAAACTGCCGCTAACATATTTAAGATGATATATGCAAATAATTATATCACAAGAGGTGAGATCGCTAATAGCATTGGAATCTCTGTGACAGCAGTCCAAAAGCATATCAATAAGCTTAAATCATTGAGATTCATTGACCGTGATGGATCTACAAGTCACGATAATTGGATAGTAACAGAGTGAGAAAATCTAGATATCATAACGGTAGAAGGACGCCGTATCTTATACGCACTTTCCTGGCAGGTGCCACAAAAAGATGCCGCAATTAGTTCAAAGGTGTTGAGCAAGCTCGAAATAGCATTATCCATAATTAGTGAATCTTCTTTTTCACAATTAGTGAATCTTCACTATTTGCAGGTTTTACTTGTCATGAGACGGGATGGCAGCAAAGACCTGAAAGACTTACAAGGTATGCGCTTCAAGAAAGACGGCTATACCTTCAAGGCTTCCCAAATTAGAAGAGGTCTGTCTTATGCGGTCATCTTGCCAAAACTGAATGCCAACGAAGAAAAGGAACAGCAACGAACAATCAACAGCCAGTCACGTCAAATCCAGACGGAACAGCCAAGACAAGAGACTTATTCTGAGCAACAAAAGCATAACGAACCGTCAATAGGAATCCCTTCTTTGGAATTTTTCGACACCACGAATCCCGTCTATGACCCTGCCGAGGAAGAGTTCAGAAGGCGGATGCAGAAGAAGAAAAAGAGACGCGGTCCTAAATTATAAAGGGTCTTTTTAGGCACTTTTCAAATAGAGCCTACAGTTTTTCTTCATTAAATTAGGTAAAACCAATTATTTTGTGTATATTTGCACTCAAATACTGAACTTTCTATGGCAAATAATGAAAAAATGGAGGCATTAAACCGTTTAAAGGTAGTCCTCGTAGAAAAAGGAAAAACCAGCCGATGGCTGGCAGAGCAGTTGGGAAAAACTGAGCATACCATCTCCAGATGGTGCCAAAACAAGACTCAACCCTCTATTGCACAATTAAACGAAATTGCAAGAGTGTTAATGATAGATGTCAGGTCGTTAATAAATCCGAGTCAAGAAAAATACAATGAGCTGTAAATTCTTTAATAACAATTCTGGCAATACGCTCTTTGACAAGCTCAAAGGTATTGCATGTAATATGGCCAATTTTGACCGTTTCTTGGCTGTTGTCGGGTTCTTTCGCTCTTCTGGCTATTTCAAATTGCGAAAAGAGCTGAATGATGTCGAGGAAATAAAAATATTAGTTGGCATCAATATCGATGACATCTTCCGTCGCCACAATAAGGCTATGCTGATGTTAGAAAACGAGGAAAAGGCAAAGATGGTCTATGATGAAGAGTTCCGTCAAGACATTCTTAATGCCCGGTATGCTCCAGAGGTAGAGGAAGGTATTTTGCAGATGTGCCAGGACTTAGTTGATGGCAGACTCCAGATGAAAATTCATGCGACAAAGAACCTCCACGCAAAGTTCTATCTTTGCCTTCCGCATAATCATAACGAGAACAGTGATGGTTGGGTGATCATGGGCTCTTCTAATATTTCTGATGCTGGACTTGGCACGTCAAGGGCAGAGCGTTATGAACTGAATGTAGCCATGAAGGACTTCGACGATGTAGACTATTGCCATTCTGAGTTTAAGAAACTGTGGGAAGAAGCCATCACATTAACTATCGATGATATCGAAAGTATCAAGCAAAAGACCTACTTAGGCTATCAGCCTACTCCATACGAAATCTATTTGAAGGTACTCATTGATACTTTTGGTGACCAAATAGAGGATGATTTCTCGATTCAGTTGCCCAATGGCGTCATGGAACTGAAATACCAGACAGATGCTGTGATTCAAGGATTCCAAATGCTCATGCGTCATAATGGTCTGTTCCTTGCTGATGTGGTAGGTCTTGGAAAAACGATGATTGCTACCATGATAGCCAAGCGATTCATAGAGGCGAATGGCAAGAACACCAGCATCCTAGTGGTATTCCCTCCTGCTTTGCGAGAAAACTGGGAAAACACCTTTAAGTTGTTTGGTATATCCCGTAAAGCACAATTCATTACCAATGGTAAACTATCAAGTGTGTTAGAAGGAAAGGAACAATACAAAGCGAAAGAAGATTTCGATTTGATTATCGTTGATGAAGCACATGGCTTCCGTAATGACGGGGCTGGGAAATACGACGAACTGCAAAAGATTTGTAAGGCAGATTGTGTCAATGCTGGCTTATTAAAGAACCAACGTAAGAAAGTGATGCTGCTTTCCGCCACGCCATTGAATAACCGCCCTGACGATTTACTCAATCTGCTATTGTTGTTCCAAGATAGCCAAAATTGCACGATTGACGGCATACCCAATCTAAAAGGATTCTTTGCAGAATACATTAAGGCTTATAGAATCTTGATGAAGGAACGCGAAACTCGCGACGTAACAGCCGATGTTGACAAGATTTATGAGGCCATTCGCGAGAAAGTTATTGACAAGGTGACAGTACGTCGTACACGCCACAATATTGAGAACGACCCAGAATATAAGAAAGATTTACAGGCGCAGGGTATTATCTTCCCCAAGCCACAGCCTCCTATCTCATTGGAATATAAAATGGATGCTGACACAAGCAGGCGTTTCTTCTACACGCTGAATGTTCTGTCTGACGACAAGTTCGATCCCCATCTGCATTATGCGCGCTATCGTGCAGTTGAATTTCTGAAGCCAGAGTTCCGGGCTAAGTATCGCAATGCGGTTCATGTTGGCCAGACGTTAGCAGGCATCTATCGTGTTCACATGGTGAAGCGTCTCGAAAGTAGCTTTTGGGCCTTTAAGCTTTCGTTGGCCACCTTGCTTCGCATCACCAACGACATGTTGAAGATGTTTGCCGAAAACAAGGTCATCATTGCACCAGAGTTGAATGTGAAAGAGTTGCAGGCAAAAGGTATGGAACTTGACCAAATTATTGAACTGGCCATGAAGAAAGGCTATCAGGAAAGTGATATCCTGTATAAATCTGACGATTTTGAGCCGGATTTCATTGCGATGCTTCGTCATGACAAGGAGGTCTTGGAAGCACTCAATGCTGATTGGGAGAAAGAAAACGATGACCAAAAGTTTGAGCTCTTCCAAGAAAAACTGAAACACGAGTTCTTTGACGAACGCAATGTCTCTGGCAAACTGGTAGTATTCTCTGAAAGTGTTGATACGCTGAACTATCTGAAGGACAGATTAGAGAACGAGTTAGGCAGAACAGACGTATTGACGATTACAGCCGACAACCGCGACAAAAAGGCAGCCATCATCAAAGAAAATTTCGATGCCAATAGTGAGATGCAAAAAGACCAGTACAACATCATTCTCACTTCCGACGTGTTGGCAGAAGGTGTCAATTTGCATCGTTCCCATATCATTGTCAACTATGACTCCCCGTGGAATGCTTCCCGACTGATGCAGCGCATCGGGCGTGTGAATCGTATCGGTTCTGTGGCAGAATACATCTATAATTATATGTTCTATCCATCCCCACAAGGCAATGAGCAAATCCAACTTTACGAAAATGCCCTTATTAAGTTGCAGGGGTTCCATTCTGCTTTTGGCGAGGATGTGCAGATCTATTCCAAGGAGGAAATCGTAAAGCAGTTCAAGATGTTCGACAGCAATGTGAAGGATTCGATGGACGAGAAGCTGGCTTTGATTCGTGAACTGCGTGATGTCTTTCACAACAATCGAGAACTATACGACAAGGTTAAACAGTTGCCTTTGAAGAGTCGTGTAGCTCGTAACACAGGTAAACATACTGATAAGTCCATCATTTACGTATCGTCTGACGTGAAGACCGAATTCTATCTGGCTACCGATAAAGCTGTTAAGCCGGTTGATTTCTTGGAGGCTATCAAGTATCTGAAGGCTAAACCAGAAGAGCAAGCCGCTCCATTCATGCCAGACAGCAAGAATTACGAACACGCAAATCGCGCTTTGGGCAAATACACAAAGGAATATGTAGAGGCGGCAGACGATGCTTCCATCAATCGCACAGACCTCGATAACATTTCGAAAACAGCCCTTAACTTCTTGCGCAGAATTACGCAAGTCATCTCTGACAATACG
>JAILFU010000064.1 GCA_024697405.1 Prevotella sp.
AATGAAAACCATTAAAAAGCTATTGACAGCGTCTCTTTTTGCCATCGTAAGCACGGCCGTCAGTGCACAGCGCTCGTCTGGCACATTCTTCGCCGAGTACAATCCCCACCAGTGGGACTACACCTCCTCAAGTGCCAAAGACACCAACTTCCATGGGGTTTCAGTAGGTTTCAGCTATTTTGTCCCCGTGATGGGCGGTCTCGGTTTTGATGCAGGCTTGAAAGGCCAGTACTTCTTCCGCAGGGAAAAAGAAAACGGCATCAAGTACCTTACCAATATGTTCTCTGCCACGGTGCCCGTCGACGTGGTTTACGACCTGAAGCTGGGCGGCAGTTTTGCCATCGACCCGTTTGCTGGTATCTACGGGCGCTTCAACTTCAATGCCAAGGACATTGAAGAAACGGAAGGCCAGCGCCACACACATAACCTTTTCGACAAAGACCAAGCCAAGAGCGACGGTTACGAAACGCTCGACCATTTCCAGCTAGGCTGGCAGGCCGGCGTGAACTTCCGTATCGGCGACATGGTGACCATAGGCGCTGCCTACTGGATGGACTTCAACGAAATAGGGAAGGACACCAAGCTGCACGGTTTCAACCTGACGCTGGGGACAAACTTCTAGCGCTTGCGATAAATCAAGAAAATACGAAATCGTAAGCAAATCCGTGATAATTCTTAGAAATCGTTTTGTTTTGTCGGCCTAAAGTATTAATTTTGCAGCCCGTTATTCATTTAAGGTAAAAAAAGGATACAAAAACTATGAGCGACAGACTTTACATTTTCGACACTACGCTCCGCGATGGCGAGCAGGTGCCAGGCTGCCAGCTGAACACCGTGGAGAAAATCCAGGTGGCCAAGGCATTGGAACAGCTAGGCGTAGATGTCATTGAGGCGGGCTTCCCCATCAGCTCGCCAGGCGACTTTCAGAGTGTGATAGAAATATCCAAGGCCGTGACGTGGCCCACCGTGTGCGCCCTGACGCGTGCCGTGCAGAAGGATATCGACGTGGCCGTCGAGGCCCTGCAGTATGCCAAGCGCAAACGCATCCATACGGGCATAGGCACCAGCGACTCACACATCAGATACAAGTTCAACAGCAACCGCGAAGACATCATCGAGCGGGCAGTGTGGGCGGTGAAGTATGCCCGTCAGTTCGTGGACGACGTGGAGTTCTATGCCGAGGATGCCGGGCGCACGGACAACGAATACCTGGCTCGCGTCGTAGAAGCCGTCATCAAGGCCGGAGCCACTGTGGTGAACATCCCCGACACCACAGGCTACTGCCTGCCCGTGGAATTCGGCGAGAAGATCAAGTACCTGAAAGAAAACGTAGAAAACATTGACAAGGCCATCATCAGCACCCACTGCCACAACGACCTGGGCATGGCCACGGCCAACACGCTGGAGGGCGTGCTGAACGGCGCCCGCCAGGTGGAAGTGACCATCAACGGCATCGGCGAGCGCGCTGGCAACACCTCGCTGGAGGAGATTGCCATGATCCTGAAGTGCCACAAGGGCATCGGCATCGACACGAATATCAACACGATGAAGATTTACCCTACAAGCCGCATGGTATCATCGCTGATGAACATGCCGGTGCAGCCCAACAAGGCGATAGTAGGCAGAAACGCCTTTGCCCACAGCAGCGGCATCCATCAGGACGGGGTGCTGAAGAATGCTCAGACCTACGAGATTATCGACCCGAAGGACGTGGGCATCGACATCGACAGCATCGTGCTCACTGCCCGCAGCGGGCGAGCCGCGCTGAAACACCGGCTCCATTACTACGGCATTGACGTGAGCGACGAGCGGAAGCTGGACAAAATCTACGAGAAGTTCCTCCGGCTGGCCGACCTGAAGAAAGAGGTCAGCGACGCCGACGTGCTCATGCTGGCCGGCGCCGACACCGCCGACCAGCACGCCGTGAAGCTCGACTTCCTGCAGGTCACCACCGGCAAGGGCGTGAAGAGCGTGGCCAGCATCGGCCTCGACATCAGCGGACAGAAGTTCGAGGCTGCCTCAAGCGGCAACGGACCAGTCGACGCCGCCATCAAGGCGCTGAAGCGCATCATCATGAAGCAGATGACGCTGAAGGAATTCACCATACAGGCTATCTCGAAAGGCAGCGACGACGTGGGCAAGGTGCACATGCAGGTGGAGTACGACGGACAGCTCTACTACGGCTTCGGTGCCAATACCGACATCGTCACCGCTTCCGTCGAGGCATACATCGATTGTATTAACAAATTCAAGAAATGAACACTGTAGAAAATGAGAAATGTAGAAAATGAGAAATGTAGAAAATGAGAAAATGAGAAATTATGCTACACGATAACCTAATTGCTGATTTAACTGAGGATTTTGCATTACGCATTATAAAAATGTATAATTATCTCAGAAAAGAAAAGAAAGAATTTACCATATCTCTCCAGATATATCGCTCTGGAACCAGTATAGGTGCAAATGTGTCTGAAAGCAAAAACGCTCAAAGCAAAGCCGATTTTGTTTGCAAACTAAGTATTGCGCTAAAGGAGGCAGGAGAAACAGAGTTTTGGTTAAGGCTTTTATATAGATCTGGAGTTGTAACTGAAGATGAATTCAACTCATTGAAAAATGATTTAAACGTAATCATTGGTACACTAATAAAAATAATCAAGAAAACTAAAGAGAATATGCGGAAATAATTTCTCATTTTCTCATTTTCTCATTTTCTCATTTTCTCAATTTCAATTATGAACACACTCTTCGACAAAATCTGGGATGCCCACGTGGTGCAGACAGTGCCCGACGGCCCCACACAATTATATATAGACCGGCTGTACTGCCACGAGGTGACTTCGCCACAGGCTTTCGACGGCCTGCGGGCCAGGGGGCTGAAGTGCTTCCGCCCTGAGAAGATTTTCTGCATGCCCGACCACAACACGCCGACACACGACCAGGACAAGCCCATCGAAGACCCTGTGTCGCGCAAGCAGGTGGACACGCTGGAGCGCAACGCCCGTGAGTTCGGCCTGACGCACTACGGCATGTTCTCCAAGGACAACGGCATCATCCATGTCGTAGGCCCGGAGAAGGGACTGTCGCTGCCCGGCATGACCATCGTCTGCGGCGACAGCCATACCTCGACACATGGAGCCATGGGGGCAGTAGCCTTCGGCATCGGCACTAGCGAGGTGGAGATGGTGCTCGCCTCACAGTGCATCCTCCAGCAGAAGCCGAAATCCATGCGTATCACCATCAACGGACAGCTGGGCAAGGGAGTGACGGCCAAAGACGTGGCGCTCTTCCTCATCGCGAAGCTCACCACCAGCGGTGCCACGGGCTATTTCGTGGAGTATGCCGGCGAGGTGGTCAGAAACCTGTCGATGGAGGGACGGCTCACACTGTGCAACCTTTCCATCGAGATGGGTGCTCGCGGCGGCTTCATCGCCCCTGACGACGTGACCTTCAACTATATCAAAGACAGGGAATATGCCCCCAAGGGTGAAGACTGGGAGAAGGCCGTCGGCTACTGGCGTACCTTGAAGAGCGATGACGATGCCATCTTCGACCAGGAGCTGACATTCGACGCCAAAGACATAGAGCCGCGCATCACCTACGGCACAAACCCGGGGATGGGCATCGGGATAACGGAGGCCATCCCTGTCTCATCTCTCACCTCCCACCTCTCACCTTTGGCCTACATGGGCTTCCAGCCCGGCGAGAAGCTGCTGGGCAAGAAGGTGGACTACGTGTTCCTCGGGGCCTGTACCAACGGCCGCATCGAGGACTTCCGCGCCTTTGCCTCTATCGTGAAAGGCAGGAAGAAGGCCGGCAGCGTGGTCGCCTGGCTCGTGCCTGGCTCCTGGGTAGTAGACCGCCAAATCCGTGAGGAGGGCCTGGACAAGGTGCTCTCCGAGGCTGGCTTCGAAATCCGCCAGCCTGGCTGTTCTGCCTGTCTGGCCATGAACGACGACAAGGTGCCCGCCGGCAAGCTCTGCGTCTCTACCAGCAACCGCAACTTCGAAGGCCGCCAAGGCCCCGGCTCACGCACTATCCTCGCCAGTCCGCTCACTGCCGCTGCCGCCGCCGTGACAGGCGTCATCACTGACCCGAGAGAACTCCTGTAACCCACAGTTTAGCGTTTTTACGGTTTCTATTGCAAAAAAGATGAAGCAGAAATTCAATATCATCACATCCACCTGCGTTCCCCTCCCCAAAGAGAACGTAGACACCGACCAGATTATTCCGGCGCGCTTTCTGAAGGCCACCGACAAGGCTGGCTTTGGTGAGAACCTCTTCCGCGACTGGCGCTACGACAAGCAGGGACAGCCTGTCGAAGACTTCGTGCTAAACGACCCGCGCTATCAGGATGCCGTCATCCTGGTGGCAGGCCGCAACTTCGGCTCCGGCAGCAGCCGCGAGCATGCAGCCTGGGCCATCGCCGGCTACGGCTTCCGCGTCGTCGTCAGCTCGTTCTTTGCCGACATCCACAAACAGAACGAGCTGAATAACTTCGTGCTGCCCGTACAGGTCACGGAGCCTTTCCTGCAAGAGCTGTTCGACAGCATCAGCGCCGACCCGAAGACGCTGGTGGAGGTTGACCTGCCCGCGCAGACCATCACCAACAAGGCCACAGGCCACAGCGAGCACTTCGACATCAATGGCTATAAGAAGCACTGTCTGATGAACGGGCTCGACGACATCGACTTCCTTGTGCAGAACGAGCAGAAGACCTTGGCGTGGGAGAACGGGAAGTGAAATAATGAGTAGTTAAAAGAATAGATTATGAAATGGAAGACCATTAGGGAGTTTGAGGAGATTCTCTTCGAGGAGTATAACGGCATTGCCAAGATTACCATCAACCGGGCACGCTATCGCAACGCCTTCACGCCGAAGACGACGCAGGAGCTGAGCGAGGCATTTGCCCTGTGCCGGGAGCTGCAGCGCATCCGTGTGGTGCTGCTCACCGGTGCCATGAGCGAAGTGCCCGAGGGCCAGCCTCTTGACAGCGTGAAGCACGCCTTCTGCTCAGGCGGCGACATGCACGTGAAGGGACGTGGCGGCTATATCGACGAAGAGGGAGTGCCACGCCTGTCGGTGCTCGACGTGCAGATGCAGATCCGCCGGCTGCCCAAGCCTGTCATCGCCATGGTCAACGGCTATGCCATCGGCGGCGGACACGTGCTGCACCTGGTGTGCGACCTGACCATCGCCTCGGAGAACGCCATCTTCGGGCAGACAGGTCCGAAGGTCGGCTCCTTCGATGCCGGCTTCGGCTCCAGCTACCTTGCCCGCATTGTCGGCCAGAAGAAAGCCCGCGAGATATGGTTCCTCTGCCGGCAGTACTCTGCCCAGGAAGCGCTGCAGATGGGACTCGTCAACAAGGTTGTGCCACTTGCCCAGCTGGAGGACGAGTGCATCGAGTGGGCGGAGGAGATGATGGAGCGCTCGCCACTGGCCCTCCGCATGATTAAGGCGGGCCTGAACGCCGAGCTGGACGGACAGGCCGGCATACAGCAGCTGGCCGGCGACGCCACCATGCTCTACTACTTCCTCGACGAGGCACAGGAGGGAGGCAAGGCATTCCTGGAGAAGCGAAAGCCCGACTTCGGCAAATATCCCCAGATACCATGAAGATCAGCATAGAGGAACGGACACTGCACTTCAAGCAGCCGGCAGGAACATCGCGCGGCGTATATACCGAGCGGCGCATCTGGCTGGTCACGATGTCCGACGGGGAAGCGGTCGGACGCGGCGAGTGCGCCCCCCTACCCGACCTCAGTTGCGATGCCCTGCCGCCCTATATATATAATAATGTGTTGCGCCGCTTCTGCGACGAGGTGGAACAGACGGGCGAGATTCCCTACAAGGCCATGCGCCCCTACCCCAGCATGCTCTTCGGGCTGGAGACGGCGCTGTTGAGTCTACACGCTCCCCTCTCCTCATCTGTCTGCACCCTCTTCGACACTCCCTTCAGCCGTGGTGAAGTAGGCATACCCATCAACGGCCTCGTCTGGATGGGCACCTTCGAAGAGATGTCCCGCCGCATAGAGGAAAAGCTGGAGCAGGGCTTCCGCTGCATCAAGCTGAAGATTGGCGCCATTGACTTCAGGCAGGA
>JAILFU010000067.1 GCA_024697405.1 Prevotella sp.
CAGCGTGTCGAGTTCTGGTGCGCCAAGATACTGCCCATTTACGTTTGTTGCCAACTTAATACCATCGGCCTTCAGCACGTCGAGGGCGTATTTCGCTTCTTCGATAGCAGCATTCACATCAGGTAAAGGAAGGGCGGCACCACAACCGACATCAGCCGAAGTGGTTCGTAAGACAAACGAGTCCGCTGCTCGTATCAAGCGCGAACACCCAGGGCGATTCCTATTCTGTGCAGCCCTCCCTCTGCCTGATGTCGGCAAAGCTATCGAAGAGGCGAAGTATGCACTCGACGTGCTGAAGGCTGATGGCATCAAATTGGCAACCAATGTGCAGGGACAGTATCTTGGTGCTCCAGAACTCGACACACTGTTTGCATTCCTGAACGAGCGCAAGGCGGTGGTGATTCTGCATCCCCATCGCCCTGAACCAGTGAACAAGCAGGTGATGGTGCAAACACCACTCGCCATGCAGGAATATCTTTCAGAAACTACACGTGCTGTGACGAACATGATCAGTCGAAACGTACTGGCTCGATATAATAAAATAAAGGTGGTAGTGCCTCATTGTGGTGCCTACCTACCGCTTGCCATCCCTCGTATGAAGTCACTGACGCCTGTGATGCAGACGAACAAGATGGTGGGCGAGATTGACTACGATGCCAACCTCCGTGCATTGTATTACGACCTTGCCGGCGCACATAGCCCCGAGACCATTCGCATGCTACTCACCATCACCACACCCGACCACCTACTCTACGGTTCCGATTATCCCTACGTTGCCCCGCAGGTACTCACCCAGAGCCTCGCCCGCATTAAGCAATATCTCTCCACAGAACCCGACCTTGCACCGTTCCGTGAGATGATTCTCTACAAGAATGCGCAGTGGCTTTTGGGGCAGGCTGTTGAAAAGCCATCTGCCGTCAGTCGCACAGCCGACGGCATGCTGTTCCGCTTGGCAGAAATTGAGGTTCATCCCCAATATCTGAAAGAATACCTTGCTGCAGCTGCCGAGATACAAAAAGCGAGCCTCGCCGAGGAGCCTGGCGTTGTCTGCCTGTTCCCTACGCAGACTAAGGAGGACAGTTGTCAAATCCGCATTCTCGAAATCTATGCCTCTCAACAAGCCTACCAGCACCACATCCAGACGGCACATTTCAAGAAGTACAAGCAGGGCACACTCCACATGGTGAAGCATCTGAACTTGCAAGACCTCCTGCCACTGACACCAGAGACCATGAACAAGATTTTCAAACGATAAGTAACGACTAAAAACAAGACAAACAGACTATGAAAAAGATCCTAACGATGATCTGTGGCATGCTACTCACATTCATCAGCAGCATGAATGCCAAGACGCTCGTGGTGTATTACAGCTATACGAATAACTGCCACGATATTGTGCAGACGCTGTCGTCGCAGATTGATACAGACGTGATGCGCATTGAGCCTGCCGACAAGACGCAGAAGTACGAGGCAAACGGTTATGCCATCGGCACGAAGTTGCTGAATGCCATCAAGGCTGCGCCCAACGATGCTGCAAGTTATCCTGCCATTGATCCTGTGAGCATCACCGACCTCACCCCCTATCACACCATCATCATCGTCACTCCCCTGTGGTGGAGCCAGATGGCGGCCATCATGCAGACCTATCTCTTCCATCATGGTGGGGAGATGGCCGGCAAGAACGTCGGGCTGATTGTGTCGAGTGCCAGCAGTGGCATCAGCGGAGTGGTCAGCGACTGCAAGCGCCTGGTGCCCTCCGCCAGCTATTTCAGCGAGAGCCTGTGGATAAACAACTCCAACCGCTCCAGCCGCAGCACGCTGATTCAGCACTGGCTCACGGCCATCGACTACCATGTCGTCACAGCCATCAAGCGTCCCGCCACAAAGGCCACCGACACCGCCGGCTACTACTCGCCCTCCGGCCAGCGCCTGTCGCAGGCTCCGAAACGCGGGATATTCATCGTAAATGGGAAGAAACGAATCAGGTAACAACAATGAAAAGAACAGTAACACTCTTAATCGCAATGATGACAATGACAGCAACAAACGGCCAGAGGCTGCAGGCAGCCGACGGCACGCCAGAACCGACGCTGACGCTCCGTCAGCGGGGACTAGCGGCGTGTGCCTGCCTGATGGCACAGGGAGACATCCTGCGGCTCGAACCTGCCGTGCGGCAGGCACTCGACAATGGAGTAACCATCAACGAGCTGAAGGAGGCTTTCTCCCAGCTCTATGCCTACACGGGATTCCCCCGAAGCCTGAACGCGCTGGGGGTGCTGAGCAAGGTGCTGGAGAAGGGAGGCGTCCACGAGACTACCGAGTGTCTCGTGGAGGGTACCAGGCAGGCGGACTGGCAGGAGGGAAAGCCCTGGACGCGCCCTGCCGAGTGGGACGATGCCCGCAAGGCATACGAACTGGGCACGAAGAACCAGACGCAGCTCTCAGGACAGCCCTTCGACTACACCTTCTGCCCGCAGGACGACTACTACCTGAAGGCCCACCTCTTCGGCGACATCTTCGCCGGCGACCAGCTGACGCCTGCCGACCGCGAGATAGTGACCGTGGCAGCACTGAGCGGCCTGGAGGGCGTGGCGCCCCAGCTCGCCGCCCACAAGAAGGGGGCGGTGAACATGGGCAACGCGCCGCAGCTGGTCGACGAGCTCTGCCGCTGGCTCTGCGACGAGGGCTACACGCTGCACACCAAGTGGCCCAAGGGCGAGCGCAACCCCTACGGCAAATATTTCATCGGACAGAGCTACCTGGCCGATGTCGGCGGAGGCGTGATGAACGTCACCTTCGAGCCTCGCTGCCGCAACAACTGGCACATCCACCACAAGCAGGTGCAGGTGCTCATCTGCGTCGCAGGCCGAGGATGGTACCAGGAATGGGGCAAGGAGCCGCAGCCGATGACCCCCGGCACCGTCATCGCCATCCCTGCCGAAGTGAAGCACTGGCACGGAGCCGCCAGCGACAGCTGGTTCCAGCACCTCACCTATCATAAAGACGTGCAAGAGGGAGCAACCAACGAATGGTGTGAGCCTGTGGACGATGACACCTATCAGGCACTGAAGCCATAACAGAGGCAGCACACACAACGGGGCAACTGCTATGTCATTGACAACAACATAGCAGTTGCCCAGGATTACACTATTGAAACAGGCTATACGCGCGCGCGTGAGGAAAAAATTGGCGCTACAAGCGCTACATTAGCGTCTAACCTTTTGGTCTTCAAACCATTACCTATAGCTACAGCACGCTTTTTGGCGCTACTGCTGTAGCTACAGGTGATGAAGAATGAGGAATGAGAAAAATGCTCCTGCCTGAATTATTCCAGACAAGAGTATTTTTCAAAATAGCGTTCGTATTTTTCCAAACGGCGTTCGTATTTTTCAAAATAGCGTTCGTATTTTTTCAAACGGCGTTCGTATTTTTCAAAACGGCGTTCGCATTTTTTCAAACGGCGTTCGCATTTTCCACCCATCGTTTTTCTCTGCCTGTAGCTATCAGAGTAGCGCCAAAAAGAGTGGTGTAGCTACCGGCAAGCAGCTGTTTACCAGTCGGTTTACTACCAAAGTAGCTCGAGTAGCGCGTTTTTTTGGCCTTATTACGCGCACGCGCGTAAGGAGTCGCTCAACACGCAGGACATCAAGATGAACCTGTTGCGCCTTATTACGCGCACGCGCGCGAGGAGTCCCTTTGATTTTCCCCAGCTTTTTATTTCATCGCAGCCTGGAAGAAGTGCTCCATCTTGTCGTAGGGGATGACGCCTGCCACATCGTCGTAGAGGTCTACGTGCGAGGCACCGGGAATGATGAGCAGCTCCTTGTTGCCCTCCTTGTAGCTTCCCGCGTATTTGCCTGTGGGAATCTCGTTGGCCACAGCACACTCGGCGACTGAGGAGAGGAAAGGCTTCTTGCCGGTCATCTTTTCGAAGGCATACTCAGAGAAGTAGCGCGAGTGGGCCTTCTCGCCGTGGATGAGCAGCACGGGAGTCTCTATCTCGTTGGCATAGTCGAGGATGGGCTGGTTGAGGAACGACTGACAGCCGGTGACGTTCCAGCCGTCGTTGGAGTTGCCGCTGCGCTTGTGGTAGCCGCGCTGGGTCTTGTAGTAAGCGTGATAATCTTTCACGAACCAGGGGGCATCCTCGGGCAGGGGGTCGACGACACCGCCAGCGCGCTTGTAGGTGCCCGTCTGAAAGTCCTCCGTGCGCTGTGCGGCCATCGCCTTGCGCGCCGCCATGCGCTGCTCCTTCGAGTCGCTGCTCATGAAGTAGCCCTCGCGGTTCACCTTCGTCATGTCGTACATCGTAGAGGCGACGGTGGCCTTGATGCGGGGGTCGATGGCGGCAGCGTTGACGGCCATACCGCCGAAGCCGCAGATGCCGATGATGCCGATGCGGTCAGGGTCGACGTTGTCCTGCACAGAGAGGAAGTCGACGGCAGCGAGGAAGTCCTCGGTGTTGATGTCGGGCGAGGCCATGCGGCGAGGCTCGCCACCGCTCTCGCCAGTGAACGAGGGGTCGAAGGCAATGGCGACAAAGCCGCGCTCCGCCATGTGCTGGGCATAGAGACCGCTCGACTGCTCCTTCACGGCGCCGAAGGGGCCTGAGACGGCGATGGCAGCCAGCTTGCCTGCTGCATCTTTCGGCGTGTACATGTCGGCAGCGAGCTCGATGCCGTAGCGGTTGCGGAACGCGACCTTCTTGTGGTCTGCCTTGTCACTCTTGGGGAACGTCTTGTCCCACTCCTGAGTCAATGTCAATGTTGTGTTCATACTTTCGTTTGTAGTTTGTTTGTTCTCGTTGCAAGCCGCGAGCGTCAAGCCCGTCAGCACTGCGGCTACTAATAGTTTCTTCATCGTATCACTTTTTTGCCTTTCTTTATAAACATGCCGTGTGCAGGATTCGCGATGCGCTGACCGCCGAGCGAATAGCAGACGCCCTCTTCAGCAGCCGTGCCACGGACGCTGCCGACGGCCGTTGCGCCCGACGACAGGGAGAGCTTCACCGTGACATTCCCCTGACGGGCCTTGAGGAAGGACTCCAGTTCCCCCTGCGACGAATACTCGATGCGGCCCAGACGGGTGTAGCTCCACGAGTTCGAGCCATAGAAGAGCACTATCTGGTTGCCGCTGTAGAGGATGACGTCGCCGGCCTGAGTGGTCATCTGCACGTCGCTCGTGGGCAGCCTGCGCCCCAGTGCGCCCACCTTCTCGAAGCCGCCGTAGTCGTGGGCCTCGTAGGTGATGTCGCCCGTCTGCAGGGCGGCCACCAGCGTCTGCGTGGCGGCATTGTCGACGAGCTGGACGGGGAGCGTCTTGCCGTCGATGGAGATGTAGAGTTTCTGTGTCATCGTCTGTGCCGTTATGTCGTTGTCGTTCGAGCAACAGGTCAGCAGCATAGCTGCCAGTAGTAATAAAGCGTGCCTCATATTCCTTCATGATGGTTTCCGGGTGCAAAGGTAGGGTAAAATCCGCTTTATGTGGTTATCCGAATCGGCGAAATACTTACCAATTTTATCTTTTTTCGTCTTTAGTGCGACAATTTGGCTAAAAAGTAGTAACTTTGCGGCATGATAGCAAACGATTATCTCCATCTCAGCCACGCCAACGACTACGCACGGAGCGTAGGAGCCGAGACCTATCACCCGATGGTGAGCGTTGTCCACTTCGACGAGCTGGGCCCGATAGCCCACACGCTGAACAAGATGGGCGACGTGTATGCCTTCTTCGTGCAGGACAATTTCCCTGAGGGCGGGAAATACGGCATGGTGGACTATGACACGTCGAAGGGGTCGCTGGTAGCCGTCTCGCCCGGGCAGATTGTGGGCAAGGCTGACGACGGGACGCGCGAGATATATCACGGCTGGACGCTGCACTTCGAGACCGAATTCATGCGCGGCACGGCCTTCGAGCAGCGGCTGCACGACTACCACTACTTCTCCTACAACGTGAACGAGGCTTTGCACACCACCGAGGGCGAGAAGCAGCTGCTGTGGCAGCTGATGGGGATGATCAGGCGGTTCACAGCGCACCGCCAGCCGTCGCCGCAGACCGACCGCATCCTGCAGGACTATATTCTGCTAGTGTGCGACTATGCCCAGATGTTCTATCAGCGACAGTTTCAGGATGCCACACGCCAGCCGGGCGACCTGCTGGCTCGTTTCCAGCAAGTGCTGACCGACTACTACGAGCGGGGCTTGCAGCGCCAGCACGGGCTGCCCAACGTGAAATACTGTGCTTCTGAGCTCTGCCTCTCGCCCAGCTATTTCGGCGATGTGGTGAGAAGTGTTTCTGGCGAAAGCCCCACTCAGGTCATCCAGCGCTTCCTCGTCGACCGTGCCAAGAGCCTGCTGGTGGGCGGCCTCACCGCCACCCAGGCTTCCGACACCCTAGGCTTCGAATATCCCCAGCACTTCACCCGTTTCTTCAAGAAGCAGGCTGGTCTCCAGCCCTCGAAGTATATCGCCTCGCTGAAGAAGCCGTGAGCGGTGAGGGTGTCGTTCGAGGGAATGAATGGGGGCACCGAGCTATGGGCTTTATCGAACTGTGCGGATGAAAACAAAACGCAGAGGCACAGAGTTAAAAGTTTGGCAACGATATAGCAGTTGACCTGAATTTACTTTTCCGCATGGCGCATTCTTGCGACCCTTTGGTAGCAAGCGACCGGAGGTCGAGCGCCCGACCTGCGGTCGCCTACCCGCCTTTCCCCTCCCTTCAAGGGGCGATTTTGTCCTTAAGCGGACAAAATCTTCAAGTAGGGGTGGGGTCTGTAATATCCTCAGCGAATCTGTTATCGGCTGTGTACTCTCGCGGAAAAAGCTACAGACCCCACCCCTGCCCCTCCCCTTGAGGGGAGGGGAGCGGCTACCGCCGGAGAAGAATTCCTGGGTAAACTGCTATATAATTGCCATAATAATTATGGGCGTCCGTAAGTACAGTTTTTTGTATTTGTCCGCAGCAGCAAAAGTTGCTTCTTCCGATTGCGGACAAATGCGAGAATATGTCCCTACGAGCAGTGGTTATTCTTTGCAGAGGTGCTTCCTGAGTTTGTTGAAGATCCTGATGCCGATGTGTTTGCGGGGCAGGATGTTCGCCGCCATGAGGAGGAATCGCTTTTTAGCGTATTGCCGCCAGGGCAGGGCTTGTGCGAAGCGGCGGGCGATGGCGCGCAATGCTTGGCTCTTGGGCTGACGGATGTAGTAGTAGCAGAAGTCGAGGAGGTATTTGTCGGCCTCGCGGTCCGCGTCGCCCGGCGTGAAGTTCCTCGAAATGGTGTCAGCGATGATGTTCTTGTGGAGGAAGATGGAGGCCGTGTCGGTGCCGTAGGTGATGGAGTCAGGGCGCTGGTAATAGAAATAGGTGACGTCGGGAATGAAGACGAGATGGCTCAGGTGTTTCATCTCGAAGAACGTCCAGAGGGCATCCTCCCAGAGCTGCCCTTCCACAAATGTCAGCCCGTAGCGGCGGATGAAGTGACGGCTGGTGAGCTTGTTCCAGGCGGCATGGATGAAAGGTCGCTCCTTGTCCAGATAGAAGTCTCTCACCTCACGCAGCGTCTTGAACTCTGCCTTTTCGCGCTTGCAAAGCTTTTGCAGGTGCTTCTTCCCGTCGGCTGAGAAGGCGGCATGCCCGCCATAGACCATCTCCACGCTGCTGTCGGCCAGAACGGGCGCCACGAGCTTCTGCACGCAGTCGTCGCTGATCATGTCGTCGCTGTCCACGTAGAGGATATAGTCGCCCGTGGCGGCGTCGGTGCCGGTGTTGCGTGCCGCTGAGAGCCCTCGGTTCCTTTCGTGCCGGAGTATGCGGAAGCGGATGTTGCCCCCGTAGGTGGCAATCATCCGCTCGCATTTAGCTATGCTGTCGTCGGGCGATGCATCGTCGACGAGTATGCACTCAAAACGGTCGTAGGTCTGCCGTATGACCGACTGCAGACAACGCTCCACGTAGGGTGAAACGTTATAGACGGGAATGATCAGCGATAGGGCGATGTCAGTCATCCGCGCTCAATCCATGCCAGCACGTCGCCCTTGCGCACCTTGGCTCCCTGCTTGGCACTGATGTCGACGAGCTTGCCGCCCAGTGCAGCGGGGATGGGCACTATCTCGCCCCATTTCTCGACGAGGTAGCAGAAGGTCTGCCCCTCCTCATACTTCTGTCCGATGAACGGCTCGATGCACGGGGCGCACTCACCGTCGCCGTTGAACTCGTAGAAGATCTGTCCGGCCGAGGGGCATACCAGGGCATCGGCCTTGGCATGCTTGAAGGCTGCCAGCTCCTCGGGCTTGAGCTTGCCGGCTCCCAGCTTGGCATCCTTGGCTTTCTGTATGTCGGCCAGCAGCTGCTTCTTGGCCTGGCCGCTCTTGAAGGGGCGATACTGCTCGGGGTGCATGGCCAGCTCGAAGAGCTCCTCGTTGTCGGGGCCGTAGTCCCAGCCGTTCTCGTCCATCTCCTTCTTGAAGCCGTCGAGGGCATTGGGCAGCAGCGTGTGCGGATCGACGTCGGTGAACTCGCGGTTCTGCTTCTTGGCCAGCTCTACGAACTCCGGGTCGATGTTGCCGGGCACCTTGCCGCTCTTGCCGAGAATCATGCCCCAGATGGCATCGTCCATCATCACATAGCGCCCCTTGCCCTGCTCCATGGTGAGGAGGTTCATCAGGGCAATGTTCTTCGTGTACTGCGAGAACGGGGTGACCAGCGGGGGATAGCCGACGCGTGGCCATACATACTCCACCTCGTTGAACAGCTTCACCAGCATGTCGTCCATGCTCAGCGCGGTCTCGCCCTTCTTCTCGCGCAGCTTGTTGATCATCGACTGGATGGGGCCGAGGTCGGCCATCATCGAGCCCATCATGCCGCCCGGCAGTCCGCTTCCCAGAAGCAGCGACGACATGTGCTTGTTGGCGGGGTTGATGAAATAGCCCAGCCAGTCGTCGATAAACTCTTGCGTGAGCGTGCGCGCCTGCATGTACGCGTTCATATTTATATCTGCCACCTCAAAGCCCTCGTTCTTCAGCATGGACTGCACGCTGATGATGTCTGGATGGACCTTGCCCCAGCTGAGCGGCTCGATGGCGGTGTCGATGATGTCGGCACCATTGTTGCACACTTCCAGGATGGAGGCCATCGACAGGCCGGGGCCTGAGTGGCCGTGATACTGGACGATGATGTCGGGGTGCTTGGTCTTGATGCTCTTCGTCAGGGCACCAAGCAGGGCGGGCTGACCGATGCCGGCCATGTCCTTCAGGCAGATCTCCTCGGCTCCGGCAGCGATGACCTCGTCGGCAATGGCGCTATAGTACTCCACCGTATGCACAGGCGAGGTGGTGATGCAGAGCGTGGCCTGGGGAATCATGCCGGCTGCCTTGGCCCACTTGATGGAGGGGATGATATTGCGCGTGTCGTTCAGGCCGCAGAAAATGCGGGGAATGTCGACACCCTGGGCGTGCTTCACCTTGTACATCAGCTCGCGCACATCGTCGGGCACGGGGTACATTCGCAGTGCGTTCAGGCCGCGGTCGAGCATGTGGGTCTGAATGCCCACCTCGTTGAACGGCTTACAGAAGGCACGAACGGCCAGGTTTGGATTCTCGCCTGCCATGAGGTTCACCTGCTCGAAGGCACCGCCGTTGGTCTCCACTCGGGCAAAGCAGCCCATGTCGATGATAACGGGCGCAATGCGCTCTAACTGATCCTTACGAGGTTGGAACTTTCCGCTCGACTGCCACATGTCGCGATAGACGAGACTGAACTTGATTTTCTTCTTTCCCATAGTTTTATATTTGTGGTTATTGGATGAATTGCCTGCAAAGATAGTAAAAAGTTAGGAGTTAGATGTCAGGAGCTGGGAGTTATTACTCGCTTGTTAACATTTTTTATTTATTCAAAACGAAAAAACTCCAAACTCCTAACTTCTAACTCCCAACTTTTTTGTACTTTTGTGCCATCAAAACAGACAAAGCAGACGAAGATAATGAAACATATACTATATGCCTGGCTGGCCGCCATCCTGCTTACGGCCTGCCATGAGGCCAAGCCGAAAGCCGTAGACATCAGCCCGAAGTTGCAGGCAGCAGCCAACGACACCACCATCTACGGCCTGGTGTGCGACGGCAGCAACGACACCATACTCGTGTTCCTCCACGACCCGTATGACGGTGCCGACCCCGACACGCTGAACATTCTCGATGCCTCGAAGCAGCAACGGGTGTTCGGCACGCTCAGGATTGGCGACAAGCTGGCCCTGCTGCTCGACACCGCCGACGCCACGAAGGCCAGCCTCGTCATCATCACAGAAGACCTGCTGGGACAGTGGTGCTACAAGGTGAAGCCCACACTGCGGAGGAAGGCCGGGATGGAGGGCTACAGCACAGCGCATGCCATGGCCCTGCTGCCTGACTCCATCCAGAAACTGATGGAAGAGGAACGGGAATACGGCTTCACGCTGAAAATCGACAGCCTGGTGATGCCCATAGGACAAAGAGCGCGCGTCCAGACCACCGACGAGGAGAGTCCTATAGAGTACCCCACGCCCAAGCGCTACAGACAATGGTATATTCAGAACGGACGCCTGCTGCTGGTGGAAATGTCGCCCGACTCGCTGGGCAACCTCATCCCCACCGCCACCGACACGGCTGAAATCGTGGTGCTGACACCTGACAGCCTCGTCCTGCGATTTCCCGAAGGCGAACAAGGCTACTACCGCAAGGCAGAAACAGGAGAGTAGGACTGGCCTATTTTCTAAATTCAGTTAATTTTCTGCCAAAATTGCAGCCAAATGAAAAAAAATGCGTAATTTTGTCAGCCGTAATGAATACAAACGAGTTGCAAGGCATCAAACAGAGGTACAACATCGTGGGTAACTGCGATGCACTGAACCAGGTGCTGGACGTCGCACTACAGGTGGCGCCCACCGACCTTAGTGTGCTCATTTTCGGCGAAAGCGGCGTGGGAAAGGAAATCATCCCCCGCGTCATACACGACAATTCACCCCGCAGGCGCGAAAAGTATTTTGCCATCAACTGCGGCTCCATACCCGAAGGGACTATTGACTCCGAGCTGTTCGGCCACGTCAAGGGCGCATACACAGGCGCCATCGGCGACTCGCCAGGCTATTTCGGCGTAGCCAACAAGGGGACGCTCTTCCTCGACGAGGTGGGCGAACTGCCGCTGGCCACCCAAGCCCGCCTGCTGCGCGTGCTGGAGACCGGCGAATACATACCCGTAGGCGCCACCGATGTGAGGAAGACCGACGTGCGCGTCGTGGCCGCCACTAATGTGAACGTACGACAGGCCATCAGCGAAGGCCGCTTCCGCGAAGACCTCTACTACCGGCTGAACCGCATCCCGCTGATGATGCCACCCCTGCGCGAACGCGGCGAGGACATCATACTGCTGTTCCGGCTCTTTGCCATGGAAATAGCCGAGAAATACAAGATGGAGCGCGTGCAGCTGACAGAGGAGGCCAAGCAGATGCTCATGCGCTACAAATGGCCGGGCAACGTCAGACAGCTGAAGAACATCACCGAACAGATTTCCATCCTCAGCAAGGAGCGTGTCATCACGCCAGAGGTGCTGGCCAAGTTCATTCCCCAAGACCGGGAGAGCACACAGCTCACCGTGCTGCCGCACCAGGGCGGCGACCATTCGTTCGAAAACGAGCGGGAGATACTCTACAAGATACTCTTCGAACTGCGGGGCAACGTGAACGACATGCGGAGGGAGATGAGCCTGCTGAAAAAGAAAATTGAAGACGTGCAGAGCAAACCGGCCACCATCATCGGCACCACGACGCCAGTACAGTCCATACAGGCCATTCCGCCCATCAACCCCCAGCTGGAAGATGCCGAAGCGGAGGAATATATCGAGCCAACGAACGGACAGGAGAGCCTGAACCTGAACGAGCTGAGCCGGCAGATGCTGGAAAAGGCGCTCGACCGCAACAATGGCAACCGCAAAAAAGCGGCACAGGAGCTGGGCATCAGCGACCGCACGCTCTACCGAAGACTGAAGCAATACGGAATGAATGAGGAATAAGAAATCAAAGGGAGAAAGAAAATGAAGAATGAAAAAAATGCTACCGCAGCAATAAAGCGGAAGAACACCCTGAAAACTGTGCTGAGCTGGCTTGGCGCAACATTATTCATTCTTTATTCTTCATCCTTCATCTCGTCCTGCTCCGTGAGCTATACCTTCAACGGCGCCAGCATCGACTATACGAAAACGAAGACCATACAGATAGCCGACTTCCCCATCCGCTCCAACTATGTGTGGGGACCCATGGCCAGCATCTTCAACAACCAGCTGAAAGACCAGTATGCCCACCACACCAAACTGACACAGGTGAAGAAAAACGGCGACCTGAAGCTGGAGGGAGAAATCACCCGCTACGAACAGCGCAACAAGTCGGTATCGGCAGAAGGCAGCTCGGCACAAGTGGAGCTGTCGATGACGGTCAACGTGAGGTTTACCAACAACGTGAAGCACGACGAAGACTTTGAACGCCAGTTCACGGCCGCTCAAAGCTACGACTCCAGAATGAGCCTCAATGCCGTGCAGGAGAAATTGGTCACGCTCATGGTGAAAGACATCACCGACCAGATATTCAACGCCACCGTGGCCATCTGGTAAAGAAGGAAGCAAGAAGTAAGAGACAAGAAGTGTGAAGTGAAATTATGGAAATAGTAGAACTCATCAACCATCCAGAGCGACTCGACCGTGACACGCTGTACGAGCTGCGCTCCATGCTCGCACTCTACCCCTACTACCAGAATGCACGGCTGCTGCTGCTGCAAAACCTCTTCCTGCTGCACGACCCGACGTTCGACGAGGAGCTGCGCAGGGCCGCCATCTATATCACCGACCGGAAAATACTTTTCCAGCTGATTGAAGCCGGACACTATCAACTGAAGAAGCAGAAAAGGGAAGAGCCGGAGCGCAGCAAGGAAGAGCAAGACAGCAGGACGCTGTCGCTCATCGACGATTTCCTGGACTCTATACCCAAAGACAGTAAGGAGACGGCACCTTCCGGGAAAAGGAAGCCAACGCCTGCCGACGCCGCCGTGGACTACGTGGCCTACCTGCTAGAGAACGAGACGGAGGAAGACCGGGAGATGGCTGCCGAAGTGCCGCATCTCATCGGACAGGAACTTATCGATTCATTCATAAATAATGACAAAGGGAAGATTGTGCTGAATGAGACTCCGACACTTCTGCCCGAAGCCAAAAACGCGTCGACGGCACAGGAAAAAGATGGAGAAGAGGGCGTCTATACCGAGACTTTTGCCCGAATTTGCATAAAACAGGGCAATTTTTCGAAGGCGCTGCAAATTATTCGGCAATTAAGTTTGGATTATCCGAAAAAAAATGCTTACTTTGCAGACCAAATTCGCTTCCTAGAGAAATTGATTATTAATAACAACAAAAATAAATAGTAAAAAAAATGTACATTCTGCTACTGATTTTTATCATCATTGCCGCCATTCTCATGGTAGGCATCGTGTTAATCCAAGAGTCTAAGGGAGGTGGACTGGCCTCCAACTTTGCCAGCTACAACCAGATTGGTGGTGTGCGCAAGACTACCGACTTCATCGAGAAGATGACGTGGGGCCTGGCTGCTGCTATGGTCGTCATCAGCATTGCCAGTGCATACGTCGCTCCCAAGGGAGGACAGCGTGGCGCCATCGTCAACGAGATTCAGGTTCCCACAGTGAACCCCAACAACACGCAGGGCATTGAGGCCAGCCCCATACAGGCTCCCGCCACAGAGGCTGCTCCCGCAGAAGAGGCTCCCGCTGCCGAGAATACCACACCGCAAGAATAAGCACCATACAGGCCAAGTGCCTGTAGACGCTGCCCGGTTTCCGAAAGCACAGAACCGGCTGATTGAACTGACAAAAAACGTCTGTTCAATCAGCCGGCTTTTTCGGCAGACTTACCAAAACAACGGGCCGCTGAGCTCCATAACCGCAGTAATAGAAGACAGCGAAAAAATATTCTGCAGGCAGACATAATAATTGACGGGGAACTTGCGTTACTAAAATAACAGGATGAAAATCGAGAACCGAAAATCGAGCATCCGAAAAACGTAAACAACAAAACCCCATTGGCCTATGGTGCAAATTTTTACCCTCGAAGAAACGACGCCCAGCGAACGGGTGATCAAGTTGATTAAACAGATAGCCCATACCTATCGTGTGACAAACCAGCAGGCGTACTGCCTGAACTAATCATTCATCGAAAATCCTTAAATCGAAAATGACAAAGGTTTCCCCCTCCCTGCTCGCGGCCGACTTCCTGCATCTCGACCGCGAGATTGAAATGATTAACCGCAGTGAGGCCGACTGGCTCCACCTGGACGTGATGGACGGCATGTTCGTGCCCAACATCAGCTTCGGCTTCCCCGTGCTGGAGGCCGTCGCCAAGGTGTGCAAGAAACCGTTGGACGTGCACTTCATGATAGAGAAGCCCGAACGCTATATCCAGCAGACGAAAAAGCTGGGCGCCATGATGATGAACGTGCACCAGGAGGCTACGGTACACCTGCACCGCACCATCCAGGAGATTCACGCCGCCGGCATGAAGGCCGGCGTCACGCTGAATCCCTCCACGCCGGTCAGCACGCTGGAAGATGTTATTGCCGATGTGGACATGGTGCTGCTGATGAGCGTAAATCCGGGATTCGGCGGGCAGAAGTTCATCGAGAACACTATCCAGAAGGTGCGACGCCTGCGCCGGCTCATCAGCGAAAGCGGCAGCCAGGCACTCATCGAGGTCGACGGCGGCGTGCAGGGCGAGACTGCTCCCAGACTGGTAGAGGCCGGTGTCGACGTGCTGGTCAGCGGCAGCTACGTGTTTAAGGCGAGCGACCCCGAAGGCATTATCCATTCCTTGAAACAACTAGACAGAAACTTAACATAGAAAATGAAACTGAAGATTGCTGTTCTCCCAGGCGATGGTATCGGCCCGGAGATCATGAAGCAGGGCGTGGCAGTGATGGATGCCGTAGCCCGCAAATTTGGACATGAGTTCACCTACACGGAGGCGCTCGTCGGAGCCTGCGCCATCGACGCCGTGGGAGACCCCTACCCTGCCGCTACACACGAGATTTGCATGCAGGCCGACGCCGTGCTCTTCGCCGCTGTAGGCTCTTTGAAGTACGATAACAACCCCACGGCTCCCGTCCGTCCCGAGACGGGACTGCTGGCTATGCGCAAACAGCTGGGCCTCTTTGCCAATATCCGCCCCGTAGCCACCTTCGACTGTCTGCTCCACAAGTCGCCGCTGAAGGAGGAACTGCTGCGCGGGGCCGACTTCATCGTCATCCGTGAGCTGACTGGCGGCATGTATTTCGGCGAGAAATACCAGGACAACGACCGTGCCTACGACACCAATGTCTATACCCGGCCGGAGATTGAGCGCATCCTGAAGGTAGCCTTCGAAATAGCCATGCAGCGCAAGAAGCACCTCACCGTGGTCGACAAGGCCAACGTGCTGGCCAGCTCACGCCTGTGGCGGCAGATAGCCAAGGAGATGGAGCCGCAATATCCCGATGTCAACACCGACTATATGTTCATCGACAATGCCTCGATGCGCGTGCTCACGGAGCCGCGCTTCTTCGACGTCATCGTGACGGAGAACACCTTCGGCGACATACTCACCGACGAGACCTCATGCATCACCGGCAGCATGGGCCTGCAGCCGTCGTCGTCGCTGGGCCTGCACACACCGCTCTTCGAACCTGTCCACGGCTCATGGCCACAGGCCGCAGGCCAGAATCTGGCCAACCCCGTGGCTCAGATTCTCTCCGCCGCCATGCTGCTCGAGCATTTCGGTCTGAAAGCAGAGGGCGCTGCCATCCGCCGTGCCGTCGATGCCTCGCTGGCTGCCAACGTCCGCACCCCTGAGATTCAGGTAGAAGGCGGAGCACACTATGGCACAAAGGAGGTAGGCCAGTGGATTGCAGACTACATTTCGGCCGAAGCCTAAAATGAAGAATGAGAAATGAAGAATGAGAAAGAAGGAATGTGAAATAAGGAATCATCATCACTACGCCACCAAAGGCGCATGGCAGACAGCATGCTGCCCGCTAGTTTTAACATTTTGGAATACAGCATGCAGGCCGCTAGTTTTATCTTTATGGCAGACAGCGTGTAGGCCGCTAGTTTTATCATTTATCATTTTTCATTTATCATTTAGCCCCGCAGGGGCGCAGTCTCCCCGGGAATGGCGCGATTCTCTTGCTGTGCTCAACAAGATGATTGCAGCCCAGCCACAATCCACCGACTTGCGGCTGAAGAAGGCGGCGGTGAACATCGAGCTGCAGCAATGGGAGTATGCCGTAGAGGAATACGGGCGAGTGCTCGAACTGGACAGCAAAAACCCCGCCGCCCTCTACTTCCGCGCCTACTGCTACAACCACCTGCGCCGCTACGACATGGCCCGCGCCGACTATGAGCGGTTCCTGCAGATAGTGCCGCGCCATTTCGATGCACAACTGGGACTGGCCATGACTAAACGCTATCTGGGCAAGACGCTGGAGACACAGGACGAGCTGAACCGGCTCGTTGCCCTTTACCCCGACTCGGCTCTGGCCTACGCCGCCCGTGCCGACTTCGAACAGGAGCAAAAGCAATATGACCTGGCGCTCTACGACTGGGACGAAGCGCTCCGTCTGAGGCCCGGCCAGCAGGACTTCCTGCTCTCGAAATACAATGTGCTCTGGAGCATGAAACGCTACGACGAGGCACGGCATCTTCAAGACGAACTTCTTAAAGCCGGCATGCCTCGTACATTATTTAATAATAGAAAAAATGTGAAATAGCATATTATTTGAAAAAAAATGCGTACCTTTGCAGCCAGTAATTGCAATTAACACTATTTCTATGAAACAAAAGACGCTGAAAGGCAGCTTTACGCTATGCGGAAAGGGCCTTCATACGGGCTTGAGCCTCACCGTGACGTTCAATCCCGCTCCTGAGAATCATGGCTACAAAATCCAGCGCATCGACCTGGAGGGCATGCCGACAATAGATGCCGTTGCCGAGAACGTGGTAGACACCCAGCGCGGCACAGTGCTGGGCAAGGGCGATGTGCGCATCTCCACCGTGGAGCACGGGCTGAGCGCCCTTTACGCCCTCGGCATCGACAACTGCCTGATTCAGGTGAGCGGCCCCGAATTTCCCATTCTCGACGGCTCTGCCATACAGTATGTGGAGAAGATACAGGAAGTAGGCATCGAGGAACAGACAGCCCCGAAGGACTACTACATCATCCGGAAGAAAATCGAGGTAAAGGACGAGGAAAGCGGCTCGTGCATCACCATCCTGCCCGACGACGAGTTCTCGCTGACAACGATGTGCTCTTTCGAGTCGAAGTTCATCAACTCGCAGTTTGCCACCCTCGACGATATCAAGAAGTATGCCCAGGAGATAGCTCCCGCCCGCACCTTTGTCTTCGTGCGCGACTTGGAGCCCCTGCTGCAGGCCAACCTCATCAAGGGCGGCGAC
The DNA here is from genome assembly GCA_024697405.1 of Prevotella sp. Classification (GTDB taxonomy): domain Bacteria; phylum Bacteroidota; class Bacteroidia; order Bacteroidales; family Bacteroidaceae; genus Prevotella. Next base: position 17,511 of record JAILFU010000067.1, read on the forward strand.
CTGGACAACGCCATCGTCATCTACGAGCGGCAGACCACCCAGGAGCGGCTCGACATGCTGGCCGACATGCTCCATGTGGAGCACCGCGACGCCACCGACCTGGGCTATGTACAGCACAAGCCGCTGGTTTGGGAAAACGAGTGCACCCGCCACAAGCTGCTCGACGTCATCGGCGACATGGCCCTCATCGGCCGCCCCATCAAAGGACGCATCGTGGCCACTCGCCCCGGACATACCATCAACAACCGTTTTGCCCGTGAGATGCGCAAGGAGATTCGCAAGCACGAGATTCAGGCTCCGTTCTACGACCCCAACGAGACGCCGGTGATGGACGTGAACCGCATCCGCGAACTGCTGCCCCACCGCTACCCCATGCAGCTGGTGGACAAGGTCATCGAGATTGGCCCCACGAGCATCGTCGGCGTGAAGAACATCACTGCCAACGAGCCGTTCTTCCAGGGCCACTTCCCCCAGGAGCCAGTCATGCCCGGCGTGCTGCAGATAGAGGCTATGGCCCAGGTGGGCGGTCTGCTGGTGCTGAACAGCGTGGAAGAACCCGAACGCTGGAGCACCTACTTCATGAAGATCGACGGCGTGAAGTTCCGCCAGAAGGTAGTGCCCGGCGACACCCTCCTCTTCAAGGTTGAGCTGCTGGCGCCGCTGCGCCACGGCATCTCCAGCATGCGCGGCTACACCTTCGTGGGCGACCATGTAGTGAGCGAAGCTACTTTCACCGCACAAATCGTAAAGAACAAGTAAGACATGAACCAGATACATCCATTAGCCGTCGTTTCACCTGAGGCTCAGCTGGGCGACAACAACGTGATTGGCCCCTTTTGCGTCATCGACGCCAATGTGGTGATGGGCGACAACAACCACTTGCTGAACAGCGTCACCCTGCACACCGGCGCACGCATAGGCAACGGCAACGAGTTCTTCCCCGGCGCCAGCATCTCCACGAAGCCCCAGGACCTGAAGTTCCAGGGCGAGGAGACGACCTGCGTGATTGGCGACAACAACAGCATCCGCGAGAATGTCACCATCAGCCGAGGCACCGCCTCGCGCGGCAAGACCACCGTGGGCTCGGGCAACCTGCTCATGGAGAACATGCACATCGCCCACGACTGCGTGATAGGCAACGGATGCATCATCGGCAACTCTACGAAGTTTGCCGGTGAGGTGGAGGTCGATGACTATGCCATCATCTCGGCCGAGGTGCTCTTCCACCAGTTCATCCGCATAGGCAGCTATGTGATGATACAGGGCGGCAGCCGCACCAGCCAGGACATACCGCCGTTTATCATTGCCGGAAAGGAGCCCATCCGCTTCGCCGGCGTGAACCTCATCGGGCTGCGCCGCCGCGGCTTCAGCAACGAGACCATCGAGATGATACACGACACCTACCGCACCATCTATGCCCAAGGCATCATCAAGGACGGCATAGCCGAGGCACGCACGAAATATCCCGAGTCGAAAGAGGTGGAGTATATCTGCGCGTTCATCGAGTCTTCAAAACGAGGCATCATCAGGTGACTTCGAAGACACTCATCGTCGTCACAGGCCCTACAGCCGTCGGCAAGACGGAGTTGTGCCTCGATCTGGCTGAGCATTTCGACATTCCCATCATCAATGCTGACAGCCGTCAGCTGTATCATGACCTGAAGATAGGAACTGCCGCGCCCACCGCAGAGCAACTGCGGCGGGTGCGGCACTATTTTGTGGGCACGCTGCGGCTGGACGACTATTTCAGCGCGTCGATGTACGAGCAACAGGTGCTGGCGCTGCTCGACCGTCTCTTCGCGGACAGCGACTACGCCCTGCTGTCGGGCGGCTCGATGATGTATATCGACGCGGTGTGCAATGGCATCGACGACATCCCCACCGTCGACGACGAGACGCGCCAGACGCTGAAGCGCCGGCTGGCCGACGAGGGCCTGGAGGCGCTGTGCGAAGAGCTGCGCCGGCTGGACCCCGAGCACTACGCGCTGGTCGACCTCAAGAACCCGCGCCGTGTGGTCCACGCCTTGGAGATATGCCTCATGACCGGGCGCACATACACCTCGTTCAGGAAGATGGACGCTGGCAGCAATGAGGGCAAGCGTCGCCCGTTCCGAATAGTGAAGACGGGGCTGAACCGCCCCCGCGAAGAACTCTACGGGCGCATAAACCGGCGCGTGGACCAGATGATGGACAGCGGCCTCCTGGACGAGGCGCGACAGCTCTACCCCCACAGACATCTCAACGCCCTCAACACGGTGGGCTACAAAGAGATGTTCGCCTATCTGGACGGCACATGGACACTCGACGAGGCGGTGGAACGCATGAAAGGCAACACCCGCCGCTACGCCCGCAAACAGCTGACGTGGTACAAGAAAGACCCTGCGATGGCGTGGTTCGCACCCGACGACAAAGAGCAGATTTTCAACTATATAGAGCATTATGGAACAATTAAGGCTGATAGCCCAGTTTCTCTGGAAATACATTAAAGTCATAGGCCACTGGTGCAAGCTGGCGTGGCAGTGGTACACCAGTCTGTACCGCGGACGCAAGTGGTACGTGAAGTGCCTGTCGGCAATGGCATCGCTCATTGTCGCGTTCATCGTTTATCTTGGTGCCGTCGACATCAACCTCTTCGGGCTGTTCGGAAAGTCGCCAAGCATGAAGACCATCCTGAACACCCGGCCAGCACAGTCGTCGGAGGTATACAGCGCCGACAGCGTGCTCATAGGCAAGTATTTCAGCGAGAACCGCACGCCGGTGAAATTCGAAGAGGTGAACCCCGTGTTCTGGCAGGCACTCATCGACACCGAGGACGAGCGCTACTACCGGCACTTCGGCATAGACTTCCCCGCCTTTGCCGCTGCGCTGAAGGACTATGTGGTCCACGGCGACGCCCGCGGTGCCTCGACCATCACGCAGCAGCTGGCCAAAAACCTGTTCCGCGTGCGCACGGAGTACTCCACCGGACTGCTGGGAAACATCCCCGGGCTGAAAATCATCATCATGAAGACGAAGGAGTGGGTCACCGCACTAAAGCTGGAGGCCACCTTCACCAAGGACGAGATACTCACCATGTATGCCAACACCGTGGACTTCGGGTCGAACGCCTACGGCATAAAGACAGCCTGCAAGACCTACTTCGGCATAGCGCCCAAAGACCTCACCGCCGACCAGGCCGCCGTGCTCGTAGGCATGCTGAAGGCCACCACCTACTACAACCCCCGCCTTCACCCCGACAACAGCATGTTCAGGCGAAACGTCGTGCTCGACAACATGGCAGCCCACGGCCACCTGACAAGCGCCGAGTGTGAGCAGCTGAAGCAGAACCCCATCAAGCTGGACTTCAACGTGGAGAAAGCATACGACGGCCATGCCAACTATTTCCGCGAGGCGCTGAAAAACCACCTGAAACAGTGGTGCAGCAGCAACGGCTACGACATCTACACCGACGGCCTGAAAATCTACACCTCCATCGACATGCGCATGCAGCGCTATGCCGAGGAGGCCGCACGCGAACAGATGAAAGACCTGCAGAAGAAGTTCGACGAGCACTGGCGCGGCATGAACCCCTGGCAGGACGAGCACTTCCGCGAGATACCGCATTTCATAGAGAACATAGCCAAGCGACAGCCCGTCTACAAACATCTGCAACAGCGTTTCGGCGACAACAGCGACTCGATAGACCACTACCTCAACCTGCCCCACAAGGTGAAGCTCTTCAGCTACAACGGCCCCGTCGAGGCGGAGATGAGCACACTCGACAGCATACGCTACATGGAGCGCTTCATGCATTGCGGCTTCGTGGCCATGGAGCCGAAGACCGGCTTTGTGAAAGCCTGGGTGGGCGACATCGACTTCAACACCTGGCAGTATGACAAGGTGACCTCCAAGCGACAGCCGGGCTCCACCTTCAAACTCTTCGTCTACACCGAGGCGATGAACCAGGGCATGACACCCTGCGACCGGCTCATGGACACCTATTTCTGCTACAAGAGCTACGACGCAAAGGGACGGCTCACCATGTGGACGCCATCCAACGCCAACGGCTATTTCTCGGGCGCCAACATGACCCTGAAGCGCGCCTTTGCACAGAGCGTCAACTCGATAGCGGCACGGCTGGGACAACAGCTGGGCATAGCCAACATAGCCAAGACCGCCCACCGCCTGGGCATCAAGAGCGAGCTCGACGAGAAACCGCCCCTGGTGCTCGGCGCCAGCGATGTCAACCTCTTAGAGATGGTCAACGCCTACTCCACCGTGGTCAACGACGGCAACAGCCACGAGGTGCAGATGGTGACACGCATACTGGACCGCGACGGCCACGAGGTGTACAGAGCACAACCGGAACAGAAGAAGGCCATCACCTACCACGCCGCCTTCATGATGCAGCAACTGCTCATGGGCGGCATGCGCGAGCCCGGCGGCACCAGCATGAGGCTGTGGGAATATGTGCGCGACTTTGACGACACCGACTTCGGAGGGAAGACCGGCACGTCGAACAACCACTCCGACGCCTGGTTCATGGGCATCAGCCCCAACCTGGTGTGCGGCGCATGGGTGGGAGGCGAATACCGCGCCATACACTTCCGCACCGGACAGCTGGGACAGGGCAGCCGAACGGCCCTGCCCATCTGCGGACGCTTCTTCAAGTCGGTGCTCAGCGACAAGCGTTTCAGCCACTACCACGGCAAGTTTGCAGAACCCCACGCCGACACCATCCTTTCGGAGATGTACAACTGCTGGGGCTACAGCGAACCCAGCGCCGACGAGGTGATAGACAGCCTCGGCTTCGGCGTCTTCGACAACTACGACGAAGTGCTGCCGCTCGACGAGATGAACCCCGAGGGCAGCGTACGCCAGATAAGCACAGGCAGCGGCGAGACCCCCGCCGACACCGGCGAGGAAGATGTCAATGCAGAATAACGAACAACCAGATATTCAGGCACATGAAAAACAAAAGACTCTTAGCCCTGATCATCGCAATCGGGACATTGTCCACGGGCCCGCTATCAGCCCATGAACAGCAGTTCGGCCGTGGATGGCTACGCATGAGAATGGTGGCCCGCAACGCCGTGAGAATACAGTACTGTGAACAGCCGTCGAAAGCGGGCTTCGCAGAGACCGACAAAATGGACTCGCTGCACTGGCTCTACGTAAAGAGCGGCGAGACGGACAAGACCGACATCAGCGTCAAGGCCGACAACGTCACAAACAAGGTCACGGTGACGGACAAGAGCGGACGCACCGTGTTCACCGCCACCAAGCACGCCACAGCCAACGGAGGCGCACAGCTGTCGTTCCTTTCCCCTGCCGGTGAGTATCTCTTCGGACTGGGACAGTTTCAGGACGGGTACACCAATATCCGCGGACTGGCACGCAGGCTGACACAGGTCAACACCCAAATCTCCATCCCCATGCTCATCTCGAGCAAAGGCTACGGACTGCTGTGGAACAACTACGGCATGGTGACGTTCAACCAGCCGAAGGACAGCGTCGCGCTGACACGTGTAGAGAGCGCCAGCGGCAAGAAGGAGACCGTCAACGTGACCACCACCGAAGGCGGACGCCAGGAGGTGCGCCAGCGCAACCTCTACGAAGCCACCATACAGACAGACCGTGAGGGCGACTACGCGCTGCTGCTGGACATAGGCCAGAAGATGGCACGACGCCACAACCTGAGCATCGACGGCACGACGGTCATAGAGATGCAGAACCTGTGGCTGCCCCCCACGGCATCGGCCATCACCCACCTCACGGCCGGGCAACACAAGCTGACGGCAGAGCTGTCGAACGGCGACCGCCCGAAACTATACTACGGCATGGTGGGCGACGAGAGCACCCTCGACTCGCCGGTGGCAACGGCGCTCGACTACACCGTGTTCATCGGCACACCCGACGAGATAATAGCCTCCTACCGCGAGCTCACAGGCCCCTCGCCGCTCATGCCCCGTTGGGCTCTGGGATACATACATTGCCGCGAGCGCTTCCACTCGTCCGACGAGATACTGCAGACGGCAAACAGGTTCAAGGCAGAGCAGCTGCCCGTCGACGTGATAGTGCAGGACTGGCAGTACTGGGGCAAGCACGGATGGAACTCCATGCGCTTCGACGAAGACCACTACCCCGACCCCAAAGCGCTCACCGACAGCCTCCACAAGATGGACATGAGGCTGATGCTCAGCGTGTGGTCGAAGATTGACAAGCGGTCGGAGCTGGGACGGCAGATGGAGGCCGACGGACACTACATCCCCGGTACCGACTGGATAGACTTCTTCAGCCCCGAAGCGGCTGCCGCCTACTGGAAGAGCTTCAGCACCAAGCTGGTGCCGCTGGGCATCGACGCCTGGTGGCAGGACGCCACAGAGCCCGAGAACGACGACCTGGTGGGCCGCCGCGTGAACCACGGACAGTGGAGCGGCGAAGAGGTGCGCAACGTCTATCCGCTGTTGGTGAACAAGACGGTGTACGAGGGTCTGCGCACGACAAAGGCCACCCAAGCCACCCGCCCGCTCATACTCACCCGCTGCGGCTTCCCCGGCATACAGCGCTACGGCTCGGCACTATGGAGCGGCGACGTGGGCAACGACTGGGAGACGCTGCGCAGGCAGATAACGGCAGGACTGGGCATGCAGGCCGCCGGCATACCGTGGTGGACATACGACGCCGGCGGATTCTTCCGACCCTCAAACCAATATAGCGACAAGGACTACATAGAGCGCATGTTGCGATGGATAGAGACCAGCGTGTACCTGCCGCTGATGCGCGTTCACGGATACATGAGCAACACCGAGCCGTGGAACTACGGCCCCGAGGCACAAGAGACCATACGCCAATGCCTGGAAGAGCGCTACAACCTCATGCCCTACATCTACAGTCTTGCCGCAGCGGTGGCTTTCGACGGCTACACGCTCATGCGCCCGCTGGTCTTCGACTTTGCCAACGACACCACGGCCCTGCAGCAGCAGCACGAGTATATGTTCGGACCGTCGCTGCTCGTCTCGCCTGTGACAGAACCCGGCGTGAAGACGTGGAAGACGTATCTGCCCGAGAACCCTGCCGGATGGTATGACTACTACACAGACCAGCACTACGACGGCGGACAGTACGTGGAGACCGAGGTGACCCCCGACCGCATACCAGTCTTCGGCCGCGGCGGCACCATACTGCCGACAAAAGAAAGAGTGAGGGTGTTTCCCGGACGTGACGCCGACTTCACGCTCTACGAAGACGACGGCACGACGATGGCCTACGAGCAGGGCAAGTGCTCACGAACAAAACTGCATTGGAATGACAGCAAGAAAAAACTGGCAAGAAAAAAGATGGACTAAAACTTAGCCATCTTTATTGCCACAACGGCACACTCGTCGCCCTTGTTGCCCAAACGTCCTCCAGCACGGTCCTTTGCCTGCTGGAGGTCGTTTGTTGTAAGAAGTCCAAAGACGACGGGTATGCTGCTTGTAGCGTTGAGTCGTGCTATGCCCGCGGTGACCCCCTCGCAGATGTAGTCGAAATGGGGTGTCTCGCCGCGGATGACGCTGCCCAGGATGATGACGGCATCGTAACCGTCGTTGAGTGTCATCTGGTGTGCGCCGTAGATAAGTTCGAACGAACCCGGCACAGTCTTCACGTGTATGTTCTCGGGCAGCGCTCCGTGCTTCTCGAGCGTTGCCACACAGCCCTTGAGCAAGGCGTCGGTTATCTCGCTGTTCCATTCGGACACCACGATGCCGAAAATCATGTTTGAAGCATCGGGCACGCTGTTTGCCTCGTAGCTGCTCAGATTGTGAAGTGCTGTTGCCATAGTGTGTGCGTTCTTCTGTTTTTACTGTTTACGTGTGATGAGCCGGAGCTTTATTTTGCTCTCTCGATAAAGTTCTCGATAGCGTTGTTGCGAGTCCACTCCTGGTAGTCGTCGCGTATCTTCTCGTAGAGCTTCAGGGCCTCTTCCTTCTTTCCCTGGCTCTCCAGTATCTGTGCGGCCTGGATGAGGAACTGTGGCGAGAGTGCGTTGTTGTCGGCCTTTGCAGCAGCCTTCTTCAGCAGCTCCACAGCCTCGTCGAGCTGGTTGAGCGAAGCCTTGATGTTGCCAAGTGCGCCAAGGGCAGCGGGAGAGACCATCTCGTCGTCGCCGTCAAACTTCTCGATGAGCTTTGCAGCCTCCTCGTAGTTGCCAAGACGAGCCTGGCAGATGCCTGCATAGAGCGAGGCCACGTTGCCTGCCTTGCCAGAGTTGCCGGCGACGGCCAGGAAACCAGAGTGGATGCTGTCGCCGTTGAGAGCCTTGTTGAAAAGGTCGGCATCGCCAGAGATGACGGCCTGAGAGAAATACTCCTGGGCCTTGGCCATCTCGGTGCTGTCTTTCTGGAACTTCTCGGCTGTGCTGTTCTTCACCAGGAAATAGCCCACAATGCAAAGCAGCAGCACCGCAACGGCACCGATGATGTAGTTCTTGTACTTGAGGACAAATGCCTCGTTCTTACTGAGGGTCTCTTCTATCTCGGGAGTACCCTGTTTCTTGTTTGTTTCTGCCATTTTTTTATTTGATATTTAATTAGGTCACAACTTTTGCGGGTGCAAAATTATAGAAAATATTGCAGATAGGGAAATTTTATGCGCACTTTTTTTGTTTTTAAGCACGAAAAGCAGTAAATTTGCACCAAATTTGCCATAATCATTGTAAAAAACGCCTCCCATCGCGCACCTCGCCCATCATGACACTCCAACGCTTGTCCATCATAAACTACAAGAACATTGAGACGGCGACGCTCCTGCTCTCTCCCAACATCAACTGCTTTGTCGGGGCGAACGGAGCCGGAAAGACCAATGTTCTCGACGCCATCTATTTCCTCTCTTTCTGCCGGTCGGAACAGACGCCACAGGACTCGCTGGTGATACGCCACGACCAGGAGTTCATGGTGCTGGAAGGCGACTACAGCGACGAGGGCGGCGAGGGCGACGAGCACATCTACTGCGGCATGAAGCGCGGCACGAAGAAGCACTTCAAGCGCAACAAGAAGGAGTACCGCCGGCTGTCGGAGCACATAGGGCTCATCCCCGTGGTGATATGCTCGCCCAGCGACACCCTTCTCATAGACAGTGGCAGCGAGGAGCGCCGCCATCTCATGGACATGGTCATAGCGCAGCAGGACCGCTCGTACATAGAGGCGCTGAGCCGCTACAACAACGCCCTGCAGCAACGCAACGCCATGCTGAAGATGGACGACCCCAAGCCCGACCTTGAGGTGATGGCGCTCTGGGAGGAGCAGATGGCACGCGAGGGTGAGACGATTTCCGCCAAACGCGCTGCCTTCATTGAGAGCATGAAGCAGCCTTTCCAACAGTTCTACGACGTCATAGCCGGTGGCAAAGAGCGTGTCACGCTGAACTATGTCTCACACTGCCAGCGCGGGCCGCTGCTCGACATCATACAGCGCGACAGGGCCAAAGACATGGCGGTGGGCTATTCGCTCCACGGCGTTCACCGCGACGACCTGGAGATGCTGCTCGACGGCCACCCCGTGAGGCGCGAGGGCAGCCAAGGGCAGAAGAAGACTTACGTCATAGCGCTGAAACTGGCGCAGTTTGAGGTGCTCTGCCATTCTGGCGTACAGTCGGCCCTGCTTGCCCACACCAGGACACCGCTGCTGCTGCTCGACGACATCTTCGACAAGCTCGACGCTTCGAGGGTGGAACAGATAGTCAACCTGGTGGCCGGCGACCAGTTCGGGCAGATATTCATCACCGACACCAACCGCGAGCACATAGACCAGATACTGCGGAAGGGGCATTTCGACTACAAACTGTTTCACGTCGCCGACGGAGAGATAACTGCCGCCCCGTGAAGACCAAGCCAGAGAAACAATGTTCAAACGCGACGTAGAAACCAAGCCAGAGAGAAACAATGTTCAAACGCGACGTAAAAACCATTGGCGAGCTGATCATGCGCAACCTGCGCACCCAGGGGCTCGAGACACCGCTGCTCCAGAAGCGTTTGGTGGAGGGGTGGCCTGTCGTGGCTGGCCCGCAGATAGCACGCTTCACCACCGATGTGAGGATAGTCAACCAGACGCTCTACGTCGGCCTGCGTCTGCCTGCCCTGCGCGCCGACCTGAGCATGCGGAGGCAGGAGTTTGTGAAGCGCCTAAACAAATATGTCGGCAACCAGGTGATTGCCGACATACGTTTCTGCTAAGGGAGTGAAACTTGCATTGTTTTATTTATTCTGCAGGTCTATTGCGAAGTAGTCCTTCTTTCCAGTGGGATACATGCCCTTGATGTAGAGCACCGGCTCCTTCGACGTGCTGGCCTCCTTGACGGCCTGCTGCAGGTCTTCCACCGTCTTCATGGGCTCGTCGTTGACCTGACGGATGATGAAGCCCTTGTTCACACCGGCTTCCTTCATCTTGCCTGCGTTCACCTTCATCACCTCCAGTCCGTAGCTTATCTCCAGCTGCTCCTTCTGTGCCTTCGTTATCTCGCGGAAGTCGGCTCCGAGCACGTCGAGGTCGGCATTCTTCACCACCTTGGTGTTGCCCTGCTCATTCTTCAGCGTGACGGTCTTGGCCTGCTTCTTCTTGTTGTGCAGATAGGTGAGCGACACCTTGTCGCCCGGACGCTTCTGGGCTATGATGCCTGAGAGGTCACCAAACTTCTGCACCTTCTGTCCGTCCACCTCTATGATGACGTCGCCCTTCTCTATGCCAGCTTCCTCGGCGGCGCTGTTCTCCACGACCTCAGCCACGTAGATGCCCTCCATGGTGCCCAGGTCCACTTCGTTGCCCTTTTCCTTTTCGCTGTCCACATAGTTCTTGACGTCTGTGCCGCTGATGCCTATCATGGCGCGCTGCACGGTGCCATACTGTTTCAGGTCGTCGACCACCTTGTTCATCATGGCCGTGGGTATGGCGAAGCCGTAGCCGCTGTACGAGCCAGTCTGCGAGTAGAGCATGGCGTTGATGCCCACCAGCTCGCCGTTGGCGTTGACCAGAGCGCCGCCGCTGTTACCGGCGTTGATGGCGGCATCGGTCTGTATGAAGCTCTCCACGCCGTTGGCTCCCAGCGTGCGTGCCTTTGCCGAGATGATGCCTGCGGTGACGGTGTTGTTCAGTCCGAGGGGATTGCCTATGGCCAGCACCCATTCGCCCACCTTCACGTCGTCCGAGTTGGCTATCTTGATGGCAGGCAGCTGCTTGCCGTCTATCTTGATGAGGGCCAGGTCAGTGGTCTTGTCGGCGCCGATGATGCGTGCCGAATACTCCTGGTTGTCTGTCAGCGTCACTGTCAGTTCGTCAGCTCCGTCCACCACGTGGTTGTTGGTCACGATGTATCCGTCGGTCGAGATGATCACGCCGCTGCCCGTTGCCGTGCGCTTAGGTGTTTGCACCTGGCGCTTGCGGGTGCCGCCCTGTCCCTGTCCGCGGCCGAAGAAACCACCAAACGGGTCGTTGAAGAAGTCCTCAAACGGGTCGGTCTGCACCTCCACGGTCTGTATCTTCGAGTTCTGTACATATTTTATATGCACTACCGATGGAAGGGCCTTGTCGGCGGCGTATGTCAGGTCGACAGGCTGGCCGGCCGGCATCGAGGCCACAGAGGCGGTCTCAGGCGAGGCCTGGGTCTTGGGGGCTGCGCTTGTAGTGTTGAAAGCTGCTACCGAGAAAACAATGGCGGCCACGCTGAGGGCCGGAGTCACAAAATTCACAATCTTTTTCATATCAATACTTGTTTTGTTAATGATTCTGTTTCGTTTGGAAAACACTGTTGCAAATATAAAGTCAAAAAATGGAAAACTGACAAATTGTCGGTTCTTTTTCTTTCATTTTAACATTTACGGCAAGCGCTTTAAAATCCGTTTGCCTCCCGTGACAGCAATTTTACATTCGTTTAATCACTTAATATATCTAAATCTTTCACATCTCATTTTTTTGTTGTACCTTTGCCCCCGAAAACCGAAATAAAACCCTTTTTTACCCTATGCCCACACCCGTATATATTATAGAAGAGGAGAAGCTACGTCGCAACCTCCGTCTCATTTCCGACGTGTCACGCCGTGCCGACGTTGAGATCATCCTGGCCTTCAAGGCTTTCGCGCTGTGGAAGACGTTCCCCATCTTTCGCGAGTACATCAGCAGCACCACAGCCAGCTCGCTCTCCGAAGCCCGCCTGGCCATGGAAGAGTTCGGGGCAAAAGCCCACACCTACTCGCCGGCTTATACCGACGACGAGATTGACCGCATCGTAGCGTGCTCCAGCCACCTCACGTTCAACTCGCTGTCGCAATACGAGCGTTTCCACCAGCGGGCCGCCGGGCGCTGCTCCATAGGCCTGCGCGTGAACCCCGAGTACAGCGAGGTGGAGACGCTGCTCTACAACCCCTGTGCCCCCGGCACCCGCTTCGGCGTGAGCAGCGACAAACTGCCCGAGCGTCTGCCTTCCGACATAGAGGGCTTCCACTGCCACTGCCATTGCGAGAGCGGAGCCGACGTGCTGCAACGCTCGCTGGTACACATAGAAGAGCGATTCGCCCGGTGGTTCCCCCAACTGAAATGGCTGAACCTGGGTGGCGGCCACCTCATGACACGGCGCGACTACGATGTGGAGCTGTTGGTCAGCCTCATGCAGGGGTTGCACCAGCGCTACCCGTGGCTGAAGATCATCCTTGAGCCC
>JAILFU010000086.1 GCA_024697405.1 Prevotella sp.
TAACTTTTTTCGCCGAGAAGAACAAACGATAAGAGATTCGTTGAGGATATTAGAGACCCCACCCCTGCCCCTCCCCTTGAAGGGAGGGGAGCGGCTACCGCCGGAGAAGGATTCCTGGGCCAACTGCTATATCATTGCCAAATATGATGTCTTTTGACGTAACCTCAAACGCTTACATTTCCGTTCGTTGCCATCCCTACGCCGAATGTAGGGACGGACCTTGTGCCTGTCCGCAGATGTAAATAATAGGTTGTGCTTTTGATGCTAGTCCCGTCGTTCATGACTAAATCTTCCGCTATATAGCCTATTGATGGTTGCACACCGCATGCAATAGTGTGCAGAAATGAAAAAAAATGTCGAAAACTTTGCCGTATTCGGAAAAAAGTTTGTAACTTTGCAGCCCGTTAGCAAGTGTATATGTGCGACTTAGAGCTGTTGAAGATCGATTTGAAGGCGCTGACAGCGGACGTGACGCCCCTGGAGTGGCAGCTGGACGATTCTTTCTTTCAGCAGCTGGAAGGTGCGCAGTTGCAGCATGGCTCGGTGCATGTGTCGGGGACTATACGCAAGTCCGTCGGCTTTTTTGAGTTGGTGCTGCGCGGCGAAGGCACAGTAGAGGTAGCCTGCGACCGCTGTCTGGATCCGATGGATCAGCCCATTGAGTCTGACCTCCACCTGACGGTGAAGCTTGGTGAGGAATACACTGACGACGACGAGGTGATAACCGTTGACGAGCAGCATCCGGTGCTCGACACGGCATGGCTCATCTACGAGTCGATAGCCTTGGCGGTACCCATCCGGCACGTTCATCAACCTGGCGATTGTAACGTGTCCATGAGCGAGAAGCTGGAACAGCTCTCGGCTGCCCGAAGCAGTGGTGCGGACGCTACAGATGCTGTTGACCCTAGATGGGGCGCACTGAAGAATTTAAAAATGGAGAATTAAATCGTAAATAGTAAATAGTTAAATTGTAAATCAAAATGGCACATCCTAAAAGAAGACAGTCGAAGACTCGTACCGCTAAACGTCGTACCCATGACAAGGCAGTAGCACCCACGCTGGCCGTATGTCCCAACTGCGGCGCCTACTACATCTACCACACCGTTTGCCCCTCTTGCGGCTATTATCGCGGTAAGGTAGCTATCAAGAAGGACGAAGAAGTGGCTGAATAATGGGAAAGGTTAACGCGATTATCACTGGCATCGGAGGCTACGTGCCCGACTATGTCCTCACGAATGAGGAGCTGTCGCGCATGGTTGACACTAACGATGAGTGGATAATGACGCGTGTCGGAATCAAGGAGCGCCGAATCCTCACCGAAGAGGGTCTCGGCACTTCCTATATGGCGCGCAAGGCTGCCAAGGAGCTCGTACGCAAGACGGGCGTGAACCTTGAAGAGATAGACGCGCTCATAGTGTGTACCTCGACGTCCGACTATCACTTCCCCTCCACAGCCAGTATCGTTATCGGCAAGCTGGGACTGAAAAACGCGATGGCGTTTGATTTCTCCGCCGCCTGCTGCGGATTCATCTACTCGCTCGACGTGGCCACGTCGATGATTCAGAGCGGGCGATACAAGAAGATTATTCTCATCGGTGCCGACAAGATGTCGTCGGCCACCGACTATAAGGACCGCTCCACATGTCCGCTCTTCGGCGACGGTGCCGGAGCCGTGCTGCTGGAAGCCACCGAGGAATTGGACCTGGGCCTGCAGGACAGTTATCTGCGTACCGACGGCATCGGCCTGCCCTTCCTCCACATGAAAGCCGGTGGCAGCGTCAGCCCCGCCAGCCACTTTACTGTGGAACACCGCATGCACTACACCTATCAGGAGGGCCGCACCGTGTTCCGCTATGCCGTGACCAACATGTCGGCCGACAGCGCACTCATAGCCGAGCGCAACGGGCTGACGAACGAGAACCTCCAATGGATTATCCCCCACCAGGCCAACATGCGCATCATCGAGGCTGTGGCCAGGCGTCTGGAACTGCCTATGGAGAAGGTGATGGTGAACATCGAGCATTTCGGCAACACTTCGGCAGCCACCATTCCTCTGGCGCTCTGGGAGTACGAACCGAAGCTGCGCAAGGGCGACAATATGATTATGACCGCTTTCGGAGCAGGCTTCGTGCATGGGGCGAACTTCTTGCGCTGGGCCTACGACGGCAAGTAGCAGCCATCATGGAAATTACTAAACGGGCGAACTGTTGGCAGTTCGCCCGTTTTTTCAGCCATGGGGCAGAAAAAATGGTCGTAGAGGCTATACACCTATAGGTGGCATTTTTTGTGGCGTAATTCTTGGCCGTTTGACAGAAAAAATGTAATTTTGCAGGCTGAAGCACATTCTTATTTTATGGAAGAGAAGAAAACGACGCACAAGGCAGGATTTGTCAATATCGTTGGCAATCCTAACGTAGGCAAAAGCACGCTTATGAACCAGCTGGTGGGTGAGCGTATTTCCATTGCCACCTTCAAGGCGCAGACCACGCGCCACCGCATCATGGGCATCGTCAACACCGACGACATGCAAATCGTGTTCAGCGACACGCCCGGCGTGCAGAAGCCCAACTATAAGCTGCAGGAGTCGATGCTCGCCTTCTCGGAGAGCGCCCTGCAGGACGCCGACGTGCTGCTCTACGTCACCGACGTGGTGGAAGACCCGGAGAAGAACATGGACTTCCTGGAGAAGGTGCAGAAGATGACAATACCTGTCATTCTGCTCATAAACAAGATTGACATGGCCCCCTCTGCTGCCTCTGAGGGGACGCCGATAGCCGGTAAATCTAAAGTGCTTCCTCAGGGGGGTAAAGGGAGGGCCGATGCTTGGCTGTCCTCTATTGTTGCCAAATGGCACACCCTGCTGCCCAACGCTGAGATTCTGCCCATCTCGGCGAAGAACAAGTTCGGCACAGACATGCTGCTGAAGCGCATCAAAGAGCTGCTGCCTGAGAGTCCTGCCTTCTTCGACAAGGACCAGCTCACCGACAAGCCCGCCCGCTTCTTCGTCTCGGAGATTATCCGTGAGAAGATTCTGCTCTACTACGACAAGGAAATTCCCTACTCCGTGGAGGTCGTCGTGGAGCGCTTCAAGGAGGACCAGCAGAAGATTCACATCAACGCCGTCATCTATGTGGAGCGCGAATCGCAGAAGGGCATCATCATCGGCCATCAGGGTGTGGCGCTGAAGAAGGTCAGCACCGAGGCCCGCAAGGCGCTGGAGCGTTTCTTCGACAAGCACATCTTCTTGGAGTGTTTCGTCAAGGTGGACAAGGACTGGCGCTCCTCGAAGAAGGAGCTCGACAACTTCGGCTATAATCCCGAATAAGCGCAGAATGAAAGAATAGAGATGGCTTCTGTCTGTATTGTCCTGCGCGATAGATTCTTATTCCTTCCTTAGTATTCGTATAGTTTGATATGCAGCATTTTCCATTCGCCAACGCCGATGCGGACATGGCGGCCTTGGTGTGTCTGGTCGCCATTGTGACGACGAAGGTACTGCATCGTGCCGTCGTCAGCGATTGAAACTTCGTCGACGGAAAGAAGGCCTAGGCGCTTGCCGGTAAAGCGTGATGACTGGCGAGCAACGGGTGAAGAATTTGCTCCCGCCTCGGCAAAACCGTCCTCGCCCAATGTCTTTTGCTGTTCTTGCTGCTTCTCCGTCGGAGTCTTGAAGTCGATAACCACGCCGCTGCCTGCCAAGAGGTAGTCATATCGGTTGAGACGGATGAGCATGGCTCCGCCCTCCGGCCATGTGGTGCCGTCGGTGGCGCGGGAATCCCAAGGGAGGGTGAAGTAGTGGCGGCAGGTCATCACCACGCCGTCGTCGTCGATGATGCGCTCGCAGTCTTCCTGGTCGAAGAGCAGGCCCCAAGTCTTAAGTGCAGGATGAAGAGTGAAAGGCGAACAATTGGCTGCCGCCAGCTGTCTGATAAGCCCGTAGGCCTGTGTGACGGATTTTGTATCCTTCTCACTGGCCTGGTCAATGGCGAAAGGTGAGAAACCAATGGCCTGGTGCTCGCCGAAGGCGTAGAGGGCACGGACGCCGCTGTTCTCGCAGCAGCGGCTCTCGGGGATGAAGAGGCGGTTCTTGACATGTTGAGAATGGAGGGTCGGGAATGGAGCATTGTAGTCTTGTGGCCGCAAAGGCATCGCATATTGCGCACACCACGACTTGAAGCCAGTGTCGTAGATGTCGGGAGCGAGCAGGTCGATACTCGGCGCTCCCTCTTGCCAGAAGTCGATGAGATGTGCCAATGGCCCGGCCGATGGATATTCGCCAGGGCGGCGTCCTCGGCTGTTCATGGCAGCATTGACGTATAGGGGCATGTCGTGAATCTCTCGGGCAGCCTTGGCAAGATGCTCCACATAGCGGGCGTAGCTCAGTGCCATAAACTGCTCGTCGGCATACTCGTCGGTGCCATAGCGCTCGGCCCAGCGCTCTTGTCTGTATGCCTTTTCAGCCAACGGCGAGTGGTCGCGTGCCGACTCCAGCATGCCTATCTCGTTTTCTATCTGCATCATGACGACTACCTCGCGCTGCGGGTCTTTCTCGCGGATGTGCCGCATCAGTGCGGAAAATGCTTTCAGGTCGGCCTGCAGCACATTGTCGCTGAAGCACGAGGCAATCTCCATCTGCTTCCCCTTGGCGGTCATCGCCCGGGGGAACCGCTTCGTGTCTTGCTTGAACCACCCTGGCGCATAGCACGACATAGAGTTCTTCCACGCGCCGAACCAAAGTGGCACAACATGCAGGTGCTCCCGTCGCGCTACGTCGATGGTGCGGTCGATGAGCGTGAAATCATACTGTCCCTCTGTCGGCTCCATCAACTCCCAATAGGCAGGCACGAGTACTGTATTCAGCCCCAATGCCCGCATGCGTGGCATCACCTCTTCGATGTCCCCCACCGACGTGGCGGCAGAATTGCTCAGCTCGCCGCCGAGGATGGGGAAAGTAGAATTTTGAGCCGATAGGGTGTGGGCAACCATCATTGCCATGAGGCAGAGAAAATGTTTCATATCCGATGATTCTTAGTTTTCGGTTACGTCTTCAAGGATGATGTCGGGACGCTCGTCTGGCCGCATCAGTTCGAACTTCACGTTCTGCAGATGCAGACCGTCGACGTGACGGGCGAAGAGGCCGTAGGCAGGGGTAGGGCCAGCCCAGCGGGGTTCGGGATAGTTCGTGCCCTGCTCGCGATAGGGTGAAGATTGCTTCTTGCCGCCGCCGCGATACTGTATGCGGATATTCGACAGCGAGACGTTGCGGATGGGCTCGCCCTCCATGCCGGTGATGATAATACCTGCCAGAGAGTCGCAGTCGTCAGCCACTACATTATTTATATATATGTCACGAGCCGACGACATGCGTGTCACTTCCTTGGGCCCTCGGTTGCGACAGCCAGTCGTGATGTAAATGGGGTAATGGTGTACGTGGCTGAGCGAGATGTTCGTGACGGTGATGTTCTCCATTCGTCCCTGGTCCACCTCCTCGAAGGCGAGGCCGCTGCTCCACATGCAGGTGCAGTTGGAGATGGTGATGTTGCGATAGCCGCCGTTTGACTCTGTGCCGAGCTTGATGCGCCCGCACACCCAGTTCACCTTCTCAGGGATATACTCGCCACTCAGGAAGGTGCCCAGCTTATAGCCCGTTACGATGCAGTTGGTGATGAGGATGTGCTCGCACAGCACGGGCCGCTTCAGCGCATACGAGCTTTTCAGCACGATGGCATCGTCGTTAGGCGTGTTCACCTTCGTGTTGCTCACAGTGAAGTACTTGCAGCAGTCGATGTCGATGCCGTCGCGATTGGTGTCGATGGTCACGTTGTCGATGGTGCCAATGTCGCAGCCCGTCGCAATGATGGCGAAGTGGCCGCCACGGTAGATGGTGATGTCGCGGATGGTGACATTGCGGCAGAGTTTCAAGGCGATGGCCTTGTCGCCTGTGCCGATGGAGCCGCCCTGCACGTTGCCGGCATTCTCGGTGTCGTGCTTCGTCAGCCCCTCGCCGTCAATCATCCCGTGACCTGTGATGCTGATGTTCTGCTGACCCTCGGCCCATATAAGCGAGTTATGGAAGTAAGTATGTCCGCCGTCCTGGTATTCAGGGAAGCCGCCAAACGACTCGCTCTCGTCATAGGCCTTCATCGAGGCAGGGGCTGCAAGTATCTTCGCCCCGGTCATCAAGTGCAAGTCTACGTTGCTCTTCAGCCGGATGCTGCCGCAGAGATAAGTGCCTGCCGACAGCACCACCTGTCCGCCGCCATCAGCCGTCGCAGCCTCTATCGCCTTGTTGATAGCCCCGTTGTCGAGCGTCCTTCCGTCGCCCCTGGCCCCATAGTCACGCACGTTATACACTCCTGGCGCTGCCGCCATTCCACAGCAGGAAGACAGGACAATCAGTAAGCAAAACAAAGTTCTTTTCATTATTCTTAATGGTAGTAGTTCGTTAGTGGGCACAAATATACGAAAAAAAATCAAAAGCACAGCAACTGTGCTTTTGAATTTAATGATTATTGGGATTTCGTTTCCCTTTAGTGCAACAAGAGTTTTGTTCACGTTTTTCTTTCAACAGCAACCACTAATTTTTCCCCCTGAAATTTGCTGGTTTCGGGATTTTTGTTTACTTTTGTGGCTGAATTCAAAAGCAGACATGATATGGTAACCGTAGCCAATCCCATTTACGACGTAGTGTTCAAGTACCTCATGGAGGACTTGCGCGTGGCCCGCACTATACTGTCGGCCCTCTTGCAGCGTGAGGTGCTGGATGTGAAGGTGCGCCCCCATGAGTACAGCAACCAGCAGCGCGACTCTCTGTCGGTGTTCCGCATCGACTTCGGAGCGACGGTTCGTAACGATGATGGCAGCACCCAGCTCATCCTCATTGAGCTGCAGAAGACGTGGCTGGAGACGGAGACGCTGCGCTTCCGTCAGTACCTAGGCACTCAATACGCCAGTCCGCAGAATATCTTGTCCAACTGCGAAGAAGGCTATGCGCTGCCCACGGTGGCCGTCTATCTGCTAGGTCACCGTGTGGGTCAGATAGAGGAACCGGTGCTCTATGTCCGTCATCAGGGCTATGACTATCAGGGCAATATGGTGACGCAGGGCCTTCCAGACCCCTTTGTCGATAGTCTCACACACGATAGCATCATCGTGCAGATACCCTTATTGGCAGGCAGGGTGAACGGTCGGCTGTACCATGTGCTGAGCATCTTCGACCAGACACGCAAGGACAGCCAGAGCGGACAGGTGCTCTGTCTGGAGGATGGTGCCTATCATGGCGACCAGGAAATGGAATATATCGTCCACCGTTTGCAGGCCGCAGCTGCCAATTCCGAGATGCGGCGTGAGATGATGGTGGAGGACGAGTACTTCAGCATCATTGAGAAGCGCGACACCACCATCATGCTCAAGGATCGGGTGATAGCTGAGAAAATTGTAGAGATCGAGCAGAAGGATGCCCAGCTTGAGCAGAAGGATGTGCAGCTTGAGCAGAAGGACGCCCAGCTTGAGCAGAAGGACGCTCAGCTTGAGCAGAAGAACCTCTCTCTTCGTAAATCCATACAAATGCTTCAAAGAGCGAACCTCTCCATCGAAGCCATTGCTGAAAGTCTGGAGTTGAGTGTTGAGGAGGTGATGGATTTGCTGGCTTGAGAGGATAGAAACCGCACGTAAATCTTTCAAGAAAGAGGAAACATGCTCGATTTTCTATAAAGTTGTGCGAGTAGCACTGCTTTTCATTCCTGCATATACATGATGCACTTGTGTGCGTGTGCGATAAATTTCCGTATGATTTTATTGAAAAAAATACTAAAAAAGTTCTTTATTCCGAACTTTTTTATTAACTTTGTATCTTCAATTGAAAAATAGCAAAGAAAAACTATGAACGAATTCAGAAAATATGCTACACAGCACCTCGGAATGAACGGTCTGGTGCTGGATGACGTGATGAAGGCTCAGGCCCAGTATTTGAATCCCTACATCCTGGAGGAGCGCCAGTTGAACGTGACGCAGATGGACGTGTTTAGCCGCCTGATGATGGACCGCATCATCTTCCTCGGCACGCAGATTGACGATTACACCGCCAACACGCTGCAGGCACAGCTGCTCTACCTGGACTCCGCTGACCCGGGCAAGGACATCTCCATCTATATCAACTCCCCTGGCGGCAGCGTACATGCCGGACTGGGCATCTACGACACCATGCAGTTCATCTCCTCTGACGTGGCCACCATCTGCACGGGCATGGCCGCCTCGATGGCCGCCGTGCTGCTCGTGGCCGGACAGGAGGGTAAGCGTTCGGCGCTGCCCCACAGTCGGGTGATGATACACCAGCCGCTGGGAGGTGTGCAGGGACAGGCCAGCGACATGGAGATTGAGGTGCGCGAGATCCAGAAACTGAAGAAGGAACTTTACACCATCATTGCCGACCACTCCCACACCGACTACGACAAGGTCTGGGCCGACAGCGACCGCAACTATTGGATGACGGCCGAGGAGGCCAAGGAGTACGGAATGATAGACCGCGTACTCATGAAGAAATAAGTCCACCCCAGCCCCTCACCAAGGGAGGGAAGTTAAGACAGACTTTAATGAAGAAGATTTGTAATTTCTGCGGGCGCAACGAGCGCGAGGTGAAGCTGCTCATCTCTGGGTTGGACGGCTACATCTGCGAGGACTGTGCCCGGCAGGCATACCAGATAGTAAAAGAGTCGGGCATTGAGGAGTCCAAGGGCAAGAAGGGCGACAAGCCCTTCAGCATGCAGCGCGTGCCCAAGCCGAAGGAGATTAAGGACTATCTCGACCAGTATATCATCGGTCAGGAAGAGGCCAAGCGCTACCTCAGCGTGGCCGTCTACAACCACTACAAGCGGCTGCAGCAGCCCAAGGACGATAAGGACGGCGTGGAGATAGAAAAGTCGAACATCATCATGGTGGGTCCTACGGGCACGGGCAAGACGCTCATGGCCCGCACCATCGCCAAGCTGCTCGATGTGCCCTTCTCCATCGTCGATGCTACCGTCTTCACCGAGGCCGGCTACGTGGGCGAGGATGTGGAGAGCATACTCACACGCCTCTTGCAGGTGGCCGACTACAAGGTGGATGCCACCGAGCGCGGCATCGTCTTTATTGACGAGATAGACAAGATTGCCCGCAAGCAGGACAACCCCAGCATCACCCGTGACGTCAGCGGCGAGGGCGTGCAGCAGGGGCTGTTGAAACTGCTGGAGGGAACGACGGTGAACGTGCCACCGAAGGGCGGGCGCAAGCATCCCGACCAGGAGTACATCGCTGTGGACACACGCAACATCCTTTTCATCTGCGGTGGTGCCTTCGACGGCATCGAGCGCAAGATTGCCCAGCGGCTGAACACCCACACCGTGGGCTACAACTCCGTGCAGAATGTCCGCAAAATCGACAAGGACGACCTGATGAAGTATGTGCAGCCTCAAGACCTGAAGTCCTTCGGACTTATCCCCGAAATCATCGGCCGCCTGCCCATCCTCACTTACCTGAATCCCCTCGACCGTGCCGCCCTGCGCCGCATCCTCATGGAGCCGAAGAACTCCATCATCAAGCAGTACACCAAGCTCTTCAAGATGGACGGCATAGAACTGTCGTTCACGGAGGATGCCCTGGAGGCCATCGTCGACAAGGCAGTGGAGTTCAAGCTGGGCGCACGTGGCCTGCGTTCCATCGTGGAGAGTGTGATGATGGATGCCATGTTTGAGATTCCATCCAAGAAAGTAGACAAATTTGAGGTCACCAAAGACTATGTGGACGAGCAGCTCGGCAAGTCGCTGTCGCCACTCACTTAGCAAGCCTATAACAAAGAAATATGAAAGAAGGAACAACATCTAAAGACCTTAACGTGGCGCTGAAGAAATACTTCGGCTTCGACACTTTTAAGGGCGCACAGGAGGCCATCATCCAGAACGTGCTGGAGGGCAACGACACCTTTGTGCTCATGCCCACCGGAGGCGGCAAGTCGCTCTGCTACCAGTTGCCGTCGCTGCTCATGGACGGTGTGGCCATCGTCATCTCGCCGCTCATCGCGCTGATGAAGAACCAGGTAGACTTCATCGCCAACCTGAGCGAGCAGGAGGGGACGGCCCACTTCCTCAACTCGTCGCTCACGAAGACGGCTATCGACCAGGTGAAGGACGACATCCGTCAGGGACGCACCAAACTGCTCTATGTGGCACCTGAATCGTTGACAAAAGAGGACAACGTAGAGTTCCTCAGAACGGTGAAGGTGTCGTTCTATGCCATCGACGAGGCGCACTGCATCTCGGAGTGGGGCCACGACTTCCGGCCGGAGTACCGGCGCATACGCCCCATCATCAACGACATCGGAAAAGCCCCCATCATCGCCCTGACGGCGACGGCCACCGACAAGGTGCGTACTGACATCAAGAAAAACCTGGGCATCCTCGACGCCAAGGAGTTTAAAAGCTCCTTCAACCGCGCCAACCTCTACTATGAGGTGCGGCAGAAGACGAAGGACATCGACAAGGACATCGTGCGCTTCATCAAGCAGCATCCGGGCAAGAGCGGCATCATCTACTGCCTCTCCCGGAAAAAGGTGGAAGACCTGGCCGAGGTGCTTCGCGCCAACGACATCAAGGCGCAGTGCTACCATGCCGGCCTCGACACCAGCACCCGCACGCAGACCCAGGACGACTTTCTCATGGAGCGCATCGACGTCATCGTGGCCACCATCGCCTTTGGCATGGGCATCGACAAGCCCGACGTGCGTTTCGTCATCCACTACGACATCCCCAAGAGCCTCGAAGGCTACTATCAGGAGACCGGGCGCGCCGGGCGCGACGGCGGCGAGGGCCTCTGCATTGCCTTCTACAGCTACAAGGACCTGCAGAAGCTGGAGAAATTCATGGAGGGCAAGCCCGTGGCCGAGCAGGACATCGGCCGCCAGCTGCTCCAGGAGACGGCTGCCTACGCCGAGACGTCGGTATGCCGCCGCAAGATGCTCCTCCATTATTTCGGTGAGGAATACAAGGAGGACAACTGCCATAATTGCGACAACTGCCTGCATCCCGGAGAGAAGATCGAGGCTCGCGACCAGCTGGTCATTGTCCTCAAGGCCATCCTCGCCATCAAGGAGAATTTCCGCACCGACTATGTCATAGACTTTATCACCGGGCGCGAGACCGACGAGATTGTGGCCCACAAGCACGACGAGCTGGAGGAGTTCGGCTCAGGCGAAGACGAGAACTCCAAGATTTGGAATCCCGTCATCCGTCAGGCGCTCATCATGGGCTACCTCAAGAAAGAGGTGGAGAACTACGGCCTGCTGAAGGTGACGGCCGCCGGAAAGAAATTCATCAAGTCGCCGAAGTCGTTCAAGGTCGTAGAAGACCATGAGTTCAACGATGACGACGATGCCATGGCCGGCGAGGGGAACACCAGCGCCCTCGACCCCACACTGGCAGCCATGCTCCACGACCTGCGCCGCAAGTGGTCGCGCAAGATGGAGCGCCCGCCCTACGTCATCTTCCAGGACGTGTCGCTAGAGCAGATGGCTACCTACTATCCCGTCACCCTGGAGGAGCTGAAGAACATCCAGGGCGTGGGCGACGGGAAGACACGTCAGCCCTATGCACAGGAGTTTGTCAACCTCATCAAGAAATACTGCGAGGAGAACGAGATAGAGCGGCAGACCGACCTGCGGGTGCGCACCAAGGCCAAGGACAGCATGCGCAAGCTGAAGATTCTGCAGAACATCGACCGCCGCATCGCCCTCGACGACATTGCCAACGCCCTCGGCATCGACTTCGAGGAGCTGCTCGACGAGCTGGAGGGCATTGTGCTCTACAGCGGCAACAAAATCAATATCGACTATTTCCTCGACGAGATTATGGATCCTGACGACGTGGCCGACATGTGCGACTTCTTCGCCAGTCAGGAAACAGACGACCTCGAAGCCGCCTACCGCGAGTTCAGCGCCGACTTCCCCGAGGACGAGATACGTCTGGTGCGCATCAAGTTCATCAGCGACATGGCCAACTGACAACCAAACAAACTAAACTGACTGCCAATGGTAAGAAAAGCCAGTAGGAGCGACATACCAAGCATCATCGAGCTGCTGCACCAGGTGAACATGGTGCACCACGAGTTGCGCCCCGACTTGTTCAAGCCCTACACCACTAAATACGACGAGGAAGAGCTGGAAGCCCTCCTTGGCGATGAGAGTAAGCCTGTGTTCGTCTATGAAGACGGCGAGGGGCAGACTGAAAGCCTGGCCGAAACGGGCGCGTCAGCGGGAACGTCCAGACCTAATACAGGAACCGGCGGATATGCCCCGGGAACGATTCTAGGCCATGCTTTCTGCATGGTTACAGAAGCCAGGGACCATCGGTTGCTGCAAGACATCAAGACGCTATACATTGATGATATCTGTGTCGACGAAAAGGCCCGTGGAAAACATGTCGGGAAGGCATTGTTCGACTATGTCCGCGACTACGCCAAGTCCATAGGCTGCAACAACATCACCCTCAATGTGTGGGAAGGCAACGCTCCGGCGTTGTCTTTCTACAGGAACATGGGGATGAACGTGCAGAAAACCACTATGGAAATGCTTATCACGGAAAACACTGTCTGAAAAGATTTCCTAAAGATAGCATGCGAAAGCGGGCTACACTTGCCTACCCATCTTTCAGGGTCGATGTACTTCCTCCACCTTCTCCGGGGGTGCTTCGCACCACCCGGCTATTGAGAGGAGACAGCTTCGCGGCATACTAAAGTTCAACTGTACGGGCCAAAAAGACTTCAAGGCCCAACGTTGGCATCCCGACGATGTGCATCCACAGGGAGGCATCATAGATGTTTTGGTCGTCTTTCGCGCGCGCGTATTATAGGGAGCGAAAAAAGGAGCTACTCGAGCTACTTTGCGATTTACTGGCTTGGTTTTCAGGCTATTGACTGTAGCTACAAGGCTCTTTTTCGCGCTACTCTGTAGCTACAGGAGAAGCTACAGGATACTTTTGCTTGAATTCTCTAGAGAATTCAACAAAATAGTGCCGCTGTTTTTTCAAATACTAACGCCGTTTGTGAAAATACTAACGCCGTTTGAAAAAATGCGAACGCTTTTTTGAAAAATACGAACGCCGTTTGGAAAAAAACGAACGCCGTTTGGAAACAATGGGTCGGCACGTACTGTAGCTACTAAAGTAGCTCGTTTTTTGCTCTTGTAGCTACAAATAAACGTGTGGTTTCCAATGCGTTAACCCCCAAAGTAGCTCCTGTAGCGCCATTTTTTCTTTTTTTGCTAGTAATATAACTTTTGGCGACAATATTGCAGTTGACCCAGTATTAACTGACCATGATTTACTCCTCCGCATGGCGCTCCCCTCCCCTTGAGGGGAGGGGAGCGGCTACCGCCTGAGAAGAATTCCTAAAGCGAGTGCTATATCATTATCTAATACTTTGAGGGGGCGGCAGAGAAATCTGCCGCCCCCTCAGGGCTGTGTAAAGTTGTCAGCTGCTTAGTAGCCGATTTTGTTCTTCCAGTGGAGATACCAGTTGCGCTGGTCGTTGAGGCTCGACTTGATTTCTGCCTGCATCTCACCACTGCGGCTCTCGCCACGACGGGCGTAGATGTGCTTGGCCATGAAGGCGCCGGGATTGCCCTGGCGCAGGGCGAAGCGCATGATGTCGTAGTAGCGTGTGCCCTCGAAGGCAAACTCCAGTGCGCTCTCGTTGAGCAGGAGACTGTCAACGAATACCTGCTGCTCGGCCGTGAGCTGGCTGCGCTTGCCGAGGTCTGGCTCGATGGTGTCGTTAGGCAGCTGGTAGAAGGCGTTCAGCGGTGTCCAGCCGGAGCCACGGGTGTGGATGCCCATCATGTTGTGAGTAGCCGAACCTGCTCCGATGATGTCGCCCTCGTCCATGACGGCGTAGCGCACGTCGGGGAACTGGAACTGTGCCAGGAAGAGCGAGTCGCTGCGGTCGTCGGTCATGTAGTAGGGGATAATCTTCTGGGTGATAACCCTGTCGCTGAGTCCCTCGGAGAGAATCTGGTAGGCCATGCGGGGATAGCCTGCTCCGTTGAATGCCTCTGCCATGCGCAGGTAGACCATCATGCGGCGGTAGATGTGGACGTTGCGCGTGCCGTATTTGTCGATGCGCTGTGTCTCAATGCGCTCGCCGGTGATCCTGTCGCGCGTAAAGCCTTCGTTCCACACCCAGGAGAGACGGAGGTCGCCCGACCCATGTTCTGGCAGGCCTGCGGGTGCATAGTCCACGCTGTTGCCGTCGTAGGCCAGCTGGCAGTATGCCTGTGCCTCTGAGATGTCCTGAATGCGCTGTGAGGGCGTGATGCTGACCTTGTACTCGTTGTCCTCGTTGGAGTTGAAGAGGTTGCGCAGCTCGCTGTAGTTACCCTCGGCACGGATGGAGTCGCCCGGGATAAGTGTGATAAGCTCGCCCTCGGAGGTGAAGTTCTCGCTGTCGTAGTCTAAGTTGCGAATCTCGCGCGAAGTCCAGGTGGAAGTGCCTGCCATCCACATGATGTATGCCTTCGTGGTGGGGTAGGCCGAGTTGGTGCCGTTGCGCTCGTTGATGTACTGGTAGTAGTTGAGGGCTGCCTGGCGGTAGTCTTCCTTGCTGCCGGTGACGGTGGCTCTCCAGAGGTAGAGGTCGCCGCGTATGATGCTGAGGGGGAAGAACATCATCTTCGACTCCACGCTGCGTATGGAGCGGTAGCCCGGTGTCTCGGTGTTGTAGCGCTGAGGCAGCGTTGCGAGGTCGTTGATGAAGTAGGAGCAGATGGTCTGCAGGTCGGCCACGTTGGCCGTTTCGGCGTTCTCTGCCTCTTCCTTGCTGAGCACGGGGTCGGTGTAGAATGGCACGCGGCCGTAGTTGAGCACGAGCTGCAGGTAGGTCCATGCGCGTATGGCCTTCACTGCCGCATACTCCTTCATGAAGATGAGTTCGTTGCTGTTGGTGCGCAGGGCGGTGTCCACCTTGCTGATGAAGTAGTTGCAGTTGTTGATGACAGCATAGTAGTCGCTGGGGACGTTGTACATGTTGTCGTCGCTGACGTTGAAGGTGGCCAGCTCGCGCAGGTCGTTGCTGGCAGTGGCTGTGAGGTCTACGAGGTCGCCGCGCACCTCGCCGAGGAGGATGGTGCGGTCGGCCAGTGCCTGCAGCTTGTTGAGGATGCCGGTCACGGAATAGATGGTGTCGACGGCATTGTGCAGGTGATCCCTGTCGGCATAGAGCACGTCGTCGGACTCCTGTTCGAAGAAGTCGTCGCAGGAGGTGAGGGTAGCGGTGATACCGCAACATACCAGACAGCCGCAGAAGAATTTATATGCTTTGTTAATCATAATTATTCCTTATTAATTATTAATGATTCATTAGCGGAGCGTTAGAGGTTGATCTTCACGCCAGCTACGATGCTGCGGCTCTGGCCCAGGCGGCCCAGGTCGATGCCCTGTCCGATGACGCTGCTGGTCATGGTGAACTCAGGATCGCTGCCGAGGTACTTGGTGAAGGTGAGCAGGTTGTTGCCCTGCACCCAGAACTGCAGTCCCTGGATGTACTCCGACTTCAGGGGAAGGTCGTAGCTGAGTGTGGCCGACTTCAGGCGGATGTAGCTGCCGTCCTCAATCCAGCGGTCGCTGAAGCGTGCGTTGCCCATGGGATCCTGGAAGGTGATGCGGGGCACGTCGGTGTGCTGTCCCTCCACCTGCCAGCGGCGCTGCAGAGCGGTGGTCTGGTTCATGAAGCGGCTTCCGCTTTCAAGCTGTGAGCGCATGTAGTTGAATACATCGTTGCCCAGCGAGTAGTTGAAGCGCACGTCGAGCTTGAGGCGCTTCCACTGCACGGTGGTGAAGATGTTGCCGTAGATGTCGGGGTTGGGATCGCCGATAATCATCTGGTCGGCGTCGGTAATCATGCCGTCGTGGTTGAGGTCGGCAAAGTGAATGTCGCCAGCCTGGAAGTAGTTGCGGTCGACGCCGTTGTCAGCCATGAAGTAGAGGCTGGCAGCCTGTGCCTCCTCTGAAGTGGCGAAGACGCCGAGCGTCTTGTAGCCGTAGAAGGCGTTGGCGACGTTGCCCACCTGCGTGCGGATGGTGGCACCGTAGACCTGGTTGTCGACATACTGCTTGCCGTCGGGCAGCTCGGTAATCTCGTTCTTATAGTGGCCTGCGCTGGCTCCCAGCTGCCACTGCCAGTCCTTGAGTGCGACGAGCTTGGCTGTGAAGCTGACGTCGAATCCCTCGTTCTTCAGCTTTCCGCCGTTGTTCCAGTTCATGTCGAGTCCGCTGAGGAATCCCAGCGACTGGCGTGTGAGCAGGTTGTCGGTGTTGGAGCGGAAGTAGTTCACTCCGAAGCTGAGGCGGTTGTTGAGCAGGCTGGTCTCCAGGCCGACGTTGAGGCGGCGAGTGGTCTCCCACTGGATTTTGTTGTTGCCGATGCCCTCAAAGGCGAGGCCTGAGATGGTCTGCAGGAACTGTGAGGCGCGGAAGTAGCTTCGTGCGGCATAGTAGTCGATGTCGTCGTTGCCGCTGATGTCGAAGCCGGCCGAGAGGCGCACATAGTCAATGCCCTTTACGTCGGCCATCCACGGCTCGTTGGTGACCACCCATGCTGCCTGCACGCTCGGGAAGATGGCCCAGGGTGCCTTGAGCACCTTGATGCTGCCGGCATCTTCACCGAAGCGGCTGGAGCCGTCGACGGTGAGGTTGGCCTGCAGGAAGTAGCGGCCTTTGTAGTTGTAGTCGGCCTGTGCATACCAGGAGATGCTGTTCCAGTTCTCGTTGATGCCCTTCACGTCCTTGTTCTGCAAGCTGCCGCTCATGAACGGCGTCTTGTCGGAACCGGTGTTGTAGCCCACCTGGGAATTGGTGGTGAAGCCTTCCCAGTTGATGCGTGCACCGCCGAAGAGGTGGATGTAGTGGGCAGCGTAGCGGTTGTGCCAGTCGATGCGGGTGTCGCTCTGCACGGAGTTCTGCTTGGATGCCAGCGAGCGTACCTCGTTCTCACGGTATCCGCCCAGGCTGATGACGTAGTAGTTGGGCGTGCCGTTGATGGGGATGTAGAACATCTCGTTGGTGTTCACCAGGTTGTAGCTGAAGTGCTCGCTCAGGAAGAGGTGGCTGTTGAACGTGTACTTCGGCGTGACGGTGAGGTTGAGCATGGAGTTCTCAAAGCGGTTCTTGTTCTCTGCCTCGGAGTATTCGAGGATGGCGGCGGGGTTGCCCAGCTGCCAGTTGTAGCCGCTGTAGTTGTTGAGGGCCTCCTTGAGGTAGCTCTCCTCAGTGATGTCGTAGTGGCTGTCGGCAAAGCGGCCCCTGCCCGTCTCGTCGTGACCGTAGCTGTAGGCGCTCATGAAGGGGCTCTTTACGTAGGCCAGGAAGGAGGGGGCGTTGGGCGTGCCCTCGTCGTAGGTCTCGGGTGCACCGTCGTTGCGCAGGTTGCGTGTGACGTTGGAGAACGATGCGTCGAAGCGGACGTCGAGCTTCTGCGAGAGGGAGATGTCGGTGTTGAATCGCACGTTGAGGCGGCCCATGCCGTTGTTCTTCATGTTGCTCTGCATGTTGCCGTAGCCCACGGAGAGGTTGTAGTTGGCCACGTCGTCACCACCCTCTACGTTGATGCCGTAGTTCTGGGTGAATGCGGTGCGGTAGACATAGTCCTTCCAGTCTGTGCTCTGGTGGTACTGGTCGTAATAGTAGTAGTCGGGATCCTCGTTGAGGAAGCTGAACTTGCGGATGGTGGTGTTGGTGGACTTCAGCATCTCAGAGGCATAGCTGCGATACTGTCCGGCATCCATCACGGAGATGTACTTCGGCTCCAGAGTGACGCCAGCCGAGATGTTGGCCGTGATTCGTGTGGCCATCGACTTGTTGCGGCGGGTCTGGATGAGGATGACACCGTTGGCACCCTTGGCACCGTAGAGGGCTGTGCCGTTGCGCAGCACGGTGACCTTCTCGATGTCGGCGGGGTTGAGGTTGGTGAGCACGTCGTTGTAGAAGCCGTCGTGGAGCAGTGTGCGCCCGTACTGCTGGTCGATGACGACGTCGTCGATGACAATCAGCGGCTGGGCGTTGACATTGAGCGAGTTGAGGCCTTGCATGAACATGACGCTGCCCACGCCGGGCGTGCCGTTGCGGCTGATGGTGTGGACGTAGGCGCCGAGCTGCTTCTCTATCTCGTCCTTGATGTTGATGGCATTGGTGTAGGCGAAGTCGGAGGTGGCATGGTCGCCGCGCACGTTCGTCTGTGCACTATACTCAGCATTGAAGGTAGCGGGGTAGAGGAGTGCCGTCTTCTGCTTCTCATCGGCCAGCAGGCCGATGCGCACGGGGTTGTAGTCGGTGGTGGTGATGAAGAGGCCTGTGGTGAACAGGGGCACCTTGATCTTATAGGTGCCGTCGTCCTCTGTCAGCACACTGTAGCCGTCGATTTCTGCGGAGCGCACGATGGCACCAGCCACAGGCTGCTTGGTCGTGGCATCGAGCACGAGGCCTGTGACGGTACGTGTCTCATAGTGCTTCTGCTTCACATGTACGACCTTGACAGGAGCTACCTCCTCTTCTTCATCCTCGAGGTCGTACTGGGCGTAGGCGCCCAACGGGAAAGCCATCAGCAACGCAGAAAGAAGGAGAAAATTCAAATATTTAAGAATTGCAATATTATTCCGATTCATAGTGCATCATTTTTTTACATGATTACTCTTTTAATTTCTACATTTTCCATCAGCGTTGCATATACCACCGCTTGACCGTACGGCTGTCGTCGTACTGGCCGTGAGGATACATCAGCAGGCCGGGAGTGCCCCAGGCCGACGCGTTGATGTCGGATTCAGCAGGCAGCGCGTCGACCAGCTGCAGCGAGCCGTGGGGCACGAGCAGGATGCAGTCGATGCGCATGTTGCGGGTGTAGACACCGTTGCGCACCTCGGAGGTCTGCACTTTGGTCTCAATCTTCAGTGTTGCCTGCAGGTCCTCGTCTTCGATGCCCCAGGTGCAGACGTCGAACTTGTAGTCTTCGGCCACCAGCAGATAGTCGATGACGTCGGGCGTGGTGACGAAGTTCTTCACCTTGCCGTCCTCACCCTTAATCTGCTCAGCACCCTTGCCGGGCTGCTCGATGGTGAAGCGGAGCACGGTGGGCAGGCGCTGTGTCTCGGTGGCATTGCTGTCGTTGGCCAGTGCCGGGCAGGTGACCACATAGATGTCGTAGCCCACATTCGAGAGCACGTTCTTCAGGTTGAAGATGGCTGAGTGGTTGACGGTGGCGATGCTGGGCAGGAACTCTACGAAGGTGTTGCTCCACACCTTGTCGTAGAAGGCGCGGTTGTCGTTGGTGACATAGCGCGACACGGGCGTGATGGTGGGTTCCATGTCGCCCTTCGAGTTCTTCATCTCGCTGACCTCCCTGACGGAGTTGCGGTCTTCGGCCTCGATGATGATGTACTGGTTGAAGGTCATCCGCTTGTCGATGTTCCACTGCGAAGCCTTGTGGAGCTCACCGTTGCTACAGGTGATAATCTCGTCCTGTGCCAGCACACCGTAAGGCTTGGTCTGCGGCATGCGGTACTCGAAGTACTCGAAGGGTGCACCCCACATCTGCTTGCGGAGGCTGTAGGCAATCATGGCGCTGGTGGACATGGCCGAGTCGTTCAGGGCAGCGTCGGTGTTGAACGTGCGGCTGAAGGTGGCTCCGTTGACGATGGCCAGGCGGCTGTTGGTATAGACCAGCGAGTCGCGCTTGTCGACACCTTCGGGGTAGTTGAAGTAGGGCTCGTACTCCTCTACGAGCTGGCGCCACACGGCATTGGTGGGAGCCACCATGATGTAGGAGCTGTCCTCAGAGTTCAGGCGTCCGATGGTGGTGAACAGGTCGTTGCGCTGTGTGAAGACGGAGTCGAGATACTGTGTCTTGCCGTCGATGATGCTGCCCGGCACACTCAGCTCGGGCATAAACTCGCGGTAGTAGAACTTGCTGTTGTAGAGGAATGAGCGGAGGCTGTCGAGGTCGGCATCCTTACGCACATACTCGAAGACGTTGGAGAGGTAGTCTACGGGGCGCTCGAGCGTGTAGAGCACGCCGTTGCCGTAGAGCTGGTTCTTCAGGATCATCTTGGCTCCGTCGATGTCGCCACTCTTCAGGATGGCATACTTGCCGTTCATCAGGGTGATGGAATCGTTGCTGGTGGTGGACACGGAGTGGTTGTAGAGAGCCACATGGTTCTGGATGAACTCCTTGAGTACGGTGTTGTCTTCCTCGACCACGGAGTCGCGCACCTGCTGCTGGTAGCTGGCGATGAGTGCCTGGGCCTCAGCCTGCGAGAAGTTGGAGTTGGTGGGTGCGAAGACGGTGAACACCTGGCTGCTGTTGAGGGACTTGGCGAAGTCGCATGCCTCGACGACGCTGGCAAAATTGCTCAGTTCGGGGTTGTTCTTGATGGCCTGCCAAAGGGTGCCCTCGTGCATGCCGCTGCTGTCGCCCAGGCTGTCGTAGTGGTCGTCCCACGTCTCGGTGCAGGCGGTGATGGCTGCGGCAAAGCCGCAGCACACCAGACCGGCACACATTATTTTATTATATATCTTCCTAATCATGATGCTTGATATCTTTATCATTTTTCATTTTTCATTTAGGGCGTAGCCCGCTATTAGAGGTCGTCCTCCATCTGGCCGTCACCATCGACGCCATAGACGCTCTTCGGCACCATCTCCCAGAAGTCGAACATGAACTCGTTGTTGTTGCCCTGCTTACCGTCGCTGGCCACGCGGAAGCGCACGTAGTGAGGCTTGTGGGCATCGACGTAGCCTTGGTAGACAATCTTGCGGTGGGTACGCTCGTTACCCATGAAGTAGTATTTCGAGCCACCGGCGGAGAAGTGGTACTGGCTGCGGCCGTCGCGATAGACACCCAGGTTCTTCAGGGTCTTCTGCTCCTCGGCCTTCTCCTCGTCGCTCTTCTTCTTGTAGTCGCCCAGCGACTCGTCAATCACATAGCGGTCGCCCAAATAAGTCTCAGTATTGAGGTACTTTGTCATGTCCACGGGAATGCCCTGAGGCACGCCGTCGAAATAGTTCTGCATGACGCCACGGGTCTCAATGGCGCAGTAGCCCAGACGCATCTGCCAGTCGCCAGAGTAGGGCACGGGCGGGATGCGGAAGGTCATGTCGTAGTCGCCGAAGAGGTTCCACTCGTCGCCCTGCCACGACCAGAAGTTGCAGTGGGGGCGGCGCATGACGAGATAGCCGTTGTTGTTGATGGTCACACCGTCGAGATAGCCCTGCGGGAAGTAGTAGTTCTTGCCGTTCTTCGGCTCGTTGCTGTCGTCGGGCACGTTGTTCGGGTCGTCAACGGTATAGTTACCCTTGAGGCGCATGTCGTTGGTCATCACCTCGGGCCAAACCGTGGAGAAGTCCATGCGGATGCGCTGGTTCTGCACAATGTTTTGCACGTCGTAGCTGAACACCACCAGGTCGTCGACATAGAAGTAGTGGCCGTTGAGGGCGTCGTGGATAGGCTCTTTCTCCACCGTGTTGTCGACCAGTGCGCCACGGAAGGCGTACTCAGGAGCGGCATAGCGGCGGTTGATGAAGTGGCGGCCTACGTAGGCGCCGTCCTTGCCTCGGCAGTCGTTGCCCTTCTCGTCCTTGTTCATGGTGAGCTGTTCCACCTTCAGCATGGTCCAAGGCAGCAGTGTCTGGTACCATTCGATGGGGTTGATGAGCTTGGTGTCGAAGCCGAATGCCTCTTTCGTCTCCTTGCAGACCAGGGCGGTGAGGTCGCTGGTGCCTGGCACGTAGCGGGTCATGAAGTGGTACTGCATGAAGCGGTGGAGCGGGTTGACGCTGTCCTTGAGGTTCTCGAAGCTGTGGCCGGGAGCATTGACATCTTCGGGATAGACGGGGTCGTAAAACAGGCAGGCGAGGTCGTAGAGTGCCCGCACATTGCCATTAGCCGTAGAGATGCCATATTCTTCGAACTTGGCCTTGTAAAGGGAGTCTGGCTCGACAAAGCCGGTGAAGCCATATTTCCTTGTAGCAGGAGCCCAGCCTACCTCTTGCCAAGTGTGGGACTTGTAGCGATACTTAGGATAGCTCTTGAAGTCGTAATTGGGGTCGTCGACCAGCAGGATCTCCTCGCGCACGCCCGATGCCACCAGTCCTTCGTAGAAGATGCTGATGCGGGGGTTGTCGCGCAGGATGTCGGCGATATAGCTGTTCGACTTCTCAATAACCATGTTGATGGGCTGCACGATACCGTTTTCCACCGAGTCGTTCTGGTGGATAACAGTGCCGTCGGCCAGGGTCTGCTCGAAGATGATGTGGGCAGTGCCCTCCAGATAGACCACGGCATTGCTGTCGGCATCGACGCCCTGCGAGGTGGCCAGGTAGCGGCCCAGCATGTTGGCGGTGATGAGGCGGTCCTGGTTCATCTCGAACGTGGAATACATGTTAGCCACCAGATGGGTGCGGGCGATGGTGTCACAGTCGGCATCGCTCAGCTGGTCGATGCTCGACAAGCCCTTCTCCTTCAGGTAGGTGCTCACGGCGTTGTTGTCGGGCAGGAAGCAGGTGTACTGGCCATAGGTAGCCAGGAGGTCCATCAGCTGTGCACGCTCGACGATGGTCTTGAACTCGCTGTACTGCGGGCGGTTGTTCAGATAGTCGCTCATCATCTCGCCCGTGAACGTGTAGAAGTGCTCACTGTCGGGCTCGTCGGAGCAGGCGGTGAAGCCGGCGACTACACCAAAGCCAATCAGACAGCCACAGAATATTTTAATCAGTTGCTTTTTCATATCCTTATGTTATTTAGTTTTCTCGTAGCTGGTGCTCTCGCCACTGCCGAAGACGGGGTTGGGCTCCAGGTTCTTGTTCACCTTCATTTCATCATTGTTGTAGGGCCAGAAGATGGCGTCCATCTTCTTGAAGAAGTTCTGGGCAAAGGTGCTGTTCACGTCGTCACGCTTCACCACGGCGGCAATAATCTGGTTGGTGTTGCCGGCACGCATGCAGTAGCGCACCAGGTCGTACCAGCGCTTGCCCTCGAACATCAGCTCGCGATGGCGCTCGCGCATCACCAGTTCCTCCATGAGAACCTTTGTGTTATAGTCCTTTGCCTCCAGCGTGTCGGTACTCTTCAGGTCGACGGTAGCCTTGCAGATGGACCGCTTATTGATGGCGTTCACCAGGCGGAAGCATTTCTCCAGCTTGGGAGCGTTGAACTCGATGGCGTCGTCCTCGTTGCCCTCCTTCATCTGCTGGCAGATGGCCTCGGCCTCGAGCAGCATGATGTCGGCCAGGCGGTAGATAATCCACTGGCTGCCGTTGTTGTTACGCGTGTAGTAGGTATAGGATGCCGTGGGCTTGTCCTTAGAGGTAGCAATGCTGATAGACACGTTGCTTGTGGCAAACTTGGTGATGTTGCCGCCCTCGGCGTCGAAATTCTGATAGAGGCGTGCGTCCAGCTTCTTGTTCTTGTCCTCGAAGACGGCGCGGCCCGACTCTGCCGTGAACTCGTCGATGATGGCCGTCGAGGGAGCCAGCAGACCCTTGTGGGAGTCGGAGTTGCCGTAGAACGAGGAGACGGCCGAGTTGCTGGGCAGGCCGCTCGTCTCGGGCGAAGGATCGTAGCTCAGCTCGAAGATGGTCTCGCGGCTGTGGCCCATGTCGAATATGGCCTGATAGGCATCGCCGAAGAAGTTGCCCGATGAGGCATCGGCCTCCAGGGGGTAGCCGTTGTAGCGCTCATCCACCACATTCATGCTGGAGAGGCTGGAGATGGAGCCGCTCTTGCTGCCCTTGCTGCGCTCTTCCTCATACATCTCCTTCTTGGAGTTGATGACCAGCTCGGCATAGCGGATGCAGTTGTCGTAGTCCTTCTTCCAGAGGTACATCTCGCAAAGCATGGCGTAGATGGCATCGCGGGTGATGCGGCCAGTCTGGTAGCGGGGCTTGTTCTCAGGATAGCGCTTCACGGCGTCGCCCTTGATGCTCTCCAGGTCGAGGATGAGGCTGTCGAGGACATCCTCAAACTTCGTGGCGGGGAGGTCCATCCTCTGGTCGTCGTCGGTGAAAGCCTCCGTAGAATAAGGCACGTTACGGAAGGTGCGGATGAGGTAGAAATAGCAGAGGTCGCGCAGTGCCGATGCCTCAGCGATGGTAGCCATCAGGTCGCCCTGAGTATAGCCCGGGTCGACGGCAGCCACGCCGGGAGCATATTTCAGCACGGTGTTGCAGCGGTTGATGACATCGTAGAAACCACTCCAGGTGGTATAGCTGTTCATGGCCGTGATGTTTTCCTGGAGGATGTTGTAGAGGTTGTTGTCGTTGTTGATGTTCTGACCCGACATAATATTGTCGCTTCGCACCTCTCCCCAAATCATCATGCGCTTGCGGACACCCTCGTCCTGCAGGGCGCTGTAGCAACCCATGAGGACATTGTCCACGTCGGCCTTTTCGTTCCAGAAGTCTTCAAGGATAATCTCGCTCTGGGGCTTGATTTCCAGGAAGTCGGAGCAAGAACTCAGACCTGTAAGAGCTGCGGCGCTGCCACAGCAAAACAGGCTGGCCCAGAATATTTTATTTTTCATTGTCTTCATAATCTTCATTTTTCAATGTTCAATGTTCAATCTCCTAGAAGTCAACAGTGATACCCAGTGTGTAGGAACGCGAACGCGGGGTCTGGGCGTTGTCGATGGCCGGATCCTCACCGCCGAAGGCGATATCGGGGTCAACACCCGAATACTTCGTGATGACGAACGGGTTGTTGATAGAGGCATAGAGCGACACACGGTTCAGACCAATCCAAGTGAGGTACTTCTTCTTGATGGCGTAGTTCAACTGGGCATAGCTCATACGCAGGTAGGAACCGTCTTCCACGAAGCGGTCGCTGACGAGCGTGTTGTAGTTGCTGGAAGAGCCGAACATGGCACGGGGGATAGAGGTGATGTCACCCTCCTTGCGCCAGCGGTAGTTCACGGCCTGGCTCTGGTTGTCGTTGCTGACCATTGCCTCTGCGTTCAGGCGGGCCATGTTGATAATCTTGTTGCCCACACGATAGGTGAACTGTGTGGACAGGCGCCAGTCGCCATAGCGGAAGGTGAAGCCGAAGCCACCGGTCAGCTTAGGCAGCGACGAACCCAGGTAGGTGATGTCGAGGGCGTTGATCTGGCCGTCGTGGTTGATGTCCTCGTAGATGGCATCACCGCCGTTGAAGCCGGGATAGCTCTGGTCGTGGCCGGTACCGTCGACACGGTAGTCGTAGCGCATGCGGAGCGGAACGTTGTTGGCATCGAGGATGACACGTCCTTCGGCGTTCACAGCCACAGGAGCTGTCTTTCCGGCAGCGCGGAACTCGTCCCAGTAGGCGTAGATTTCATCCTCAGTCATGTTGGCTACGGCATTCTTGAAGGTATTATAGTTGTACTGGTAGACGCCGTGGTACTTGAAGCCGTAGATGGCACCGAAGGGGTTGTGCAGCTGCACGCGGCGCAGCGTCTCACCATTCTTATAGCCGTAGGTGCTGTTCTTCTGCTCAAGGATGTAGGGATCCATCTCCAGGATTTCGTTGCGGTTGTTACCGAAGTTGGCGTTCACGTCCATAGCAAACTTGCCGGCCTTGACGACCTCGTTCGAGTTGATATGGAACTCCCAACCGGTGTTGCGCATCTTACCGTTGTTGTGGTAGGGCACGGAGGAGAAACCGGCGTTCGAGGGGATGCGGAAGGAGGACATGAGCATGTCGTCCCTCGTCTCGCTATAGCCCTCGAAGGCAAACGTC
The DNA here is from genome assembly GCA_024697405.1 of Prevotella sp. Taxonomy (GTDB): domain Bacteria; phylum Bacteroidota; class Bacteroidia; order Bacteroidales; family Bacteroidaceae; genus Prevotella. Next base: position 25,777 of record JAILFU010000086.1, read on the forward strand.
AGTCGTCCGTTGAAGAATGCCAAGTCGATACCGGCATTGTAACCAATCTTCTTCTCCCACTTCAGGTCGGTCAGACGGATGTTCAGCGGCTTCATGGCTGCCATGTCGATATAGCGGGTGGCGGAGCCATACTTGGAGGTGTACAGATAGTTCTGTCCGGGCTGGTTACCGTTGCGGGCCCAGCTGGCACGAATGGCCAGCATGGAGAGGATGTTCTTGTCCTCGCCGCCCTTTGCCCATTTCATCCAAGGCTCGTCGCTCAAGATCCACTTGACGGACAAGGAGGGGAAGTATCCCCAACGGCTGCCAGGGCCGAACTTGGTGGTACCGTCGATACGGACGGTGGCATCAAGCACATAGCGCTCCTTGTAGGCGTAGTGGGCAGAGAAGGTGTAGTACATTGAGCGCCACTGGCTGTAGCCACTGCTGAGCGACTCAGGTATGCCGCCGCCGGAAGGATTGGTAATGGCGCCGTCGGTAGAGGGCAGACCGTAGCCACTGGTGCTCTGTGAGTTGCTCGAGCCGCTGGTCAGCTCGAAGCGTCCCATCATCATCATTGAGTGATCCTTGTTCTTAAAGGCCGGCGTGAGGGTGAGGGTCTGCTTGGTGTTGAACGACACGCTCTTCGACGAGCCGTTGGATGAGGTGTTCACCTTGTTCTCCCAGTTCACGCGCTTCAGCTCCTGGGGATAGAAACTGTCGTCATACTGGTTGAAGATGTTCATGTAGACCGAGCCTCTCCACTTCAGCTGCCAGTGGTCTTCGTCCAGGCCCAGCAGATTGTAGTCGATGATGAGCTCGGGGCTCATGTCGTAGGTGCGCTGCTGGTTCTTGGCCAGGTTAGCCGATGCCACGGGGTTGACGTAGGTGCGCTGGTCGCCTGAGAAGACATCGGTGCCGCCACGGGCATTGATTTCCTGCTGCGACAGCTGCGGGATGGTGTAGTAGACATCTGTGTCCTCGCCTGTCAGCGGGTCTTTCTCGTAGATGCTCATGTTAGGCATCTTCTTCAATGCCAGGTTTAGCAGACCGTCGCTGTTTCGGTCGTTCTTCGTATAGGTCAGCGAGAAGTTGGTGCTTACGCGGATGCGCTCCGACACGTTGTAGTCCAGTGCCACACGGGTGGAGAAGCGGTTCAACTTCTGCTTGATCATCGTACCCGTCTCATGGTCGAAGCCGCCGCCGATGCGGAAGGATGCCTTCTCACCGCCACCGCTGATGGTGACGTAGTGGTTTTGGCGCAAGCCCCACTGTGTGACGGCGTCACGCCAGTCGGTGTTGTCGCGGTACTGGCGCCACTCTGCGAAGCCGCCGGTGTTGTCGAGGTAGTTGATTTCAGGAATACGCTCAGCGTCAGAGGCATTGTCATCCTGACGGGGGTTGAAGTAGGCCTCTTTCAGCATCATCGTGTAGTCGTCACCGTTCAGCAGGTCGTAGCCCTTGGGCTGGTAGGTGCCGGTGAGCTTCAGCGAGTAGGTCACACGGGGCTTGCCGCGCGAACCACGCTTGGTGGTCAGCTCAATGACACCGTTACCGCCCTGTGAGCCGTAGACGGCACAGGCGGCGGCATCCTTCAGCACGGTAATGCTGGCGATGTCCTCAGGGTTGATGTTCAGCAGCTCGGCGAACTTCTCATTGTTGGCACCGGCCATATCGAAGTTGTCGAGGTTCACCTCGCGGATGTTGCCGTCGACGACGATAAGCGGGTTGGCATCGGTCAGTGTGGAGAGCGAGCCGCCGCCACGCAGACGCATGGTAGAGCCGGCACCCAGGTCACCAGAGTTGCCGATGATGTCCAGACCGGCGATACGCCCCTGCAGGGCCTCGTCGATGGTGGTCATGCCCAGACCCTCGAACTCCTTCATGGAGATGGTCTGCGAGGCGTATGAGATTTCACGCTCGGGAATGGGCAGGCCATTGCCGTTGGCGCGTTTCTTCGACTTCACCACCACTTCCTTGATGGTGGTGGCACTCTTCATGTGGATGTTGAAGGTGGTCTTATTGATGGGCAGCACCTGTGCGGACATACCCACATAGGTGAAGCGGATTTTGTCCTTGGTGTTCTTCACCTTCATGGTGAAGTTACCGTTGAGGTCGGTGACTGCCGAGTTGATGATACGGCCGTTAGCATCGATCTCACACACGGTGGCACCCATCAGTCCGCCCAGCTCGTCGCTCACCGTTCCGTGAACCGACGTAATTTCCTGTGCCCTCAAACTTAAAGGAAGAAGGGTAAAAATGTAAAGAGGTAAAAGATACTTTACCATCCGTCCTACCCTTTTGAATACGTTTATCTTCATAGGATTTACTTTTTTACTTTTTTACCTTTTACTGGATTAGTGCTTCTCTCACAATCTGTCTCCAAGGTCTCGGAGTCTCAGACAGCAGCGGTCCGTCGATGAGGTGGGCTACGAAGTTACTGGCCATGTAGAGGCGGGCGCTATTGCCCGAGCCGTCGAACCAGTATTCGCGTCCGATGTTGTTATACAGTCCGGGCGTGGTCACCACATGGCGCACGTTGCCCGCATTGTCGGTCACCGTCATGCTGCTTGTGTCGAACGTCACCTCCAGTGGGAAGAATCGTCCGGTAGCAAGGTTGCGCTTCATGCTCTCGTACTTCACATTGGTGTAGCTGTCGGAAGCCATGCCGATGGCCACGGAGTGGTCTTGCACATGATAGCGGATGAAGTCGGTGACGATGGTGGTGATGGCTTCCTTCACCTTGGTCTGTACGGTGTTCCTGTCCAGACCGAGGTCATACCATCCTTCTGCCTGACAGATGCTGTCTACCACCTCGTCGTTGTCGTCGCCCATTTCCAGTTCGTTCCATTGGGGCAGAATCTGGTCGTTCTGCAGTTTCTCTATGGACTCGTTGGTGGGGATATAGACGTTATAGTTATAGTTGTCGAACAGACGCAGGTTCTTGTTCTCCTGTGCCTGCAAGCCGGGGTTCTTGCCGCTCATCTTCTGGGTGAGCAGGTTGCTGTAGTCGTTCTCCAGCAGGTTTCTGAAGTTCTGGTACTCAGGATGTTCCTTCAGCATGATATAGAGCGACTTCTCTGCACCCATAGGCAGCTTCGACGACCTGTCGCCGGGCACGGTGTCCAGCTGATAGCTGACGCCGTTCACCTTCGGATAGCGCATGCTGGAGGCGATGGCGTTGCCGCCGTGCTCTATCTGGAAGCCGCCCTCGAAGGCCAGCTGTCCGTCGGCGCCACGGGTGACGCGGGTCATGGAGCCACCCTTCGACTTGAAGTAGGTATAGCCGGCGCTGATGTAGTCTTCCAGGGTCATCGACTTGTCGGGGATGACGATGATGAGCTGATCCATCAGCTGGTCGAGCATGGTGTTGATGACATTACGTGCCACCGAGCCTTCGGCCTGCTTGGCTCTCTCACCCGTCCTGGTGATATTGCCGTTGGCATCGATGGTGCAAGCCCAGCGTGAGGCCTGTACTTTCTCCGACGAGCCTTTCGTATTGTCGTATTTGAAGATAATCAGGTCGGCGGCCTCCACGGTCAGGCTGTCGGCGCCGCTCTGGTCCTTCAGTGTGTTTGAGTTGCCGTAGGTGGCGGGGTCGATGAACGACAGCATGGCACCGTTGGTTGGGATCATCAGCGCATACTTCGAGTCCATGGAGAGCAGGTAGGGCAGGAAGTTGCGATAGTCGATGGCCCAGTAGATGGTGTTCATGGTCGAGGCATGAGCCAGGGCGGGATAGGCCACTGAGCTGTACTCAGCCGGCGTAAACACCTTGTTTGTCAGGTAGACCACGCCGTTGCAGCCCATGAAGCAGCTGTCCACATCCTCCTTGGTGATGCCCAGTGTCTCCTTGGCGTCGTTCAGCACGCTCTCAAACTTCGAGGGCACGCTCTCAGAGAAGGTGGAGAGCATGTTCACGTTGAGGAGCTTGGAGATGGTGGCATCGGGAATGGAGTCCCATTCCTTGTACTCGTCCTTCAGGTCGCGGCCCTCGTTGTTCCACCAGGCCTCCAGGGCCTCGTTTGTGGGAACGATGATGGCACCGGCGTCGAAGTGCAGGTCGTTGTTCGAGTTGGCGTCGATATACTGGTTCCATCCCGGGTCGAAGCTCAGCGTTGCGCTGACGGGGTTGCCCTTCGGGTCGCGCTCGTTGGCCTCGCCGCCCAGTGAGCGCTTGCTGTAGTAGCGCAGGGTGAAGACGGAGTCCTCATTATTATATATACGGTTGTACTCGCGTGTGCCTGCGGCATGGTAGTAGGGTGCTGCGAAGCGGTCCAGCAGGTGGCTCCACATCGACATGTTTGCATGCTGGCGCACAATCTCGGCCATGTTGGGCGACGATTCGATGACGCCCTCCACCTTCTGGATGTAGCCGTTCTTGCAGGTGATGTCGGCTTCTGTCACTTTCTTGCCGTTCACCCAAGCCTCGTTGATGGACGTGGCCTGATGGTTGGTGAGGATGGCCAGGTCTTCGGCAGTAATCTTGTTGTACTGCATGTAGGCGGGCAGGAAGTGAATCATCGGGGCCGTCGTGCCGTCCATAAAGATGGGAATCGACTTGCCTGTCTGCTTGTAGTACGCCCATGCCTTCGTGTCGGGCATCTTCGAGGGCGGCATCACATAGACCGAGTCGTAGATGCTCACAGCCGTCTCGCGGCGCATGGTACGTCCGAACTCGGGTGTGGCGGCATCGCCCTGTGCCTTACCGTTTGACATGAGCTCGATGAGGTAGGCGTTGTTGATCATCGAGTTGTTCAGAAGAAGTTTCTTCTGAGCCTCCGACAGCTTCTCGTAGCTGCGCACGCCCCACGAGTTGGTCTGGAACCACTGCTGGTAGGCCTGGTCGTCGGCGGCAAACAGCGTCTTCGAGCCAGTGTGCTTCAAGACCTCAGCTTGACCGAGGTCATCCACAAGACGCATCACGGTGGTGTAGTTGCCCTCCTCCTGCAGCCGCTCGTAGATGGAGTTGCCTAGCCATTCCGGCTGGCCGGTGAGCACGTCGTCCTTACACGACTGCAACACGCTAGCCCCTACCAGCAGTCCGCAGGTAGTCAGTACTACCCGCCGTCCTTGCTTCATGATAGTTTTTCGTTTCATAGGTTTTGGTTTATTATTAATATTAGTTCATAGATTCATCCATAGCAGTAGCGGTACGGCACGTGCGTCAGGCAGCGTCGTACATAGCCGAAAGTCCACGGTCCTCAATGGTTTCCGAACCGTCAATTCCTTTACTTTGGAAAGCAAAGTTAGTAAACAATAGTTGATTCCGATTAATCGTTATTAACAGTATTCGCGCCCTCACGGCACTTTTCGGCTACAAAGTTAATCAAAATTTTAAAAACTCGTATCATTTTTCAGAGATTTTTTTTAATAATGTGTAAAAGAGGTGTGCTTTTAACACTGCTCTCTGGCAAAAACAAGCGCTGCGAGGCCGATAAGCCTCGCAGCGCAAGCGTTATTGAAGTGTTGTGCAGTGCCTACTTGCGAATCTTCTTCACCATGACGGTGCCGTTCTCGAAGGTCACCTTCTGGATCATGATGCCCTTCTGCAGGCTGTTGGCCTTGCGGCCGTCCAGGGTGAAGTATTCCACCTTGACCGTGGTGCCGGCAGCGATGCCCTCTACGCCAGTAGCATTGTCGGGATCGGGTGTCAGGCTGCTGTTGGCACCGTGGTACCAGAGCTGGAATTCGTCGATGACAATCCAGTCGGCGCTGGATGTCTCGTCCTTGCGGACGCCGATGCGCAGCTTCTCGCCGACAGCCTTCACGATAAGCTCGTTCATGAAGACTTCGTCGCTGAACATGTTGCGGGCGTCAATCAGGGTGCTGGGAGCAGTCACGCCCTCGGGCAGGCCCTCTTCCTGCTTGATGAGCTCCTTGGAGAATGCCTGGTCGCCAGACTCTGCATAGAGGTAGGTCGGTGTGGCCGTGCGCTCCCATCCGTTCACCTTCAGGGTGTAGATGCCGTCGGGCAGGCCGATGATGTCCTGGTAGATGTTGAACACGCTCTCCCACGACTCCAGAGCCAGCGCCGAGAGCTGGTCGCTGTTGCCGAACTTCTGTCCGGTAGCCGTCCAGCCATAGATGCTGTTGGTGCCGTCCTTCTCGAAGCCCGGAGTCTCGATGATGGCGGTCACGTTGACAGGAGCCTCGTCGCTGGCGCCGCTCACGTCGGGCAGGCGGAGCTTGGTCTTCATGCCGGCAATCTTGACGAGGTACTCCTCGGCGTCGGCATTCTCAATGGTGCGGCCGTCGATGGCCATCTGAATCTCGTCGGCCAGGGTGAGGGCCTCGTTCTTCAGTGCGGAGCCGCTCTCGTTGGCCACGGTAATCAGGTCTTCAGCAGCTGTCTGCAGCTTGGCGAACAGGGCAACACTCTCGTTGATGTCCTCCGTGAGCTGATAGATTTCCTTCAGGATGGCGAACATCTTCTCTCCGTCGGCAGAAGCCTTGGCTTCCTGGGCGGCAGCCTGCATTTCGCTGGCCTTGTCGAAGAGCGACTTGGCCATGGGCTTGCTGGTGTCGATCATCGGCAGAGCGGCGTCGAGTGCCTCAGCGATGACCTCGGCGTTGAAGCCACGGTAGATGAGCTTGAACTGTCCCCAGAGCGGCCAGTACTGTGCCTCAGACACATCGCCCTTGATACCCACGGTGAAGGTTTCACCCTCGTTGGCCACCAGACCGTATGTGCGTACGGTGTAGGAGTTGTTGTAGAAAGCGGCTGCGGCGCCGGTCATGTTGTCGGGATATTCCTTGCCTTCGCTGTCGGCGAGGTAGGTAGCCGTCGACGGATTTGCCGTCCAGCCGTTCTCCGTAATCTGAGTGTTGAAGTTGTCGAAGAAGCCGGACTCCTGCGGGTAGTCAAGCCAGTTGGGCAGGTTGGCCTTCGAGTCGTTCATGTAGATGTAGATGGGGATGTTGGCGGGACGCTCTTCGGCGCGGCTGATGGCTTCCTGGCCATCGAGATAGCGCACATAGCCCTGTGTAGAAAGCTCGTACACGCCGATGGGCAGGTCGCTGATGGTCTGCGAGAAGTTGAAGTTGGTGGCATGCCATGCCTCGAACACCTTGTAGAGGTCGAAGCCGCCAGGCTGGAAGTTACCGCCTGTCGAAGACGTTGTCCATCCGGTGCGGCCTTCCATCAGGTCGGCGTTGGTCAGCAGCATGGTCACGTCGGAGCCTTCTTCCAGACTGCCTGCGAATGCCTTCTTGAAGAGTGCGTCCACCTGTGCGATGTAAGCGTTGATTTCCTCGATGGTCAGGCTCATCTGCTCGAGCACCTCCAGGGGCAGCAGCTCGGGATAGCCTTCAGCCGAAGCGCCGCTGTCGGCGAAGTCGCAGAACTCAGCCCATGCGTCGTTGTCGAAGTTGAAGCTGACGGCCTTTGTCATCCAGTCTTCCTGCTTCTTGGCAAAAGTCTTGTAGGCAGCGACGCTGGCGTCGAGCTGCTTCTGTGCGGCCTGCACCTTCTCCATCAGTTCCAGGTAGCCCTCGGTGGCAGCCTGTGCCTCCTCGATGGCAGCCTTGAAGGCATCCTTGTCGCCTACGTAGGCCACGACGTCGTCAAGATCTTCCAGCGGATATGCCTTCAGCGCCTCTTGTACAGCCATGTCCATCAGCACCTTGTCGGGATCTTCCTTCACCTCTCCGAAGTAGGTCAGGGTGAGGTTGTCCATAGCAATCCAGTTGGCGGGCATCTCTGCCTCGGCACTGCCCACCACGCGCAGACCCATGGTCATGTCGCCGCCGGTGTGGATGAAGTTGAACTCGAAGTGCTCAGGAGCGCCGTTGCGGGTAGCCATGTTGGTCTTGTAGGTCTTGCCGTCGGCAGAAGCGGTGGCAAACAGCTCCACGTCGTCGGGCAGACCGTCGGGATTGCCGTCCACGCTCTTGCGGCCCTGGTTGTTGGCAATCACGTCTACGCCGAGCATGTACTTACCGGCAGGCAGCGAGCGTACGGTCTGCGTGATGCTGCCGTCGCCAAGGTAGTTAGGCGTATTGGTGTTCTTCCAAGCCTCGATGAATCCGGAAAGCACCACGTCGCCGTTGGTGTAGGTGCTGTTGTTCTGATAGCCGATGTTCGTAGCCTCATTCGAGTTGGCCGTGTAGGTGATGTCCCATCCGTCCACGTTGCCCGAGTCGAAGTTGGCGTTCTTCAGCATGAAGGTGGCGTCGAGGGGATTTTCCTCAGAAGCACCGCTCAGTGCATTAGCCATCAGCACGCGCAGGTCGTCCATAGCCTTCTCCATCTGCTCGACGGTGGCGCTCGGGTCGTTGTACACGGCCACGGCAGCGCTCACGTCGACACGTGCAGCCTCAGCAGTCTCTATGAGCTCTTTCAGCTTTTCCGACATGTTGAAGATGTCCAGCTCCTTGAAGTAGCTGGTCCATTCAGGAACGGGGTAGAGCTCCCAGTCCAGGCACACGCCTTCTGTCTCCGGCGACAGCTTCGGCAGGATGCAGGTACCGTCCTCGCCACCTTCCACACCGGGGCCGTTGGGGTCGATACCCATGTAGCAGCCCTCCGGCTGTGCATTGGTGTTGCTCTCGGAGATGCTGATGCGGTAGGTCTTGTTGCCGACGCCTTCCACCCACAGCAAGGCGGCAGAACCGTCGTTGTTGTCAACGAACAGTGCGGGCACGCCATCTCCATAGACGCCGGTGACCTTGCCGTCGAAGGTGACGAAAGCGGTCATCCAGTTGCTCTTGCTGGGCACATAGTTGCGCAGGTAGAGCTGCTTGTCGTCCAGGGTCTTGCCGCTGGGCATGACGAAGCGCACAATCATGGCCTGGTCGATGGAACCGGTGGCCTGTGTGCCCCAGGCGTTGCCCTGGTAGTAGTACTTCGCAGCACCCTTGTTGTAGAGCACGTAGCAGTCGCCCACAATGAAGTCGGCAGCTGTCTTGTTGATCAGCTCGACATCGTCGAACGAGAAGAACTCAGGCTCGTAGGGAGCTTCACGCTCGTTCAAGTTTGCCGCATTGGCACCCAGGCCTGCTAGCCAGAGTGCGCTCAAAACGAGTAGTTTTCTTAATTTCATAAGCGTTTGATATTAAAAGTTAGTAAATAAATAGTTTAATTTTGTGAAACATCGTCAAACGATAGTTTTCGGTTGCAAAGTTACGGAAAAAAATTGTAACCTGTATCTTTTTTTCTGTTTTTTTTGCGATATATACCTAAAAAGAACAATTTGTTCGGCAACGATATGCCCGTTGCCCCCTGAAGTAAATGCTCCGCAAGGCGCACAAATAGCGCTACTGCTATAACGTTGCCTTGTTTTTTTGCATTGGGCCAAAATGCGAACGCTGCGAAGCCGGGTGGCCTCGCAGCGTTTGCGATGATGGAAGTGTCGGGAAGAATCCTCCCGAATCCTTCTTCAGGAAAAGACTACTTGCGAATCTTCTTCACCATGACGGTGCCGTTCTCGAAGGTCACCTTCTGGATCATGATGCCCTTCTGCATGGAGGTAGCCTTGCGGCCGTCCAGCGTGAAGTATTCCACCTTGACAGTGGTGCCTTCGGCAACGCTCTCAATGACGGTAGCGTGGTCGGGATCGGGCGTCAGTGCGCTGTTGGCACCGTAGTACCAGAGCTGGAAGTCGTCGATGACAATCCAGTCGCTGCCAGAGCTCTTGTCCTTGCGGATGCCGATGCGCAGCTGCTCGTTGGCCACCTTCACGATGAGTTCGTTCATGAAGGTCTCCTCGTCGAACATGTTGCGGGCGTCAATCAGCGTGTTGGGAGCAGTCATGCCCTCGGGCAGACCGTCGGCCTGCTTGATGAGCTCCTTCGAGAAGGTCTGGTCGCCCGACTCAGCATAGAGGTAGGTGGGATTGGCAGTGCGCTGCCAGCCGTTCACCTTCAGCGTGTAGATACCGTCGGGCAGACCCACGATGTCCTGATAGATATGGAAGACACTCTCCCACGACTCCAGAGCCAGGGCCGAGAGCTGATCCTGCTCGCCAAACTTGTGACCGGTAGCCGTCCAGCCGTCGATGCTGTTGGTGCCGTCCTTCTCGAAGCTCGGTGTGTCGATGATAGCGGTCACGTCGACAGGAGCCTCGTCGCTGGCGGTGTTCACGTCGTCAGGCAGGCGCAGCTTGGTCTTCATGCTGGCAATCTGCTTCATCAGGCCGTCCACTTCCTCGTTCTCGTAAGCGCAGTCGTAGATGCCGTTCTGAATCTGCTCAGCCAGAGTCAGAGCCTCGCTCTTCATGGCCGAAGTGCTCTGGTTGGCCACCTCAATCAGGCTCTCGGAAGCTGCCTGCAGCTTCTCGAACAGGGCCACCGACTCGCGGATGGCGTCGATGAGGTCGTAGACATCGTTCAGAGCCTTGAACATGGCATCGCCGTCGTTGGTATCCATAGCGGCGTTAGCCTCGGCAATCAGCTGGTCGACAGAAGCCTTGATGCTCTTGCCCATGGGCTTCGTGGCGTCAATCTGCAGCAGGGCAGCCTCCAGGGCGGGCTTCACCACGTCGGCCTGTGTGCCCTGATAGATAATCTGGAAGTTATCCCACAGTGTCCACCAATGTGAGCCGCAGCCTGTACCCTTCACGCCGATGCGCATGGTCTCGCCCTCACGGACAACACCGTATGTGCTCATCCAATACAGACCCAGGTCGAATGCCTGCGAGGCAGAACCCATGGAGTTGGGATACTCGTTGCCGGCGGCATCGGTAGCCAGGTACCAGCTCTCCAGACGGTCATCGCCACCATAGGTGCCTTCAGGCATCGGGCAGGACCAAAGGTTGGGGAAGCGGGTTGTAGCAGAGTTCATGTAGAGGAAAATAGGAGCATCGGGGCAGCTCTCCACATCACCTGTTGCGATACCGAAATCATCTGCGCGGGTGAAGCCCTGCACCTTAATCTCGTACACGCCGGGCAGGGCAGCGTTCACTTCCTGCCAAACGTTGAAGTTGTCAACGTGGTAAACCTCGAAGTTCTTGTTGTCCAGCGGGCTGCCAGAGGTGCCGCCGCCTTCAACGGTCCATCCCTTACCGCCTTCCTGATAGCCAGGATTGGTGAGCAGGTAGGTAACATTCTGACCAGGCTGCCAGCCTTCCAGCTGCTGCTTCTTCATCTGTTCAATCAGGTCCTTCAGCTTGTCCATCTCGGCCACCAGCTCCTCGTTGGTCAGAGCGCGGGCGTCCTCAATGTCAACAGCATCCAGGTCGAGGTAGTCGCTCAGTTCACCGGCTGCGTCAGTCCAGGCGTATTTCTCGTCGATGACATAGCCGAGGACTTCAGCCAGCAGTTCCTTCCACTGTGCCCACAGCTTGATGTTCTCCTGCAGCGCCTCGACGTAGGGCTTCAGACCCTCGATGGCTGCCAAGGCCTCTTCACGGTTGGTAGCTGCCATCTCAGTGGCGGCTGCCTTGAAGGCGTCCATGTAAGCCTCTGTATAGAAGGCATCCTCGGGAATCTCAGGCAGGCTGAGCTCCACCCACTTCTGGTAAGAGCCAGGCTCGTTGCCATAGTACATCAGCGAGAAGGTGTCGAAGATTGACCAGTTGTCGCAACCGTCGGTGCACTTGGCAGGGTTCTTCACGCCAAACTGGAGATCACCCTCGGGCATGTCGAAGAACAGCGTGGTCTTGTAGTAGCCAGCCTCCTCGTAGAGACGGAAGGCAGAGGGGTCGTTGGGCGAGTAGTAGCCGCCATGGCCGTTCTCAGCAGCTGAGGTGCCAAATTCGGTAGCACCGGCCATTGACACGGTGTTGTAGCACGACCAGATGTTGTTGAAGGGAACCGACTGCTCCTCTCCACCGGCAATGATGTAGAGCTTGGCGGCAGCGGGTGTGCCGTTCTCCAGGTCTTCCCAAGAGCCACGGAAAGCGGTGTTGGCACGCAGTGCATAGACACCGGCGGGCAAGGCAGCGAGCTTCTGATAGGTGTCGAAGGTGTTGTTGTACACCTCAGCCACGTTGGCGGGGCCGTGTGAGCCAGAGCCGACCATGTTGGGCTTGGTGCCCTCCCAGCCTTCGTTGCTGGCATCGTCGAAGTTCGGGTTCTGGATGAGGTTCGTAGCGTCTACGGGGTTGTCGGGCGTTGCACCGCTCAGGCCTCCGGCCATAGCAGCCTGCAGGGCCTCGATGGCAGCCTGCATCTGTGCGATGGTGGAGTTCAGGTCGTTGTAGACGGCCACTGCAGCGTCGACATTGATACCAGCCGACTCGGCAGCCTCAATCTGCTTGCGCAGCTCCTCAGACTTGTCGTAGATGTCCTTCTCCTTGAAGTAGCTGGTCCACTCGGGCACGGGATAGAACTCCCAGTCCAGGCACACGCCTTCGATGTCGGGCGACAGCTTCGGCATGATGCAAGTGCCGTCCTCGCCACCTTCCACACCGGGGCCGTTGGGGTCGATACCCATGAAGCAACCCTCGGGCTGTGCATTGGAGTTGCTCTCGGAGATGCTGATGCGATAGGTCTTGTCGCCAACACCTTCCACCCACATCAGGGCAGCAGTGCCGTCGTTGTTGTCAACGAAGAGGGCGGGAGTGCCATCACCATAGACGCCAGTGACCTTGCCGTCGAAGGTGACGAAAGCCGTCATCCACTGCTCATTCTTGTTGGGCACGTTGTTGCGCAGGTAGAGCTGCTTGTCGTCCAGGGTCTTGCCGCTGGGCATGACGAAGCGCACAATCATGGCCTGGTCGATGGAACCGGTGGCCTGTGTGCCCCAGGCATTACCCTCGAAGTAGTACTTCTCGGCACCCTTGTTGTAGAGCACGTAGCAGTCGCCCACAACGAAGTCGGCAGCTGTCTTGTTGATCAGCTCGACATCATCGAAGTACGTGAAATCCGGCGTCTCCGGAGCTACACGCTCGTTCAGGTTTGCCGCATTAGCTCCTAGGCCCATGAGCCAGAGAGCGCTCAAAACGAGTAGTTTTGAAAATTTCATAAGCGATAAATTTAAAAAGTTAGTAAATAGAAAAAGTTTTGTTGTATAGTATTCTAGCTTGCAAAGGTAATGAAAAAAAATGTAACTACAAATAAATTTTACTTTTTTTTTCTTTTTTATCATTTGCAGGTGTCTGCTTCATCATTTCGGCCATTACAGGTCTCGCGCACGTGTATGCACGATAAACACGCGCAAGGAAATGGCGCTACAAGAGCTACAATGCTGCTCAACAGTTTGCAGGTCAGCGAATTGTCGGTAGCTACAAGGCTCCGTTCGGAGCTACTTGGGTAGCTATAGGTGGGGATGGCGCATTCACTACTTCCGATATTTCCAAACGGCGTTCGCGTTTTCCCAAACGGCGTTCGTATTTTCGCAAACGGCGTTCGTATTTTTCCAAACGGCGTTCGCGTTTTTCCAAACGGCGTTCGTATTTTTTCAAACGGCGTTCGCGTTTTTCCAAACGGCGTTCGTATTCTCCCAAACGGCGGCGCCTTTTGGTCACATTCTCTAGAGAATTCGGGCAAAAACGGCAAATAGTAAGAGTGTAGCTACTAGAGTAGCTCCAAACGGAGCCTTGTAGCTACAGATAACGTGCTGAATGATAGGATATTGGGCGGTAAAGTAGCGCTTGTAGCGCCTTTTTTTGCCAGGTCTATCGCGTGCGCGTGTGCGCGTTACGACGAACGGCGCAGCAGACGGCGCACCTCGCGACGGGCCTGGCCGAGCCGGTACTCCACTGCCTTGTAGTCCTGCTGCAGATGGCGGGAAATCTCCGCCACTTTCATCCCGCCGTAAAGGTGGAGACGATAGATCTCTGCTGTGGACTGCGGCAGTCGGCTGAGCCGTCGCTCTATGCAGGCCAGCGTGTCGTGGGCATAGACGGCAGGCTCTATGTTGTAGGTCTTCAGGTTGTCGGCCTGCATGCGCTGTGCATATAGGCGCTGATAGAACAGGCGGCGGTAGTGGTCGGCTATGAGGTGGTTCGTCATCGTATAGACCAGGCTGCGGAGTGTGTCGGGCGTGATGACACGGTGCTCGTCGGAGAGCAGGCGCAGGAATATTTCCTGCACCAGGTCTTCGGCCAGACAAACATCGCCGCCGAGACGGCTGCCCGCAAATGCGAGCAGCTCGTCGCGACAGTCGCTGTAAAATCGTTCTGTCAGCTCTCGGTTAGTCACTAGTGCGTAACTTGATGATTCTTATTCGTTTACCACAGGCTCGATGGTGCCGTCTTCGCGGTAGAACAGCCGCTGCACCTTCAGCGAGCGCAGGTGGGTGATGTCGTTCGAGGGCACGCAGTCGTGGTAGAAGAGATACCACTGTCCCTTGAACTCCACAATGCAGTGGTGGGTGGTCCAGCCCACGACAGGCTCCAGGATGACACCTTGATAGGTGAACGGGCCGTAGGGGTTGTCGCCGATGGCATAGCAGAGGAAGTGGCTGTCGCCAGTGGAGTAGCTGAAGTAGTATTTCCCGTTGTATTTGTGCATCCACGAAGCTTCGAAGAAGCGGTGCGGGTCGTCGGCACGCAGGGGCTGACCGTCCTTGTCGATGATGACCACGGGGCGCGGAGCCTCGGTGAACTGCAGCACGTCGTCGCTCATGCGGGCCACAAAGCTGCTCAGGGCGGGAGCGTCGGCGGGTGCCCACAGCTCCGTCTTCTTGTCGGAGGCATGGCCGATGTCGACATAGCCGGCGGGAGCAGGTGCGGTGTCGGGCTGCCTGAGCGGCTTCACGCTCAGGGGCACATGCCACTGCAGTTGTCCGCCCCACAGTCCGCCGTAGTAGCAGTAGATGGCGCCGTCGTCGTCCTTGAACACGCAGGGGTCGATGCTGTAGGCGCCGCGGATGGGGTGCTCCTGCGGGATGAACGGTCCTTCGGGACGGTCGGCGATGGCCACGCCGAGGTGGAACTCGCCGTTGTAGTCCTTGGCCGAGAAGACGAGATAGTACTTGCCGTCCTTCTCGACGACGTCGCTGTCCCATAGCTGCTTCTCCACCCAGGGCACCTGGTCCTGGTCGAGGATGACGCCGTGGTCGGTGGCGGGGTCGGTCTCCACATTGTCGAAGGAGAGGACATGGTAGTCGCGCATCTGGAAGTGTCCGCCGTCGTCGTCGAACACATTGTCGCATTCGCGGTCGTGCGACGGATAGATGTACAGGCGTCCGTTAAATACGTGGGCCGCAGGGTCGGCCATGTAGTCTTGGGGGAAGAGATACCTTGCTTTCATTGTTGTAAGTTATTTGACTCTGTTTAAATATATAACGCTGTTTTTTTATTTGACACTGATTTTACTGATTGGACTGATTTAACTGATCTTTTCTTTTCTGATCTGATTCCTATGGCGAGGCCAAATTAGCAAAATCAGTCCAATCAGTCCAATCAGTGTCAAAAAAGACATCAGTGGCTCCGCCCAATCACTCATTGGCCGAGCGGGCCTCGATTTCCCTGTTGATCTGGTCGAGTCTCTCGTCTGTCAGAGGATACTTGTAGATGAGGTAGCCTACGACAATCAGAAGCAGGGCGGGAATGATGCAAGTGAACACCAGGATGGCATTCTGTGCGATGTCCGAATAGTTAGCCAGCTTGGTGTAATAGGCATTGACCGGAGCGCTGATAAACGATGCCAGGAACACCACCACGAAGATGCTCAGCACCAGCTGGAGGCACTTGTTGGCCTTGAACTCCTGCCACATTTCACCGAAGGAGACGGGCTTCTCGGGGGTCGTGGTGATATTCTCCTTGCTGCCCATGAAGCAAAGCATCAGCAGCACAAAACCGACGAGAGCAAACACGCAAGTGACAATAAACCAGGCACTTGGTGCGGTGGGCAGGGCCGACTCTTCGCTGGCAAAGTTGAAGCCTATCCAGCCCATTACCAGAGGCGTAATCCAGCCGGCAATGGAGAAACCAGCCTTGAAGGCCACGCCGGCCAGCGCGTTCACTGTAGCAGCGGGCCTGTTCCCGGTGCGATACTCTGCCTCGGTGATGACTTCAGGAACCAACGCCCACATCAGAGAACCTACGAGCAGTCCGACGCCCGTCATGACCTTTGCAATCTGGACTAGGGTGTTGAGACTTGCCACATCGAAGAATTTTCCGATGCAGAACAATATGGCAAAGCCAATCAGGCCGATGGAGAGCAGCGTGTAGTAAAGCCCTTTCTTACCCAGCCATTTCTTCAGCATGGGCAGAGAAGGCAGGATGACGAAAGCCGGAATGGTGCCAATGGCCATGAAGGTAGCCTGATTCCAGTCGATGGCTGTATGGACACACATGGCGAGTCCGATGGGGAAGCCAGCCTGGACGACAATCTGACCGATGTTGGCACATACCATTCGTGTAGAGGTGAGGATAAGTACTTCGTCGTTGTCACGAGTCATACTGGCCATGATGGAACCGTAGGGAATGTTGACAACGGAATAAATCATGCTCAGCAAGGTGTAGCTGACGGTGGCATAGATAATCTTCGCTGTCATGCTCCATTCAGCTGCCTGAGGAAGCATCAGCAGGCAGGCTGCAACGGTCAGGGGAATGCCGCCGTAGAGAAGGTAGGTGCGATATTTTCCTAACTTGGGATTGCGGTTGTCGATATAGCGCCCGACTACAGGACTCCAGAAGCAGTCAATAAGTCGGACCGTGAGAATCAGTCCGCTGACAAATGCAGGATTTAATTTCAATACCGTTGTCAGGTAAATCATTAAGTAACATGCCACAGTCTGGAAAATCAGGTTCTGGGCAAGGTCGCCCGAGCCGAAGCCGATGCGCTGGAGCCACGTTAGTTTGTAGAAGCCTTTAGCTTCTGTGGTAGCAACATTTTGAGTCATTCTGTTTGTTTTTTGTTAATAATAATTTTGTGCAAAGGTAGCACTTTTTTCAGGAAAAGCGTGCGTTTGCTTGTAACAGAATCATTATTATTTGTTTCATTCTGCGAATAAGAAAGAAAAAAACATGGTTTCATCGAAGATTTTGCGTACTTTTGCACTATCATTTGTATATCAACAACTATGAAACAGAAACTCTTTATGACGATGGCCATGCTGATGTGCATGGTGCTGGCTCAAGCCAAGGTGAGAATGCCCCAGCTGTTCCAGGATGGCATGGTGCTGCAACGCGGTGTGGATATTCCCGTCTGGGGATGGGCGGACAAGGGAGAGGAGGTCGCAGTCAGCCTGCTTGACGCCAAGGGAAAGGTGCTCAGCACCGCCGCCGCCACCGCCGACGACGAAGGCCGCTGGCGTGTCACCCTGCCCAAGAACAAGAAGATGAAGGCTGGGGGAGGATACACCATGAGTGTGGAGTGTGGAGTGAAGAGTGCAGTGTTTGCTACCGCGATGGGTTCTGATACAGTAGCCAACGCTCAACTCATCAAGGACGTCTCTCTTGGCGACGTATGGCTTCTCAGCGGCCAGTCGAACATCGACGTCACCATAGAGCGCGTCTACCCCTGGTATGTGAAGGAGATAGACGCCTTCGACAACCCGCAGGTGAGGCTGTTCCGCGTGCAGAACGAGACTAGCACGCACGGCGTGAAGGACGACATACGCCCCACGCAGATCAACTGGAAACCGCTGAACAAGCAGAACGCCTGGCTCTTCTCGGCCGTGGGCTCGTTTCTGGGGCAGCGCATGCAGCAGCAGACGGGCGTGCCACAGGGCATCATCGTCAACAGCTGGGGCGGCACACCCATCGAGGCCTGGATATCGTCGGACTCCCTGATGACCGACTATCCCATGCTGATAAAGCGGGTGGCGTTCTTCCAGAACGACAACTACGTGAGGGCACAGTCGCAGGCCAATGGCGAGGCTGGCAGACAGTGGAATGAGCTGCTCGACAAGGAAGACCAAGTGCGGGCTTATCCTCTTCCCGCTTATGAGGATGCCGACTGGAAAACCATCGACCAGAACAGCTGGAGCTGGCGCGGAACAGGCTCCGTATGGCTCCGCCAGCATATCCAGATAGACAAGGAGCACGCAGGAAAGCCTGCCAGGCTGTTGCTGGGAACGCTCTACGACCAGGATGTCACCTACCTCAACGGCAAAAGGATAGGAAGCACGGGCTATCAGTATCCGCCGCGCCGCTATGACATCTCCGAGGGCCTGCTTCAGGAAGGCGACAACGTGATAGCCATCCGTTTCATCAACAAGAACGGCGCCGTGCATTTCATCCCGGAGAAGCCCTACATGCTCTGTTTCGGCAACGACCGCTTCTCGCAGAACCCCATGCCGAAAGATGTCATTCCCCTCGGTACGTCGTGGAAATTCCATGTGGGAGCCGAGATGCCCCCCTGTCCTGGCGGCGATGTGTCGCTGCAGAACCTGCCCACCACGCTCTATAATGCCGTGCTCTATCCCCTGGCTCCCTACGCCATCAGCGGTGTCGTGTGGTATCAGGGAGAGTCGAACACGGGCAATCCTGCCCCTTACGCCGACTACCTGAAGAAGCTGATGGGCTGCTGGCGCAGCCTGTGGCATAACCCGCAGATGCCGTTTGTCATCGTGCAGCTGGCCAACTACGACGGGCGTCAGCAGACGGGATTCCCGCGCCCCATCACGCCTCAGAACGAACCTGTCAACAGCGGGTGGGCACAGCTCCGCGAGGCACAGCGGACGGTGGCCGAGGCCGACCCCTGCGCCGAGAGCGTGGTGAATATCGACCTGGGCGAGACGGTAGACATCCATCCCCTGCGCAAGAAGGAAGTGGCCGAGCGCGTCGGCCTTTGTTTCGACAAGCTGGTGTTTGGGAAGAGGGAAAACCTCTTCCCACGGGCTGTCGCGCATGAGGTGAAGGAGGGGAAGGTCATTCTTACCCTCGACCAGCCCCTGCGCCCAGGCCCGCTGAAATACTTCGAGCTGGCCGGCAGCGACGGCCGCTTCCACAACGCCGAAGCCACCGCCGAGGGCACCACCATCACCGTGTCCGTGCCCGTCGGTTTCCCCGACGAGACCCCCGCCGCCCTCCGCTACGCCTGGAAGGACAACCCCCTCGGCGTGGATGCCTACAGCCTCGAGGGGCTGCCGCTTTCCCCCTTCGAGCGGAAACTGCGTTGAGCTGGGAGTTTGGAGTTAGGAGCCAGGAGCGGGAGTTAAAAAGCGTTAATGAGAAAGAATTACTCCTAACTCCTAACTCCTAACTCCTAACTCTTTTGTACCTTTGCACCATGATTGCAAAGATGG
Source organism: Prevotella sp. (assembly GCA_024697405.1). Classification (GTDB taxonomy): domain Bacteria; phylum Bacteroidota; class Bacteroidia; order Bacteroidales; family Bacteroidaceae; genus Prevotella. The sequence goes on from JAILFU010000086.1 coordinate 44,840, forward strand.
AAGACTTCGAGGTGATGGCTCCCGTGGGGAGCCGTGAGTCGCTGGCTGCCGCCATACAGGCGGGAGCCGACTCTGTCTACTTCGGCATTGAGCGGCTGAACATGCGCGCCGGGTCGGCTTCGGCCTTCACCATCGACGACCTGAAGGACATCGCCGCCACCTGTCGTGAGCATGGCATCAAGAGCTATCTCACGGTGAATACCATCATCTACGACGAGGACATCCCCCTGATGCACCAGATAGTGGATGCCGCTCGCGAGGCGGGCATCAGCGCCATCATCGCCAGCGACGTGGCCGTGATGCAGTACTGCAGGAGGAGTCTCCACGCTCTACTCCCTATGGAGGTGCACTTGAGCACCCAGCTGAATATTTCCAACGTCGAGGCCCTGCGCTTCTATGCCCAGTTTGCCGACGTGGTGGTGCTGGCACGCGAGCTGAACATGGAGCAGGTGGCGGAGATTCACCGCCACATCGTGGAGGAGCATATCTGCGGCCCCAGTGGAGAGCAGGTCAGGATAGAGATGTTCTGCCACGGCGCCCTGTGCATGGCCATCAGCGGCAAGTGCTACATGAGTCTGCATGCCGCCAACCGCTCGGCCAACCGTGGGGAGTGCATCCAGATTTGCCGACGCTCCTATACCGCCACCGACAATGAGACGGGCCACCAGCTGGAGATAGACAACAAATACATCATGAGTCCGAAGGACCTGAAAACCGTCCGTTTCATCGACCGGCTTATGCGCGCGGGCGTGCGCGTATATAAAATTGAAGGTCGCGCGCGCGGGCCGGAATATGTCTACCAGACGGTGCGCTGCTACAAGGAGGCCATCCAGGCCGTGCTCGACGGCACCTTCACCGAGGAGCGCAAGGACGAGTGGGACCGTAGGCTGGCCACCGTCTTCAACCGAGGCTTCTGGGACGGCTACTATCAGGGGCAGCTCATGGGCGAGTGGAACAAGACCTACGGCTCGAACGCCACAGAGCGGAAGGTCTACATCGGCAAGGCCACCAAGTACTACTCCAAGCTGGGCGTGGGAGAGTTTGCCGTAGAGGCCACCACCTTCCGTCTGGGCGACAAGCTGCTCGTCACCGGACCCACGACCGGCGTGATGTATCTCACCGCCACCGAGATTCACGACAACGACGGCCATTCTGTCGAGGAGGCGCCGCAAGGACAGCGCATCGCCATCCCCGTCACCGCCAAGGTGCGGCCCAGCGACAAACTTTTCAAACTGACAAGCTCCCAAAGTTAGGGGGCGGGAGGCCTGAACAAACGAAGACCTCCCTGCCAAGTGATATAATTTAGCAAATGAATAAAGACTGCTTAGCTCCCCAGCCCTCTGACTTAGGGGACTTAAACGAACGACAAGACGAAATCATCGAGGAGTTCCAGGACTTCGACGATTGGATGGACCGCTACCAGCTGCTCATCGACCTGGGCAACGGCATGCCGCCCCTCGACAAGCAATACAAGACGGAGAGCAACCTCATCGACGGGTGCCAGAGCCGCGTGTGGCTGCAGGCCGACCTCACACCCGAAGGCCGCATCCACTTCCAGGCCGAGAGCGACGCCCTCATCGTGAAGGGCATCGTCAGCCTGCTCATCCGTGTGTTCGACAACCAGACGCCGCAGGACATCCTCGATGCCGACCTCTACTTCATCGACCGCATCGGCCTGCGCGAGCATCTCTCCCCCACGCGCTCCAACGGCCTGCTGGCCATGGTGAAGCAGATACGCATGTATGCCCTGGCCTTTCAATCCAGATAATCCGGACAGGCAAGAACAACCAGAAGGGCCGGAAAAACCAGAAGAAACGAAATGCAAGCCGATTTTGACATCCGCCAGGAGCGCTACGCAGCTCCCACGCAGGGCGAGAAAGACTTTGAAAACGCCCTCCGCCCGCTGAGATTCGATGACTTCAGCGGCCAGCAGAAGGTGACCGACAACCTCCGCGTGTTTGTGGAAGCCGCCAAATACCGTGGCGAGCCGCTCGACCATACTCTCCTGCACGGGCCTCCAGGCCTGGGCAAGACCACCCTGTCGAACATCATCGCCAACGAGCTGGGCGTGGGCTTCAAGATTACCAGCGGCCCCGTGCTCGACAAGCCCGGCGACCTGGCCGGCATCCTCACCTCGCTGGAGCCGCGCGACGTACTGTTCATCGACGAGATTCACCGCCTGTCGCCTGTCGTGGAGGAATACCTCTATTCGGCTATGGAGGACTACCGCATTGACATCATGATAGACAAAGGCCCGTCGGCACGCTCCATACAGATAGACCTGAACCCCTTCACCCTCGTGGGAGCCACCACCCGCAGCGGACTGCTCACCGCCCCGCTGCGTGCCCGCTTCGGCATCAACATGCACCTGGAATACTACGACCCCAAGACGCTGTGCACCATCATTGAGCGTAGTGCCAAGCTGCTCGGCGTGCCCATCACCGAAGATGCGGCGACGGAGATTGCCGGACGCTCGCGCGGAACGCCCCGAATAGCCAACTCGCTGCTGCGCCGTGTGCGCGACTTCGCCCAGGTGAGGGGAAACGGCGGCATCGACACCAGCATCTCGCACATTGCACTGACGGCCTTGAACATCGACCAGTACGGGCTGGACGAAATCGACAACAAGATCCTGCTCACCATCATCGACAAGTTCCGTGGCGGTCCCGTAGGGCTGTCGACCATCGCCACCGCCATCGGAGAAGACACCGGCACCGTGGAGGAAGTCTACGAACCCTTCCTCATCATGGAGGGCTTCATCAAGCGTACCCCCCGTGGACGCATGGTGACGGAGCTGGCCTACCGCCACTTCGGGCGCAACCCCTACAGCGGCAATATCATGCAACCCGACCTGTTCGGATAAGAGAATGAAACACCTATCGTACCAGCTACCCGCAGTGGTACTCATTGAGATAAACCAAAAGCTGAAAGACTCATGAACGGAAAGACAGGCGTCATCGTAGGGACTTTCGACCCCTTCACCATAGGCCATGCCTCCATCGTGCGCAGGGCATTGCCCCTGTTCGACCGGCTGGTCATCGGCGTGGTGGGCGACAACGTGCAGAAGCCCGGCATCACACCCGCCGAGCAGCGCATGCAGGCCATCGCCCGGCTCTATGCCGGCGAGCCGCGCATTGAGGTGCGCACCTACTTCGGGCTGGCCGTAGACTTCGCCCGCAGCGTCGGTGCCCGCTTCATCGTGAAAGGGGTGCGCTCGGCCAAGGACTTCGAGTACGAGCGGGAGCAGGCCGACATCAACCGCCTCATCACCCACGGCGAGGTGGAGACGCTGCTGCTCATGGCCGAGCCTCAGCTGGCCAGCATCTCCAGCAGCATGGTGCGCGAGTTGCGTCACTTCGGCCAGGACGTGTCGGCATTCCTCCCGGCAGAGAATGAGCGTAACAAATCGTCAATTGATAATCCATAAATCGTAAATCCCCACAGATGATTTCCTACAGCACCGAAAACGTGAAAATGCCCGCCATCAGGAGACGCGACACCTCGGCATGGATACGCCGCGTCGCCGCCACCTACGGCAAGCGGGTGGGAGAGGTGGGCTACCTCTTCTGCGACGACGAGAAGATACTGGAAGTGAACCGTGAGTTCCTGCAGCACGACTACTATACCGACATCATCACCTTCGACTACTGCGAGGGCGACACCCTGAACGGCGACATCGTCATCTCGCTCGACACCGTGCGGTCGAATGCCGAACAGCTGGGCAAGGACTACGACGAAGAGCTGCACCGGGTCATCATACACGGCATCCTGCATCTTTGCGGACAAAACGACAAGGGACCCGGCGAGCGCGAGCAGATGGAGGCCGCTGAGAACCGGGCTTTGACATTAAGACCTTAGACACCATTACACAAGGATGAAAAGAATCATAATACTGTTGGCAGCCACGATGCTGCTGGGACTGGAGGCTGTGGCACAGAACTCACAGCGGGAGGCAGAGATGGAGCGTATGCGCAAGCTGCACATGGCACTGTCGGCCATAGAGATGCTCTATGTGGACACCGTCAATGCCGACAAGTTGACGGAGGATGCCATCAAGGGCATGCTGGAGAAACTCGACCCCCACAGCTCGTATAGCGACGCCAAGGAGACAAAGGCCATGACCGAACCGCTGAACGGCTCGTTCGAGGGCATCGGCGTGCAGTTCAACATGTCCGACGACACGCTGCTCGTCATTCAGCCCGTCTCCAACGGCCCGTCGGAGCGGATTGGTATCCTGGCTGGCGACCGCATCGTGGCCGTGGCCGACACCGCCATTGCCGGCGTGAAGATGTCGAAGGAGGAAATCATGCGCCGGCTGCGCGGGCCGAAGGGCACGGTGGCACGGCTGAAGGTGGTACGCCGTGGCATCCGCGATACGCTGCGCTTCGATGTCATACGCGACAAGATACCGGTGTACTCCATTGACGCCACCTATATGATACGCCCGGGCATCGGCTACATCCGCATAGGCAGCTTCTCGGCCACCACCTACCAGGAGTTCATGGAGAGTATGGCCAAGCTGAAGAAGCAGGGCATGAAAGACCTGGTGCTCGACCTGCAGGGCAACGGCGGCGGCTATCTGCAGGCAGCGGCCGACCTGGCCGGTGAGTTCCTGCAGCCGGGCGACCTCATCGTCTATACCGAAGGCCGCACCGTGCCGCGACGCGACTACAGGGTCAATGCCCCAGGCTCGTTTGTCGGCGGCCGCGTGGTGGTGCTCGTCGACGAATACTCGGCCTCGGCGGCAGAGATTGTCACCGGCGCCATCCAAGACCAGGACCGAGGGCAGGTGGTGGGCCGCCGCACCTTCGGCAAGGGCCTGGTGCAGCGCCCCATCGAGTTTGAGGACGGCTCCATGATGCGCCTCACCATCGCCCACTACTACACCCCCTCCGGCCGCTGCATCCAGAAGCCCTACGAGAAGGGCAACAAGAAAGACTATGCGCTGGACGTGGTGAACCGCCTGAAGAGTGGCGAGCTGATGAGCCAGGACAGCATACACTTTGCCGACTCGCTGAAGTTCGAGACCCTGCGCGAGCACCGCACCGTCTATGGCGGCGGCGGCATCATGCCCGACTATTTCGTGCCCCTTGACACGACTCACTACACACGCCTGCACCGCGAGCTGGCTGCCAAGGGCATCGTCATCCAGCAGAACCTGCGCTATGTGGACAACCATCGCAAGGAGCTGCGCAAGACCTACGACACAAGCGACAAGAACGTGGGCTTCGAGCGCTTCAAGCAGGAGTTCACAGTACCGCAGGAACTCCTCGACGCCATCTTCGCCGAAGGGGAGAAACAAAAAGTGAAAGCCCGCGACGAGGAGGAGAAGGCACAGGCCATCCCCCTGCTCTCGCTGCAGCTCAAGGCCCTCATTGCCCGCGACATCTGGGACATGAGCGAGTACTACTCCATCATGAACGAGGACAACGAGATTGTGAAGAAAGCCTTGGAGGTCATCCAATAGGCTTCAGCAGCGCTGCAAGGCAAATCTTCTTTTGCAGTGTTTCCCCGCCTTTGCGTAGTGGTCAGCGGCAGTCAAGGATGAGCCGTTCCACTACCTGCGGGAAATGCTCCATTTCCAGAACGTGCTCCTTGGCGGCAATGTCGTCGGGCGTGTCGTCGGGCGAAAGCGCCACCCGGAACTGGGCGATGATGTCGCCCTCGTCGCACTGCGGTGTCACCCAGTGCACGGTCATGCCCGTCTCCGTCTCGCCGGCAGCTTTCACCGCCTCATGCACATGATGTCCCCACATGCCCTTGCCGCCGAACTTCGGCAGCAGCGAGGGGTGGATGTTCACCATGCGTCGGGGGAAAGCATCGATGAGATAGGCAGGCACCAGCGGCAGGAAGCCGGCCAGCACCACGAAACCGATGGCGTACTGCTCCATCAGCGGCAGCATCACTTCGGGACGTGCCAGCTCCGCTTTAGGCACCACCACCGAGGGCACGCCCAGCCGCTTGGCCCGTTCCAGCACGTAGGCGTCGGCCTTGTTGCTCACCACCAGCGCCACGCGCGCGCACGCGTTTACATTAAAATACTGTATCAGGTTCTCGCAGTTTGACCCGCTGCCCGAGGCAAACACGGCAATGTTCACACGCTCCATAAACATGACATTATTATTCCAGCTGCAAAGGTACACCATTATTTCTGTACCGGCAAGAATATCGCCGGAAATTTTCACGGCGAAAGCGGCCGGACTTGCAAAAATATGTAAAAAGAGCGGGTGATGTAAGTCAAAAAGTTGCACAAACGCGTTTGTGTGTGCACACAACAGTCAGTTTTTTCCCAAAAAACTTGCGTAAGTGAAATAATTTGTGTTACTTTGCACCCGGTTTTAAAAGAAACGCTTCCTAGAGAAGATAGTATTAACACATTAAAAGAGAAAAATCATGTCAGAAATTGAAAGCAAAGTAAAGGCAATTATTGTAGACAAACTGGGTGTTGACGAGGCAGAGGTAAAGCCCGAAGCAAGTTTCACCAACGACTTGGGTGCTGACTCGCTGGACACCGTGGAACTCATCATGGAGTTTGAGAAGGAATTTCAAATCTCTATCCCCGACGATAAGGCTGAGAAGATTGGCACAGTGGCCGACGCCATCGCCTATATTGAGGAGAACCAGAAATAAATTATTCTGAATGAAGAATGAAGAATGAAGAATGAAGAATTTGCTTCCGCAATATGAGGGAGGCAAATTCTTCATTCTTCAATTTTGTATGGCTTTCAGCTCTGCAAAGATTCTTCATTCTTCATTCTTCATTCATTATTTTTCATTTTTAGTATGGAATTAAAAAGAGTAGTAGTAACTGGCCTGGGCGCAGTCACTCCCGTGGGTAACAATCCCGAAGAGATGTGGAAGAACCTGCTAGACGGCGTGAGCGGCGCAGGACCTATTACCAGTTTCGACGTGTCTCTGTTCAAGACAAAGTTTGCCTGCGAGGTGAAGAACCTCAACGTGAACGACTACCTCGACCGCAAGGAGGCACGCAAGATGGACCGCTACACCCAGCTGGCCATGATTGCCGCCAAGCAGGCAGTTGAAGACAGCCAGATGGACTTGGAGACCGTAGACAAGAACCGCATCGGCGTGGTCTATGGCGTGGGCATCGGAGGCATCAAGACCTTCGAGGACGAGGTGTCCTACTATGGCATCCACAAGGAGGACGGCCCGAAGTTCAACCCCTTCTTCATCCCGAAGATGATTGCCGACATCGCTGCCGGACAAATCTCTATCATGTATGGTTTCCACGGCCCCAACTATATCACGGCGAGTGCATGTGCCTCTTCCAGTAACGCATTGGCAGATGCTTTCAACCTGATTCGTCTGGGCAAGGCCAACATCATTCTTGCCGGTGGTGCCGAGTCGGCCATCTGTGCCTGCGGCGTGGGCGGCTTCAATGCCATGCACGCGCTGAGCACCCGCAACGACGAGCCTGAGAAGGCCAGCCGTCCGTTCAGCGCCAGCCGCGACGGATTCATCATGGCCGAAGGCGCCGGCTGTCTCGTTCTGGAGGAGCTGGAGCATGCCAAGGCCCGTGGTGCCAAGATCTACGCCGAGTTCGCTGGTGCCGGCATGAGTGCCGACGCTTTCCACATCACCGCCAGTCATCCCGAAGGACTGGGTGCCAAGCTGGTGATGGAGAACGCGCTGGAGGATGCCGGACTGAAGCCCGAGGACATCGACTATATCAACGTGCACGGCACGTCGACCCACGTCGGCGACATCAGCGAGGCCAAGGCCATCAAGGAGGTCTTCGGCGATGCAGCCTACAAGCTGAACATCAGCAGCACGAAGTCCATGACGGGCCATCTGCTGGGAGCAGCAGGCGCCGTGGAGGCGATGGCTACGGTACTGGCCGTGAAGAACGACATCGTGCCGCCCACCATCAACCACGAGGAAGGAGACGAAGATCCGGAAATCGACTACAACCTGAACTTCACGTTCAACAAGGCACAGAAGCGCACCGTGCGCGCCGCCCTGAGCAACACGTTCGGTTTCGGAGGCCACAATGCCTGCGTGGTGTTCAAGAAGTACCTTGAATAGTAGATAGTTTAGAGTGTAGAGTGTAGAGTTTGCTACCGCACATTGGACAACGGTAACAGACTCTACACTCTACACTCTAAAACTCTAAACTAGGAAACTATGACCTTCAGAGATATTATCGACCGCCTGCGCCTTACCTTCCAGCCCGACCGCGACCTGCGTGTGGCGCTGCGAGGAGTCATGGGCTTCTATCCCCACAACATCGAGCACTACAAGGTGGCGCTGACCCACAAGAGCAGTGGCCAGCGCAACGACAAGGGCAAGCCGCTGAACAACGAGCGGCTGGAGTTCCTGGGCGATGCCATGCTCGATGCCGTGGTGGGCCATATCGTCTATGAGCGATTCACCAGCAAGCGCGAAGGCTTCCTCACCAACACCCGCTCAAAGCTCGTCAGCCGCGACTCCTTGGGCAAGCTGGCGCAGGAGATGGGGCTGACGGAGCTGATACAGAGCCGGGGCGAGCAGCGGTCGCACAACAGCTACATGGCCGGCAACGCCTTCGAGGCCCTGGTGGGTGCCATCTATCTCGACCAGGGCTATAATGCTGTGCGCCGATTCGTGGAAAAGCGCATCCTCAAGCAGATGGTCGACATCAACAAGGTGGCCTACAAGGAAGTGAACTTCAAGTCGAAGCTCCTGGAGTGGACGCAGAAGAACCGCGTGCGCATGGAATACCGCATGCTGAAGCAGACCACCGACGAGAAAGGCTCCCCCATCTTCGGCTTCGTCGTCATGCTGGAAGGCGTGGAAGGCGGGAAGGCCCAGGGCTATTCTAAGAAAGAGGCCCAGCAGAACGCCTCGCGCGAGACGCTGGAGCGCCTGCGCCGCGAGCCGCAGTTCATCGATGCCATCTTCCAGGCCAAGTCCGAGCGCACGAAGATGGAGGAGGAGCCAGTGGCAATGGTTCCTGCCGCCCAAGCCAGCGAGGAGCCGCAGGCCCCAGAATCGTTGACCGAAGAGGTCGCTGTAGGCTCGCCTGCCGACATCACTGCTTTAGAACCACCTTCTGAGCCTGAAGGGGATGCCGGCGCGGAGGAAGAGGCTTCCACCGACGACGAGTTCGACCTGTCGGACATCACCCACCAGAGCAAAGAGTTGTCGCGCGAAGAGATTATTGCCGCTGCAGAGGCTGCCGCCTTCGCCTAAGAATAAGCTGCCCATGAACCGCCTCCAACAAGCTGTCGTGTGGCTCAGACGCATTGGCCACTGTCGGGGCTTCGGCATACAGTCGCCCTCCGACTATCGCTTTGTGCGCTATGTGGTCAACGAGCACTGGCCCTACTATGCCTACGAGAAGCTGGGGGGCGGCGACGACTGGCTGCGGCGCAAGCTGGGCAGGCTCTTCTTCCGGCTGGCCAACTATCTGCAGCCCGAGAGCATTGCCGACCTGCTGGGCTATGAGGACTATCTGCGCGCCGGCTGCCGCAAGGCTGCCATCAGCCGCCAGTTGCTGCCCCAGGCCAACCTCATACTGGCTCCTGCCCAGACGGGGCTTGCTGCTCTGCCCGCCCAGTGTACGGCGAAGACGGTCTTCGTCGTTGAAGACATCGGCCATCATCCGGAGGTGTGGAAACGCGTCATAGCCGACAGCCGGGCTGTGGTCACCTTCGACCTTTACTATTGTGGTATCGCCTTCTTCGATACCCGCCAGTCCCAACATCATTATACTGTCAACTTTTAAGTAAGGAGAAGAGCGCTATGCAAGATTATAACAAGGGATTCCTGTATTTCATCTGCGCCGTGTCGGCGATGGGCGGACTGCTGTTTGGCTACGACTGGGTGGTGATTGGCGGCGCCAAGCCGTTCTATGAGCTCTTTTTCGGCATCAGCGACTCTCCGCTGCTGCAGGGCGTGGCCATGTCTACGGCATTGGTGGGCTGTCTCGTAGGGGCGATGGTGGCAGGAGCGGCTGCCGATCGCTACGGGCGCAAGCCGCTGCTGACGGTGGCGGCGGTGCTGTTCACCGTGTCGGCCATCGGCACGGGACTCTTCAACGACTTCACCCTGTTCAATATTGCCCGTTTCATCGGCGGCGTGGGCATCGGCGTGGCGTCGGCGCTGTCGCCGATGTACATTGCCGAGGTCAGTCCGGCACATTTCCGAGGGCGCATGGTCAGCTTGAACCAGATGACCATCGTGCTGGGCATCCTAGCGGCGCAGATAGTTAATATGCTGTTGGCAAGAGAGACGGCCGTGGCCGAGGCACAGGCATGGAATATAGAGTGGGGCTGGCGCTGGATGTTCTGGGCAGAGACGGTGCCCGCCGCGCTGTTCCTCCTGATGAGCTTCTTCATTCCCGAAAGTCCGGTGTTCTTGAATGAAAAAAAAGGCCCACCCCCGACCCCTCCCCAAGGGAGGGGAGTTCTTACAGACTCATCAGCAAAACTATATAGACTCTCCTCCCTTTGGGAGGGGAAGGGGGTGGGCTCTTCATTTAGGAAACTTCTCCTCCTCGGCTTGGTCATCGCCGTGTTCCAGCAGTGGTGCGGCACGAACGTCATCTTCAACTATGCTCAGGAGATATTCACTGGCGCAGGCTACGATGTGGACAGCATGTTCATCGACATCGTCATCACCGGCATCGCCAATGTTCTCTTTACCTTTGTGGCACTCTATACCATTGAGAAGTGGGGCCGCAGGACGCTGATGCTCATTGGCGCAGGCGGTTTGGGACTCATCTACCTGACACTGGGCACCTGCTACTTCTTCGAGGTGAAGGGCGTGATGATGGTGGTGCTCGTCGTGACGGCCATCTCCGTCTATGCCATGACCCTCGGCCCCGTCACCTGGACGCTCCTTGCCGAGATCTTCCCCAACCGCATCCGAGGCGTGGCGATGGCCACCTGTACCTTCGCCCTGTGGGTAGGCTGCTGCACGCTCACCTTCTCGTTCCCCTCGATGAATGCGGCATTAGGCAGCAGCGGCACCTTCTGGATTTACTCCGCCATCTGCCTCTGCGCTTTCATCTTCCTCTACCATCGCTGTCCCGAGACCAAGGGTAAGAGCCTGGAACAGCTGGAGCAGGAACTCTGCAACTGACTTTCAGCTTGCTTTTTCCTTATTGCGGCAAAACCCTGCAACTCTGCACTGGCGGCATTCAAACATCTGTTCTGCAGGAAGTTGTCGGGTGTACACTTTGTGGCAAACCCTGCACTAACTCTGGACGAACCCTGCATCTTGCGCAGCGTTAGTTTTTATGATTATCCGCAATTAGCCGTCCAAAAATTTGGCAGAATCCCTGAAAATGCTTACCTTTGCACCAAGTTTGAAATTCCACTGCAAGATGAAGCTATTTGAATTTACCCAACGTTTCCCCGACGAGGCCTCCTGCGAGTC
>JAILFU010000096.1 GCA_024697405.1 Prevotella sp.
AGTTGAGAGGGAGGAGCGAAGGGTGGTAAGCCTTGTCGACAGATACAATCAGGAACTGAAGGGTACTAACAATGAAATCAAAATGGTGGTTGACGAAACAGAGCTTATCAACCGTACCATGTCAAACCTCCAGACGGCCAGCATCCGCGACCTGGAATACTCCATCAAGATTCTCAACGAGCAACTGCGCGAGACGGAGCGTACGGGCGGCAACGTGGAGGAACTTACTGCCAAGTTGAAGCAGCTCAATGAGGAACTGAAGAAAGTGCAGGACATGCAGAAGCCGGATACGAAGAAAGGAAATATTTTCTCCCGTGGTGTGAATTTCCTGAATACAAACTGGGGAGCCATTACACAGACACTGGCCGCATATTCTGGACTGCGTGACATAGTGAAAGGCAGCGTGGAAGCCTTTGCCGAGATGGACCAGGAGATGAACAACGTCCGCAAATATACAGGCCAAAGCATCGAAGAGGTGCAGCGCATGAACGAGACGTTCAAACAGATGGACACCCGCACTCCACGCGAGCAGTTGAACCAGCTGGCAGGGAGTGCCGGGCGGCTGGGAATTTCATCTACTTCTGCAGTACTGGAGTTTGTCGATGCTGCAGACAAAATTGGCGTTGCACTGGGTGATGACCTTGGGCAGGGGGCCGTCGATAAGATTGGCAAACTGGCTATGGCCTTCGGCGAAGATGAGACGAAAGGCCTGCGGGGTGCTATGCTTGCTACTGGTTCTGCCGTGAATGAGTTGGCGCAAAACTCTGCGGCTCAGGCTGGCTACCTGGTGGACTTTGCCGCCCGACTCTCTGGCGTCGGCATACAGGCTGGCATGACACAGTCTCAGATCCTTGGTCTCGGTGCCGCCATGGACGAAAACATGCAGAAGGACGAGATGGCCGCTACCGCACTCTCGCAGATCATCACGAAGATGACCACCGATTCAGAGACTTTTGCCCGCATAGCAGGAAAGAATGTGGAGGAGTTCTCCCGTTTGGTCAAGACTGACATGAACGAGGCACTGATGCAGTTCTTCGAGGCCATGAACAGGAAAGGCGGCTTCACCGACCTTGCACCTCTGTTCGAACAGATGGGGCTCGATGGTACACGTGCCATCGGTGTGCTCTCCACGTTGTCAAGCAAGATTGATGACGTGCGTCGGCATCAGGAGCTGGCGACAGCGGCATACGAGAAGGGCACAAGTGTCATCGACGAGTTCAACGTGCAGAATGACACATACCAGGCAAAGCTGGAGAAAGCCCGTAAGGCGTTTTTAGATCTACGCGTCGAACTGGGCGAGAAACTGCTGCCCGTGGCGAGTGTGGCCATTAGCACGACGAGCGTCATGGTCAGGTTGCTTGGCACCATCATCAATTTCTTCTTAAAATTCAGGTCTACTATTATATCGGTGACTGTTGCAATCGGTTTGCTGACCGCTGCAAAATACAAGGATATCGCAGTCACAAAGCTCCAGAACTTCTGGAACGTCACACTATTGGGTACCATGAAGAAGCTCTATGCTGCCGTCATGGCTAACCCTTGGGCTGCAGCTGCTGTCGGCGTCGCTGCACTTGTTGGCTTTATCGCTGACCTCGCCAGACGCTCCACCGAGGCAACGGTGGCTCAGAAGGCCATGGCCGGCGTCGAGCATGATGCCACCGTGAAAGCTGAGTTGGAGAGACAGAAGATCGATCAACTGCGGCAGAAGATACATGACAACAATCTGGAGGTGGAGAAACGTCGGGAGTACATTGAGCAGCTTCAGAAGATTGTTCCCGACTACGTGGCCAAGATTTCTGAGGAAGGTCGTGTGTATGAGGAAAGCACGGAGGCGCTTGACAAGTATATCCAGAAAATCAAGGAGAAAGCCATGGTGGATGGTGCCAAGGCAAAGATGGAGGAGCTGGCAGCAGAGCGTGCCGAGCTGGTGGCCCAGCGAATGGAGCAGGCAGAGAAGAACAGGAAAGTCAACGAGCAGCTGCAACGCGGGCCGCGTGGTGCCGTGCCCGGATCCGTCGGTATATGGGATAACCGTGCGGAGGAGACTGTTTCCAATGCAGCAGGAGAGGCACTGCTGAAAGCTATTGACGATAAGATTGGCCAGACGGACGAAGCCATCAGGCTGATGGGCGAAGTGGCCAAGGAAGCCGTGCTTACTGTCCAGGATGCCGGCGAAGGCAGCGATGACGGCAACAAGACAAACTATGATACCCGCTCTTACTGGGAGCAGGAACTGAAGGAGAGGCGAGATAAGCTGAAAGCCCTTCGAGATGACGCCAAGGCTACAGCAGCCGACATCGACCAGGCAGCAAAGGATGTAAAGGAGGCTGAGGACAAGATGGAGATCTTCACTGGTGCCAAGGCTGGAGCCAAGCAGGAACGTGCTGAGGACAAAGCCCGCAGGGAGCGGGAACGCAAGGCCAACGATGCCGCAAAGGCAGAGACAGAGCATCAGCTGGCAGAGCTGACCCACCGCTATGCCATGGGACAGATCCTGTATTGTGACTATATCGATGAGCAGGAGCGCATACAGCTCGAAGGCATCGAGAGGCGCATGCTCATCTACCGCACAGAAAGCCTCGAATACCAGAAGCTGAACCGCAAACGCGAGGAACTGCTGCTAAACGGCAGTGAGGAATCTCGCGAACTGACTCTTGCGCAGATGAAGCAGGGGCATGAGCAGCGCCTGTCTGCCATTGAGGAGCAGGCCTGGCGCGAGAACATGACTGAGCAGCAGAAGAATGAGATGATCTTCCTTGAAGACATGCGCTTCATGGATGAGCAGCGCATCCTATACCGTCGTGGTACGCTGGAACGTATCAATCTGGAACGTGAAATAGAAGAGCGTGATCAGCAGCACCGGCTCCAACAGCAGCAGTATTACTTGCAGCAGCTGGAGCAGGCCCGTGAGCAGCTGCTGGGTGTGGGCAATGAGCGACAGAAGGAACTCGCACTGGCAGGCCTGAAAGAAATGTATGATGCCTTGAAGGCCTCAGGCGTCATTCAGGAAAAAGAGTACCAGGAAATGCTTCTGGCAGTCCGGGCACAATATGCCAACTACCAGACACAGAGCGAGCGGGACCAGAATGCTGGCAGCAATGCCCTGAAGATTGCCCAGGACAAAGCCCGTCAGAATCTCGATCAAGGCGGTTCGTCTTCTGCCAACCTGCCGATTGTCGGTGACATCATGCTCTACCAGTCCACCATGGAGCAGCTGAAGCAGATGTATCAGAACGATGAGATGACTCATGCACAGTATCTTGCTGCCAAGCAGCAGGCTACTGCTCAGTTCTGCGAATCTCTGGCCTCACAGATGCAAGCAGCCTACAACGCTGTCAATCAGGTGATGTCTGCTGCCTCCAGCTATTTCTCTGCCCAGCAGGAATATGAGACCTCGCTTGTGCAGAAGAAGTATGAGAGTCAGATTGCAGCAGCTGGCAACAACCAGAAGAAGGTTAAGAAGCTACAGGAGAAACAGCAGAAAGAGGAAGCGGCCATCAAGACGAAATATGCCAAGAGAGCCGCCGCCATACAGATGGCTCAGGCTGTGGCACAGACGGCCATCTCGGCCATCAACGCCTACTCTTCGGCTGCAGCCATCCCCGTGACCGGGCACATCCTCGCTCCTATTTCAGCAGCTGCAGCCATTGCCGCCGGCATGCTACAGATAGCCACCATCAAGAAGCAGCAGCAGGCTCAGGAGTCAGGCTACTACGAGGGCGGCTTCACAGGTGGCAAGCGCTACCGAAAAGAGGCTGGTGTGGTGCATGAGGGTGAGTTCGTGGCCAACCACCAGGCGGTTGATAACCCCAATATCGTGCCCTTCCTGAACTTCCTCGACCAGGCACAGAGGAACAACACCGTGGGGAGCCTGACCATGCAGGACGTGACGCGCTCGATGGGTGGCGGCGGCACGAGCCAGGTCATCACCCCCATCGTGAACGTTCAGACCGACAACGAGGAGCTGCGCGAGGCCGTGGTGGCGCACCGCGAGGCCACCGAGCAGCTGCTGGCACGTCTGGAGCACCCCATCGATGCGCAGGTGGTGCTGACAGGCCCCGACGGGCTGAACGAGCAGCAGAAGCGCCTGAACCGGATGATGAAAAACAAGTAGCAATATGACAGAACTGTATTTGCAGAAAGAGGGCATCGCGTCGTGGCGGCGCGTATGGTTTGACACGTCGGGGACGGGCATCAGGCTCACCCGCGAGAACCCGTACTTCACCCAGGCCGAGAGCTACACGCTGGACGTGACGCTTCCGATGGACATCCTGGAGAACCGCCAGTTCTTCGGGAACCTGCAGCGCATGGAGCGCAGGAAGACGGCGGCGGCAATGAAGTGCCGCCTGATGGTTGACAATAAGGCCGTGCTCTGCGGTTCGGCGAAGGTGACGCAGGTGACGGAAAGCCTGGTGAAGGTTCAGCTGCTGGGCGGCCGGAGCGAGGTGAACTTCCTCTCGGAGGACAACGGCGACTATGTGGACTGTCTGCCCCTGGGCAGCATTGCCGCCGGCAGCAGCACCACCGACAACGGTGTGAGGGTGGCCGCGTCGGCCGTGAACGACGAGACGAGCGAGCGTGGCGGCGGTGCCGTGACCTACCAGTTCTGCCTGGTGGACCTGGCCGTGAAGATTATCGAGCACTACGGCTTCACCGTCACCGGCTGCTCGGTGGACGCCGAGCCGTGGAACTGCATCTATGTGGCCACGGCTAAGCAGACGCGGGAGGCGTCGCACACGCTGCCGCACTGGTCGCCCCGCGAGTTCTTCACCGAGTTCTGCAAGTTCTTCAACGTGTCGCTCGACATCGACGAGGTGCGGCGGACGGTGGCCGTTGTCGGCACGCCTCAGTTCTTCGCATCGAGGCGTACGGTGTCGCTGGAGCCTCTGGACGAATACACCGTGGAGATGGCCGATGATGAGGAGGGGCACGCCCTGGCCGCCGACAACCTCTCCTTCGACCTGTCGTCATCGGCGGGTCACGACTACGACTGCGTGGCTGACAACGTGCGCCTGTTTGGCGCCACGGAGGAGTATGCGTCGTATGTCGCCCTGACCACGGCCTACTATGCCCTGACGGAGGCGGAACAAAAAAGGAAGATTTTCAAGTGCCCTGTGGGTAAGTTCACCTGCTGGGACCACGACTACAGCGACTGGGGCTACGGCGACGTGCCTGTGCCGCTGCTCACCCAGATCGACGTGCTGGCCCCGCTGACACGCGCCAGCGACGCGGGCGAGACACAGCTGAAGATATGCCCCGTGGCCATCGTCATGGGCGAATACGTGGCCACCTTCGGAACGGGCGGCAGCGCGCACACCTATACCACGCGGATGTTCCTCCCCTCGCTGGAGAACCCCACGGGCAACGAGATGGCCATCCACGTCACCTCGCAGGGGAACTTCGGCGGCAGCGCCAGTAACCAGGGCGGGGCACAGGAGGAGGAAGGTACCATCCAGGAGTTCATCGAGGGCGAGGCAGAGGCAGGCGGAGCTGGCGAGAAGGAAGACCGTCTGCAGGTGATGTTCATCGACGGCGTGGCGCAGACCTACTCGCGCGTGGACTCCTCGCACCCGGACGTCTATGAGGAGCGCACGCACGACGTGGGGTTCACGGACTGGCAGTACAAGAAGAGCCACCGTGGCAGCGAGCACCGCCGCTGGTCGCTGTCGCTCTGTCCCACGAACGCGGACTATTATCTTGGGCAGCTGCACGTGAACGGCTTCTCGTTCAACATGAAGGCGAAGCATGTCTTCCGCTTCGTGTCCGACGGCATGCCCGACCCGCGCGACATTTTCATGGTGCGCGGCAAGCGCTACGGGTGCGTGAAGATAGAGGCCAACGTGGATGCCGACGGCTTCGACAAGCTGATGACCGGGTACTTCCACGAGATGCTATAGCACGCCACGGTACTTCAGCAGCAGCTCATTGGCCTGCTTGATGTCCTTCGGCGTGTACATGTCGGTGATGAGGATGGAGGAGTGACGTGCCTGGTCGCGCACGCTGAGCACGTCGGTGTTGGCACGCAGCATGTTCGTGATGCCCGTGTCCTTCAGCGAGTAGAACTTGTAGCGGTCGGAGAACTTCAGCTCCTTGCGCAGCACACGGGTCCAGTAGTCGCGGAACTGCTTCTCGCTCTTCCACTCACGTCCTGGACGGAAACCTTCGGAAAAGAGGTAGTGGCTGCCCGGGCTGTTGAAGACGCCTAGGTCTAGCATCAGGTCGATGACGTGCATCGGCAGCGTGACCACTGCATCCTGCCAGTTCTTCGCCACGTCGCCGTGGATGAGCAGCGTCTTCGAGTGGAGCGAGAAGTCCTCTATCTTCAGCTGTGCTATCTCGTGTGGGCGCACGAACATATAGTGAAGCAGGTAGCATGCCAGCAGGAAGTGGCGGTTGTTCTTCACCAGGTATTCATGTATCTGCAGCAACACCCCGTCGGGTATGACGTCGCGGTTCTTCCCCTTCCCCTTCATCTTCATCCGGGGGATGCCCTGTGTGGGGTCAGACTCTATGTAGCTCTTCCCCAGCATCCAGGTGGAAAAGCTCTTCACCCAGGAAAGGTAGTTGCTTCGCGTCTGTATGCTGTTGTCCTTGTCAAGGTAGATGTGGTCCAGGAAGGCATCGACGAGCCGCTTGTCAAACTGGTAGGCGTAGCGCACGTTCTTCCGTTCCTCGGCCACCCACCGCATCAGCACGCGCTGGTAGCTCATGTAGCTCGTCACGCTCTCCGGGCGCATGTTGTGCTCGTTTTGCTGCTTCACGAGGTAAGCCTTGTAGCGCTCGCAGGCATCCTCCCATCGTGCGTATACCAGCCCGTCGCCCTGCTGCATCCACGGGTTCCATCCGGCCTTCAGCTCGTCGCGTATGCGGCTGGCCACTCCCTCGGCATACTCCCGCTGCGCACGCTTGCCCTTGATGTGCTTCATCTCGCGGTTCAGCCGCACCAGCTTGCGTTTCAGCACGCCGCTGTCCGGGTCGAAGGCGTAGAAGCTCACCTTCACCTCCTTCCCGCCCCATACCACCACCGGCTCCCTGTATTCCTTGGAGCGTGCCACGACCTGCGCACTGTCCTTCTTAGCGCGCGCGGGTCTTTCGGGTTTTTGCAGAGTCATTTTTTTGTCCTCTTCATCTTTTGGCGCTCCGGCATTGCCGCCCATCAGCGGCTATCCCTCGTCGCACCAGTTCCAAAGAGAACCACGGTTAAACTTCGTTAAACTGTCAGACTTCAGCACTTCTCACCATCATTCGTGCCCCAAAACATCAAAAGTTTTGATTCACTGCTGATTCAGTGCTTATCCTTTAAAGCAAGCTAACTGTCTGAAAAATCAGATAGTTAGCTTGAATTTTGTCGGGATGAGGCGACTCTAACGCTTTTTGCTGTCCTTTTTCGCTTTTTTATAAGCATTTATTAACTAACTGAAAATTAAGCGCCTGCGTTTGTTAAAGTTGATACAAAGGTACGAAAAAAGATTAAATTTAACCAAAGAAAACTAAATCGTAGCGGAACAATAGCGGAACAATAATTATTTTGTGTACCTTTGCATTTAACCCTTAGAGATTTATTAAAGAGTATGGCAAACGTCAAATTTTTGATTAGGTTCCCCGAACAGGAACAAACGCAGACTATCTACGTCTCATATCGCTTTGGCCGGAACGACAAGCTGCTCTATGCGCTTCCTCTGAAAACCGAGGCTATCTTCTGGGATGCAGACCGCCAGCGTGTGAAGAACAGCAAGTATTGCACATACACCGATGAGGTGAACGCAGCCATCATCGCCATATCCGCAAAGGTTGAGACGTACATCACGGATTCGGCGCGGGATGGACGGACAGTGACGAAGGACAGGCTGAAAGAGTTGCTTGACAACCATTTCGGCAAGGGCAAGCCCACGGCAGCGGATTTCCACAAATTCTTTGAGGCTTACATTGCGGAGTGCGACACCAGGATGAACGGCAGGCGCGGCGGTCAGAACGTCACCTATAAGACAAAACGGGAGTATGCGCGTACATTAGAATATATACAGCAGTATGAGAAGAAGAACAAAGTACACCTCAACTTCGCTGACATCGACCAGGGTTTCATAACATCATTCGTCGGATTCCTCCAGAGTCTCAACCTTGCCACGAACACCATCGCCCATAAGGTTATATCCTTGAAGGCTCTGATGCGTGCCGCTGTCGAGCGTGAACTGACGGACAATGAACGCTGGAAGTATTACAAGAACGCCACCGAGGACACCGAGGCTGTTGCGCTAACGGAAGAAGAACTGGAGAAGATACGGACGTGCGACCTGTCATATAACCCACACCTTGCAGAAATCCGAGACCTCTTTCTCCTTGGGTGCTGGACTGGCCTCCGATTCTCCGATGTCATACGCCTGCGCCCTGAACACATTCAAGATGATATGATTGTTATTCAGCAGCAGAAAACGAACAACTACGTTACTATTCCTATTCATCCTGTGTTCAGGGAGATTTGGGAAAGGTACGGCGGCATACCGCTCACCATTAGCAACCAGAAGTTCAATGACCATATCAAGGAAGTTTGCAAGGCAGCGGGGATAACTGATAGCGTGCTAAAGTCAATCACCAGGGGCGGTAAGAAAGTGACAACCAAGTATGAGAAGTGGCAGCTCGTTTCCTCGCATACCGGGCGACGGTCATTCGCAACCAACCTCTACAAGTCCGGCTTTCCTTCCATCAGCATCATGCAGATTACAGGCCACAAGACCGAGGCGGCGTTTCTCAAATACATCAAGGTTACACCGCAGGAACACGCCAAACTATTGATGCAACATTGGAAAGAATCGAAATAAAGACCAAATGAAAGGCCGCTGAAAGCGTTGATTGTTCGCTCTCTGCGGCCTTAATTACGTTTATGATTTACTAAGGGGTGCCAAGGAAAGCCGTCTATACACACGCACCGACGGCTCTGGAAATTAGAACTTCACCATTTACTCTGGTTCATACTCTTGCAAGGAATGAGCGAGGTTGCCTATGTTGCGGCATACCGTCATAAGCTCTGCCGACGCGGACAGTAAATCAACCTTTGCGAGTGACGCTGCCGCTGGGGATTCTTCGGCATGGTCGCAGTTCTGGACTATCATTGCCGATACTTCATTGAGGGCTTCCACTTCCAATTTAATCTTTAGGATGCGGGTAAGGAAATCTTGATTGTTCATATTGTATGAGTGTTATTGTGGCGGGCTGGTTAGACCCGCCGTGACCTATTATCCAAGGGTAAAGGAATTGATGCTGCGGTTCTTGAACTGCCCCATGACGGAGCAAAGGAGCTGACCGTCCACCATGACCTGTGCCGTGGTGTCGTTGGGGATGTGTAGCCTCTGCCACTCTCTTGCCACGAACTTACGGACAAAGGCATGGGCTTTCTTCATTGCAGGACTGAGCGAAGTCTCACTTAGGCGGTACGTTATACCGTTGTGGACGATTTCAAACTGTGCCTTGGTGCGCGTAGTGTACGTTTTGCCGTTGATAACTCTGGGCTTGATGTCTGTTCTCATAGGATTGGTGTTTTATTGTCTTTTTCTTCATTGTAGATTGCACCTGCGAGCGATGCAAAACAGACGCTGGAATATATGTGCCACCATGCACCGAATAGGACGGCGACGATAAGGCAGGCTACGGCGAACACGGCGAGCGTGATAATGCCGATGATGTCTAAAGCGTTCATATCTGTAAGCGTTTGCGGTTTAACTTGTAAGGGCGCACACTTGCGTTTTGAGGCTCATGTGCGCCTTTTCATACTCGTTCTAAGGGTTATGCAATACGCAGCAGGTTCGCCTTCTTAAAGCACCGCCACTCGCCGTGTTCACCGCGCTCTGTGTCAAAGTACACCTGTACGCTGGGGTTGGGCTTGCGACCGCTGTCGAGCGTTGCTGGCACGATGTCAGCCTTCAAAGTTCCATAAGCCTCGCGGGTTGTTCCATCAAGTTTGAGAAAGTAGAACTTTACGATGCGGGTGGTCATTGCTGCCCTGAGCTTCGCGTTTGCCCATGCGCACTTCAAAGCCTCTGATAAGCTCATGCCGTTCTTACGAATGAATGTGTGCGCCTGAAGCATGATGTCTCTCAACTGATTCTTTGCCTTGTTACTCATAAACGTCTTGTACCTATGACCCTGGGTACCCGGTTTTAGTGAATTATTGTTTTCTGTGTGCAAAGGTATAACAAAAAATGTTATAAACCAAATTATAGTATAACAATTTTTGGTATTTAACTAAGATTTAACACATATACCATAAAATGTTAATTATTTTAAGTAAATACTTTTTATTATAACAGAATTTGGTAACATCAAAATAATTTTGTAATTTTGCATCCGAATAACAAAATAACGTATATTGTTATATGAATATAGCAAATAATATCAAGGCAGCAGCCAATGCTCACGGGAAAACTATCAGTTCCCTCGCAACCGAAATGGGGGTGGCTCAATCCCATTTGAGCAGGACAATCAACAATGAGCGCATCTCGTTAAAGGATATGGAAGCCTTGGCAACACTCATCGGGTGCGAGGTTTCTGACTTCTTCAACGACAATCCATCCCCCACTTTAGTCTGCCCGAAGTGTGGAGCAAGGCTGAAGCTGGTGGAGGATAAAGAAGAATAAGCATCTCACCTTTTACGCAGCGACGGTCGGTCGTGAGCCATCCTTTCATCGGGGTGGCTTTTTTCGTCTGCCTTGATTGTCAAATGAGGTTTTCGCCCCAAATGGCTAAAAGGGGATGGCCGGCAATGGATGTTTGACGAACAAATACTTTTTTCGTACCTTGCATATATCCCTCTCTTCAGTCCTGCCATTTCTGGCAAAGGTGGGATGCTCAGCGGAAAAATCGGCCCAGCTATTACATTCCCCATATCAGGCAAAAAAAAGACTGTTGCGCATCACTGCGAAACAGCCCCCAATGGAAATTAAAAATTGTTCAGGATAACAATTCGTTTCACTTCAAATTATCTTCAAAATCTCATGTAGTATCTGAATCTGAGGTTTGAGAACCAGCAGCCCAGCCACCGCTCATATTGTCCGTATAGCTGAACTTCGTCACCCTGCATGAACGCGAAGCGAGAGCCGCCAATGATACTTTGCACGGCGTAGCGCACATCGTCAGACGAAAGCCCGTGGGCAGCAATCTCTGGCACAAGAATCTCTCTAAATGCCGTTTCGCTATCTGTCATGTCGCCCTTGGGGATGATGTCTAATATTCCGTTGTGCATGAACCATGTTTCAGTCTGGCGGTCATAGAAAGGATGGCAGTTGGCTTTCTTTATACTGCCGTGTGTGGCGAGCCTAAAGTGCATCAGGCACGGCTGGGATGGGTCGCGCTTCTTCAAGTGACGGAGCAGGGTGTTGAGGCTCATGCCTTTGTAGCTGTCGGTGGGTGTCACTAAGCCGCACCCGTGAGGATTTGCCCGGTGCATGGCTGTTATTATCTCGGTGGGCAGCGTCTGTGTGCCCTGTGGTATGTAAGCAATTACGCACATAGTCTGAAATCTTTGTTTTAAGCCCTTTGTGGGCGTTCTGTATTGTCGGTGGTATAGTTTATCATTATTGAGCGTTGAAACGCTTGTCGGCGGCTCTAAGCACGTCGTGCGCCCTCTTAATTGAGAGCGGCACGGCGG
>JAILFU010000131.1 GCA_024697405.1 Prevotella sp.
CTTTATCCCTGTCAGGTTAATCTTCTCCTTCTTACAACGAAGGTAAGAAGATTAATCCGATTAAGCAAATATTTTTACTATGTTTTGCTTATGCGTGGCTCACGCCACGCAATCTCGCTGCAAACGTAGAGAAACTTGAATTTCTTATCTATTTCAGATTTCAGCGGCCAATCCGCGATTCTATTTGGATTACTATGATTCCAAAGCGCGTAGCGAATCTGTGAAATCAAGATAAAATCTGTGAAATAGCGACAACCATGCGCAGCAAAAATCTGTGTAATCTGCGTAATCTGTGGTAAAAAAGGACAACGATATAGCAGTTGACTTGGACGAAACACTCCGCAAGGCCTTCCCCTCCCATCAAGGGGAGGGGAAGGGGTGGGGTCTGTAATATCCTGTCAGCGAATATCCTGTCAGCGAAGAAGATACTGACCCCACCCCTATCCCCTCCCCTACAAGGGAGGGGAAGGGCTGCGCACAATGGGTAAACTGCTATATCATTGCCTAAAAAAGAACTAGTGAAACTTGAAAAACCTATTTACGAAATGACCGTGCCGCCCTGGCCCCCAATGGCCTTGGCGCTGGTGATGACGACACGCCTGACGCCGGCATTAATGGCGGCCAGCGCGTTGTCAATCTTTGGCAGCATGCCGCCACTGATGGTGCCGTCGGCCTTCAACCGCTGATAGTCATCGCGGGTGATGCTGGCGATGACCGACGAGTCATCGTCAGGGGCGGCCAGCACGCCGGGCTTCTCGAAGGCGAAGACCAGCGTCACGTCATAGCCCTCGGCGGCCATCGCCTTGGCCGTTTCCGAAGCCATCGTGTCGGCATTGGTGTTCAGTATGTTCCCCTGTCCGTCGTGGGTGAGCGGAGCAATGACCGGAATAAGTCCGGCATCGATGAAATGGGCGATTTTCGCTCCGTTGGCCTGCTTCACATCGCCCACGAAGCCAAAGTCGACAGTGACGGGCGAAGGCTGGTTGGCAACGACGACAGGAGGCCGTTTGGCCGAGCGGATGATGTCGGCATCGACGCCGGTCAGACCGACGGCGTCGGCTCCCAGCGCTTGCAGTGAAGCGACGACATGCTTGTTCACCAGTCCGCCGTAGACCATAGTCACCACTTCCAGCATCGCCGCATCCGTGATGCGACGGCCCTCTACCATCTTTGTTTCTATGCCTAGCTGAGCTGCCACTTTCGTGGCTCTCCTACCACCGCCGTGCACCAGAATCTTTGCGCCATCTATACCGATGAAATCGGCCAAAAGCTGTTTCAATTGGGCTTCATCCTCGACCACGGCACCGCCAACTTTCACGATGGTAAGTTTTCTCCCTTTTCTTGCTTCCGTCCTCTCAGGATGGGCGGGTTGTTTTTCTTTTGTCATAAGATTGTTGTTTAACTTTCGTCATACCGTCGGCAAAGGTACAACAAATCTTTGAAAAAATTTGCTGGTTAGCAAAATAATTACTACTTTTGCGGTCAAAAGTTTAAAAACAGCAAGACAATGAAAGAATTAGCACTGAAGTACGGATGTAATCCGAACCAGAAGCCGTCGCGTGTCTTCATGGCCGACGGCACAGAGTTGCCCCTCGAAGTGTTGAACGGCCGTCCGGGTTATATCAACCTGCTGGATGCCCTGAACTCCTGGCAGCTGGTACGCGAACTGCGTCAGGCCACCGGCCTGCCCGCCGCTGCCTCGTTCAAGCACGTCAGCCCTGCCGGTGCTGCCGTGGGCCTGCCGCTGAGCGACACGCTGAAGCACATTTATTTCGTGGCCGACATCCCCGGTCTGGATGACTCACCCATCGCCTGTGCCTACGCACGCGCCCGTGGCGCCGACCGTATGTCGAGCTATGGCGATTTCATCGCACTGAGCGACACCTGCGACAAGACCACCGCTCTCATCATCAAGCGCGAGGTGAGCGACGGCGTCATCGCTCCGGGCTATACCGACGAGGCCATGGAAATTCTGCGCGAGAAGCGCAAGGGTACATACAATGTCATCCGGATAGACCCCGCCTACCGCCCCGACCCTATCGAGCGCAAGCAGGTCTTCGGCGTGACCTTCGAGCAGGGCCGCAATGAGATACGGCTCGACGACCCCACCCTCCTGGAGAATATTCCCACGCAGAACAAGACCTTCACGCCCGAAGCGCGCCGCGACCTGATGATAGCCCTCATCACGCTGAAGTACACGCAGTCGAACTCTGTCTGCTACGTGAAGGACGGACAGGCCATCGGCATCGGTGCCGGACAGCAGAGCCGCATTCACTGCACCCGCCTGGCTGGTCAGAAGGCCGACATCTGGTGGCTGCGACAGCATCCGAAGGTGCTCAGCCTGCCCTTCAAGGAAGGCATCCGCCGTGCCGACCGCGATAACACCATCGATGTCTATATCTCAGAGGACGAGCACGACGACGTGCTGCGCGACGGTGCATGGCAGCAGTTCTTCACCGAGCAGCCCGCTGTGCTCACACTGGAGGAGAAGAAGGAATGGATAGCCAAGAATACGAAGGTGGCACTGGGCAGCGATGCTTTCTTCCCCTTCGGCGACAACATTGAGCGGGCACATAAGAGCGGCGTGGAGTACATTGCACAGGCTGGCGGAAGCGTTCGCGACGACCATGTCATCATGACCTGCGACAAATACGGCATCGCCATGGCCTTCACGGGCGTGCGCCTGTTCCATCACTAAAAATGAAGAATGAAGAATTTGCTGCCGCGACGATATGAGTAAAGAAGACGATTTCCAAAGTATTCTGGAGAATGGCATTTCCTTCGGCAGGGGCGGCGAGCGCCGCAACCCCAACGAAGGAAAGGTGAAGACCAAGGCCAAGAAGAAGCAGTATGTCACCGGTGCCCACGGCAGCGGCTCGGCCCGCCAGAAAGCAAAATACCGCGAACAGCGGGCCAACCGCCGTCACAAATAAGGGGCTGACACTCAATATTGCCTTTTCTGAAACAACGAATGAAGAATGAAAACGACCACAGATTGCACAGATTTCAAGGATTTTCTTTCGATTTCAGCGGCCAAGCCGCGATTCTATTTGGATGACACAGATTCCATGCGGCGCAGCTAATCTGTGAAATCAAGATGAAATCTGTGAAATAGCGACAACCATGCGCAGCAAAAATCTGTGAAATCTGTGTAATCTGTGGTAAAATAGAACTAGAGAAACTTGAATTCATAATTGAAGTATAGCCTTGAGCTGAGATAAACCATGAGTGAGAAACTGAATGCCCTTAAAGAAGCCATCGAAGCGAAGATGGGCCAGAAGTTGCTGTCGAACAAAGACTTCATCAGTCTGGCCGATCGTATCTTCGACGAGCAGCACGTCCAAATCAGTCCTACCACCTTGAAGCGCATCTGGGGCTATATCTCGGAAGACGTCACTCCCCGCATATACACCCTCGACATTCTGGCCCGTTTTGTCGGCGCTGCCGACTGGAACGACTTCATCAAGGCCCACGGACAGCATGAAGAGCCAAACCCTTCCACCCCCAACGCCACAGAAACCGTAGTCACCACCGGTTCCAGCACCAAGAAAAGCCTCATCGGAAAGACCTTTTTTACTCTTGCCGCCCTCATGGCAGTTGCAGCCTTTCTATTTCTTATCTTCCGGCCACATCTATCCAGCGAAGAACCTTCCGATGCCAATCCCCGCATTTTGAAGAAAGGACAGGTCTTCGCCACCTACGATGACTTCCATCCCCTATTCGGCATCACCGCAAAAGACTACCGCCACTATCAGGCCGTTCCCGGCGAAGACGAAATCTTCGTCTGGGCACCGCAATACCATAATCCCTATTACCATAACGACGGCAACCGCGACAGCCTTATGCCCACCATCACCGAGTACTGGACACCCGCGAAGTACGACAACGAAGATGCAGAGGAAGTGAAGGCCAAAGCTGTTCAGGTGCAGAAAGAGGCCTACTATCGCATCTTGGGAAAGAACGAGTTGCGCATCGTCTTCATGAAAGACCTTTTCGACTCCACCTATGTCTTCCTCGGCGCCTACCGTCTTTCCCTTCATCTGTCCGACACCACCAAGGTGGTCTGGATCCGTGCCGTCGACCATTGCGACCTCGACAATATCTCCTCGCTCAACAATTACAAAAACTACTAAAAATCCCCGATTTCATCGGTACTTTTCGTGGGCTCATAAAAGAAGGACAAAAATGGACAAGCAAATGGACAACCTTTTTTGATTGTCTTTTTCCCTTTTTTTCATAATTTTGCACACGTAACAAAAAAAATCAGCCCACTATGAAGCAAGTTTCAAAAAAAATGCTTATCTTTGCAGCGTCAACGTGATTCGTCACGCGGTCGCTATGCGAGGAGCAGCAAGCAGCGTTCCACTGGTAAACCTGGAAAACTTACCTCAGTGATAAGGAACAAAGTTTGAGAAGCGCTTCTCCTATGACGAATAGCTGTACCCTGCTCCCTACTACGGCAGGCGTATCAGCATAACGTATAGGTGTGGGCTGATTTCATTCTTTTTTATCACAGGTAATTCCAGGACCTTCCAGTAGAAGAATGCTGAGAGGCCCGCACCGCTTATGATTAACAACAAAAAAATAAAACTATTATTATGAAAATCAAACAACTACTTTTGTGCTTATTCACCCTATTGGGGGGAATAACAGCCCAAGCTTATGACGCTTGTATTGATGGTATTTATTTTACCTTCTCGGGGACAGAAGCCACGGTGACTTATGGAACAAGTACCTCCAATAGTTATTCTGGTGATATTGTTATCCCCCAATCAGTTTCATACAATGGAACGACATATAGTGTGACGATTATCGGCGACCATGCGTTCTATCGGTGCTCCGGCCTGACGAGCGTGACCATCCCTAACTCAGTGACGAGCATCGGCGACTGGGCGTTCCGTGGCTGCTCCGGCCTGATGAGCGTGACCATCCCGAACTCAGTGACAAGCATCGGCTACCGTGCGTTCTATTACTGCTCCAGCCTGACGAGCGTCAACATCCCGAACTCAGTGACGAGCATCGGCGACCGTGCGTTCTCTTACTGCTCCAGCCTGACGAGCATTTCAGTAGCATCTGGCAATACAAAATACGATTCCCGCAATAATTGTAATGCCATTATAGAGACGTCATCTAACACCTTGATTGCAGGATGCAAGAATACCACCATCCCGAACTCAGTGACGAGCATCGGCAAATATGCGTTCTATGGCTGCTCCGGCCTGACGAGCATCACCATCCCGAACTCAGTGACCAGCATCGGCGAAAGTGCGTTCAATGGCTGCTCCGGCCTGACGAGCGTGACCATCCCGAATTCAGTGACGAGCATCGGTCAATATGCGTTCTGTGACTGCTCCGGCCTGACGAGCGTTACCATCCCGAATTCAGTGACGAGCATCGGCGACTATGCGTTCGAGGGCTGCTCCGGCCTGACGAGCGTGACCATCCCGAACTCAGTGACGAGCATCGGCGACGGTGCGTTCTCATATTGCTCCAGCCTGACGAGCGTGACCATCCCAAACTCAGTGACGAGCATCGGCGACTGGGCGTTCTATTACTGCTCCGGCCTGACGAGCGTGACCATCCCGAACTCAGTGACGAGCATCGGCATATATGCGTTCTTTAACTGCTCCAGCCTGACGAGCGTGACCATCCCGAACTCAGTGACGAGCATCGGCGGCTATGCGTTCTTTAACTGCTCCAGCCTGACGAATTTGAAAGTAGATTTGGAAACACCACTTTCTATTGATGATGAGACCTTCTCCAACCGCTCCAATGCCACACTTTATGTTCCTGCCGGCAGCAAGTCCGCTTATCAAAATGCCTCATATTGGAGTGATTTCAAATATATCATTGAGTTTATTGATGGTGATGTGAATAGCGACGGCGAAACGGATGTACTTGACGTGGTGGACATCGCCCGCTATGTGGTGGGAACGCCTGCCGAGTCATTCGTTCCGATTCTGGCAGATATCAACAACAGCGGAGAGGTGAACATCGCCGATGCTGTATGTCTGGTGAACGAGATTGCCGGCGACCAGGACTTCTCCAGGGCAATGCATGCTCCAAACAGGGTAACTGCTGGCGAAGAGACACTTGCTCTGAGTGCCAACGGTGAGAACGGCCTGTCGCTGGCCCTCCAGAACATGCGTGAGTACACGGCCTTCCAGTTCGACCTCTATGTGCCAGAGGGAACAGACGTGACACGGATGCTGCTCAATGCCGAGCGCAAGCAGAAGCATCAGCTATTATATAATAAGGTGGAGGAAGGCCACTGGCGCATTGCCGCCCTGTCGACCTCGAACCGCACGTTCCTGGGCAGCGACGGCGAGCTGTTGGCTATCACCCTCGATGCCCTTACCGGGGAAGAGATTGCCATACGTAACATCCTCTTCTTCGATGCTGCAGGCAACAGCTATCAGTTCGATGACCTATACCTGAGTGGAACAACCATGATTCAATCAATGGACAACGGACCATGGACAATGGACAATTCCTCAACGGTCTATGACCTGCAAGGCCGCAAAATCGTCAATGGCAAATCGTCAAATCATCAATTGTCCAGGGGTATTTATATTGTAGATGGCAAAAAAGTCCTGGTGAAATAAAGCTACTATTTGACAACTAAAAAGAAACAAGATATGAAAAAGAACATTCTGTCAATAGCCGCATTCCTGTTTGGCATGCTGACGGCCTTTGCTGACAACATCAGTGTACCTGATGTGACTGTCGCTGCAGGAGAGACGGCTACCGTAGGCATCAGCCTCAACAACACGGAGACGAACATCGTGTCGTTCCAGATGGATCTCACCCTGCCCGAGGGCATCACTGTCAACAAGGCAGGCTGCTCGCTGACCAGCCGCATCACTGACGAGGAACAGGAACTGACTATTGGTAAGCAAGGCGACAACGTGTATCGACTTACCTCAACGTCGTTTGCCCTGACCCCTATTTCGGGCACCAGTGGCGAGATTATCACCCTCTCGCTCACAGCAACTGCCGACAGCGAAGGTGGCACGGCCACCATCAGCAACATCCGCTTGGCGACCAGCAGCTCTGTGAAGCTGACGCTGGATGATGTCGTGTTTAATATTGCTATAGAAACACCCTCACCTGCCATCGTATTCGCCGACAGCAAAGTTAAGGATATCTGTGTGGCTAATTGGGATACGAATGGCGACGGCAAGCTGAGCGAGGCAGAGGCCGCTGCTGTGACCGATTTGGGCGAGGTGTTCAAGGGTAACACGGAGATTACGTCGTTCGACGAACTGCAGTACTTCATCGGGTTGACGGAAATAGGAAACGCAGCATTTAACGGATGCACCGGACTGATTTCAGCCATTATTCCAGAAGGGGTGACTACCATTGGAGAATCTGCTTTTCTTGATTGTACTAGCCTTACAACCATTAATATTCCCGAAGGTGTTACCAGTTTAGCACTTCGTTCTTTCGATCATTGTCATGCTCTATCATCTATCGAAATTCCTGGCAGTGTGGTGAGCATTGGTGGAGGAGCATTTGGTGAATGTTATGGCTTAACAACTATCATTATTCCCGAAGGTGTGACAAGTATTGGAAACAGTGCCTTTTGGGATTGTAGCCATTTGACATCCATAACCATACCTAGTAGCTTGACTTCCATAGAAGCTAGGGCTTTTGTTGCATGTAACAACTTAAGTTCTGTCATTGCCTCAGATATAGAGGCCTGGTGCAACATCAGTTTTGAAAATGAGGAATCAAATCCCCTTAATTATTCTCATCATTTATTTGTAAATGGAGAAGAAATAAAGAATCTTATTCTTCCCAATAATTTGTCATCTATCAGTGATCGGAGTTTTTCTGGATGTTCTGATTTGACGAGCGTGACCATCCCCAACTCCGTGACCAGCATCGGTAGTTCTGCATTCGAGGGCTGCTCCAACCTAACATCGGTAAGAGTAGATATTGTAAATCCTCTACAAATTGATGCAAACACCTTCTCTAACCGTGCTAATGCCACTCTCTATGTCCCCAAAGGCAGCAAGAGTGCCTACGAGGCAGCCGACTATTGGAAGGACTTCCATATCGTAGATATAGAAGATCCTATTGTATTTGCCGATGCCAATGTTAAGGCTCTGTGTTTGGCCAATTGGGATGCGAATGGTGATGGTGAATTGAGTTATGTAGAGGCTGCTTCTGTGACTGATTTAGGTGTAGTGTTCACGGGTAATACGGAGATTACATCGTTCAATGAGTTGCAATACTTCACTGGACTGTCATCCATAGGAGGTTCGGCATTTGAAGGTTGCCAGAACCTATCCTCCTTCATCATTCCTAACAGTGTTGCAACAATTGGTGAGAGAGCCTTCCTCTACTGTTGGGCGCTACAATCAGTAACAATTCCCAGTAGTGTTACAGTGATTGAGAATACATCTTTCCATGAGACAAGTCTGACAACTGTTTTTATTCCTCAAACTGTGGAATCAGTTGGTTACAGAGCTTTTACCGGATGTCCCTATCTTGAGAGTATTATAGTTGAAAATGGGAATCCTAATTATGATTCTCGGAATGGTTGCAATGCAATTGTTGAAACTGCTACAAACACCATAATCGCTGGTTGTAAGAATTCTATCATTCCGGAAGGTATCCTCGCTATTGGCGGATGTGCCTTTGAACAATTAAATGACGAGCTCACAACAATATCAATACCTGGTACTGTTAAATATATAGGTGAATATGCATTCAGTGGAACCACTGGTTTAACGTCTATAGTTATTCCAGAAGGTGTGGAAGAGATTAACGGTTGGTGCTTCTCGGGCTGCAGTAATCTTGAATCAATATCATTGCCACAGGAAGTACCCATAAGTTTATCAGAAGACATTTATGGATACGATGCTATCCTTTGTGTTCCTATCGGTTGCCGTGAGGCATACGAAAATGCTGAATACTGGCAAAATTTCAAAGCCATTGTTGAAGATGGCGATGAAATACAGCGAATGGGTGATTCTTGGGAGGCCCGATATTATATGGCAGAGAACTGGGAAGAAGCTGTCGACCCCGTAGACGGTAATGGCAATCTTTGGTATTCTCAAGAATTTGACGATTCTAATTGGTCTACTCTGACAGGCCCGATGGGGCGTAATCCTGAAGCAAACTACAATTGGGCACAAGAATCCAGTTGTGTTTATCTGAGACGTTCATTTAATCTTGATGAAGTCAAAGACGGATTCTATCTTTTCTCTGCACGCTAAGATGATGACATAAAAGTCTATTTAAACGGCCAATCTGTTTATGAACACATTGGTTGTGGTTCCAGCCAGCATCAAATATCCAGTAGCATGTTTGTTGAGGGTGAAAACATTCTTGCTATTTACGTTGCTGATTCTGGCGGGGGAGATGCCTATCTGGACTACGATTTATATTATATCGGATCTCATCCAAACTATTTCGTTGATGAACAGGGCGTGCATTACAAACGGATGGGAAATGCTTATATGATTTCTGCAGCAGGTAATTTTGGCGATGTTTCGAATTCTTCACTTGTTATTCCAAATGAAATATTGGGATTGCCAGTCAATGCTATAGAGTATACTCACGACAGCGATCGATTGAATGAGGTTGTCTCTTCTCTCTCTATACCGGCATCGCTCCAAACCATTCCTGAAAATACTCGTTTCTTTAATTTGCTGAATCTGCAAGATATTTGTGTAGACGAGAACAATCCCGTCTACGATTCCCGAGATAATTGCAATGCTGTTATTGAAACAAGCACAAACAGGTTGGTACTGGGAGCTATCAATACTGTCATCCCACAATCTGTTACGACCATTGGAGAATCAGCCTTCCGTTCTCGTAATATTGAGTCATACGATATTCCTGATAATATAGAAACCATTGAGCCTGGCGCATTCTTCCAATGTGAAAAATTTAAGTCTGTTACACTGCCACGTTATCTAACCAAAATAGGGGAAAATGCTTTTTGCTTATGTGGTTCTTTAAGGTCTATTTCCATCCCCGAGACAGTAACTGAAATAGGCCCGACTGCATTTTATGGCTGTGATAATTTGACTTCCATACGCGTTGGTATGACAACTCCTGTTCCTATAGGCGAAAATACATTCTCAAACATGAATGCCACGCTTTATGTCCCCGCTGGCTGCAAGGAAGCTTACCAGAATGCGCCTTACTGGCAGGATTTCCATGAGATTCTAGAGATTGTAAACGAGACCGACATCTCGCAGATGGACAACGTCATCTACATTGAGCCAATGGAGGCAAGGACGGGTACACAGGCTGTCATTTCGTTCAAGATGAAGAACTCGGCGGAGATACGCAGCTTCCAGTTCGATTTATACCTGCCTGAGGGCTTGACGCCAGTGAAGAGCAGCAGAGGGCGCATACAGGGAAGCCTAAGCGCCGGGCGCCTGCCGGAGGAGGATGAGCACACGCTGACATTCAGCGAGCATGAGGGCGGCATCATCCGCTTCCTCTGCGACTCGCAATACGGCGATATCTTCACCGGCAACGACGGGGAGATAGCCACGCTGCAGGTGAACATCGCGGAGACAATGGCCGACGGCGACTACGCGATCGTGATGAAGGATATGAAGCTGTCGGAAATGGACATCGCCTACTACTACCAGACCGCAAGCATAAGCACAAGACTTACTGTTTCTTCGTACACCCTTGGTGACATCAACGACGACGGCGTAGTGGACGTCAGCGACTACTCCGGCGTAGCCAGCCATATCCACGAAAACACGCCCGCCGGCTTTAACCTGAAGGCGGCCGACGTGGACGAGAGCGGCAACATCGACGTGTCGGACTATTCGGGCATTGCCAACATCATCCACTATGGCTCCATCCACGGCAGTGCCGGTTCGCGGCAGATGCGCGGACCAAGGCGGGCTAACACCGACCTGTCGCAGATGGACAATGTCATCTATATCAAGCCGTTCACTGCCACTGCCGGCACACAGGCCAGCATCTCCATCTGCATGAAGAACACGGCGGAGATACGCAGCTTCCAGTTCGATTTGTACCTGCCCGAGGGCATGACGGCCATGAAGAGCGACAAGGGACGCATACAGGGAAGCCTGAGCGCTGGGCGCCTGCCGGAGGAGGATGTGCACAAGCTGACATTCAGCGAGCATGAGGGTGGCGTCGTCCGCTTACTCTGCGACTCGGAATATGGCGACACCTTCACCGGCAACGACGGGGAGATAGCCACGCTGCAGGTGAACATCGCGGAGTCGATGGCCGACGGCGACTACGCCATCGTGATGAAGGACATGAAGCTTTCGGAGGTGGACATCGCCAACTACTATGTGGCCGACGACATTGAGACGACAGTCACCATCGGCGAAGCCGGCACGCCTATTCTGGGCGACGTGAACAACGACGGCAACGTGACGCCTGCCGATGCCATCATGATTCTGTACCACTACTTCGGCGTGCAGCAGACCGGCTTCAACGAGGCGGCCGCTGATGTGAATGGTGACCAAAACATTACCCCTGCCGATGCCATCGAAGCGCTCTACATATACTTCGGTGCAAGTGGCGGCAACGGTAATACCCGCACCACTCGCCCCGAGCAGGAGAACCTCCGCGACCCGGAGTAATAGGGGGTGTAGGTGGGCATTATCGCACCCCACCCCTGCCCCTCCCCTAAAACAGGGGAGGGGAATGCCATGCGGGTTGTTTCTTAGCGGTAGCGGACTTACTAAAGTAGACTCAAACAGTAAAAAGGCAACGATATAGCAGTTGACTTTGGACGAAATACTCCGCAAGGCCTTCCCCTCCCCTACAAGGGAGGGGAAGGGCTGCGCACAATAGGAAAACTGCTATATCATTGCCCAGTAAAAAGGGGTCAGTCCGAAAACCCAGTTTTACCTACTAGGCTTTACGACTGACCCTAAGTTTTTGGCATTATAGGGTGTCAGGGTGACAGAATGCAGATAAATACTGGGGGTGCACCCTGTTTTTGAGGGTGACAAGGGTGACAGGAGGGTGACAGCTCGCTTTGGAGGGGTTTACTTGAAGTCGAAGCCGATGCGCATGCCGTCGTAGCTCTTGGCAATCTCACCCACGGTCTGTAGCGAGGAGTTGCCGCTCAGGGCAGAGAGCGTCTGCAGCATGGTGAGCAGCTTGCTCGACTCAAAGAGCAGGGCGATGCCGTCGGCGTTGCGCTTGGCATAGCAGTTGATGTTCAGGAGCATGCCTTGAAGGGAGAGCTGTTGCGTGGCCTCGTTGTAGGTGTAAGTCCCGCTGAAGCTTTTGCCGGCGAAGGAAGCGGCAAAGGTCTTGTCCTCATTGAGCGTCACAAAGGTGTTGTTCGACCTCACACCCAGCTTCTGGAAGGTGGGCTGAAGCTTGGCCTTGACCTGCGATGCCACGATTTCGCCGCCGGCCTGTGCCAGAAGCTGGTCGCTGGTGAAAGCACAGCCGGGCTGGCTGTATTTCCAGGTGCCGATGAGCTGCTTCAGCGTGGGTTTCGACGTTCCGCCCAGCACGCTGGTCAGGATGTTGCCCAGGGCGTCGCCCGAATTAGCAATGGTGCCGCCGTTTGTACCTGGTGTTCCAAACATTCCTGTTGTGCCACAGCTAATCAGCATCATGGCTGCCATGGCAAAAGTGCAAAATAAAGTCTTCTTTTTCATCGTTTTTGTATTTAATAACTAATAATATGGTGCAAAAGTAGTAATTAATATCGAAATAACCGCATTTTTTCCAAGAAAAATTTGGCCAAATGGGAAAAAAGCAGTAATTTTGCACCCGCTTACGAAAAAACGTAAATAGATAATCGTCAAATTGCAAATCGTTAAATCGTAAATAGCCCCGGTCCCTTCGTCTATCGGTTAGGACGAGAGATTTTCATTCTCTAAAGAGGAGTTCGACTCTCCTAGGGACTACAAACATTAAATCTGCCATCTGCGCAGTGATGCGATGAGTGCCGGAAGGCATGAAGCGGTGGCAGAGAGTTCCTCGAAGAGGAGCTTGCCCAGGGCAGTTGTAGGAGCGCGGCCATCCCCGCGTTTTTTATTAACACAAGACCCATAAGCTTTAAGTTCAATTTAAAATTTAAAAATTAAAAAACAAATGGCAAACCACAAATCATCGGTGAAGAGAATTCGCCAGGACAAGAAAAAGGCACTGCACAACAAGTACTATGCCAAGACCATGCGTAACGCTGTCCGCAAGCTGCGCGCTATGACCAACAAGGATGAGGCTACAGCCCTGTACCCGAAGGTGCAGAAGATGCTGGACAAGCTGGCCAAGACCAACATTATCCACAAGAACAAGGCTGCCAACCTGAAGTCGGGTCTGGTGAAGTATATCAACAAGCTGTAATAGAAAACGCTTTCAGATATGCACTGACGGGCTGCAAACGACATCGTTTGCAGCCCGTTTCCTTGTATCCCTACAGCGGGTCTACGTCGTAGTAGAGCTGCAGGCTGGCATAGCGCTTGTCCTGCAGCATCTGCTGCCGGGCCATTTTCAGATATTGGCGTACCTTGGCCATGTCGATGCCCAGCTCCAGCTTCAGCACAATCTTACGGATGCTGAGCGTCTTCACCCTGGCCACTGCCGGTTTGTCGGGACCCAGCACGCGGCCTCCGAACCACTGTCGCAGGCGGGCGCCCATCTCATGTCCGGCCGTCTCCACCACATAGTCTTTCTGGTGCTTGAGGTAGACATAGATGATGCGGTAGTAGGGGGGATAGTGGAACACCTGCCGCTCGGCGATGAGGCTGCGGTAGAAGGCCTGGTAGTCGTTGCGCACCACATAGTCTATCAGGGGCAGGTCGGGCTGCCGCGTCTGGAGGATGACCAGCCCGCGCTTACCCCTGCGGCCAGCCCGCCCGCTCACCTGCGCCATCATCATGAAGGCATGCTCGTAGGCCCGGAAGTCGGGGTAGTTGAGCATGGAGTCGGCATTGAGGATGCCCACCACGCTGACGCGGTCGAAGTCGAGCCCCTTCGAGATCATCTGTGTGCCGATGAGCAGATTGGTGCGCCCGTCGGAGAAGTCGCTGATGATGCGCTCGTAGGCCTGCCGCGTGCGGGTGGTGTCAAGATCCATGCGGGCGATGCGGGCTATGGGGAAGATGTCGCGTATCTGGTCTTCTATCTTCTCCGTGCCATAGCCGCGTCCCTGCAGCTCCTTGGAGCCGCAGGCGGGACACTCCGCAGGCACGTGGTAGGTATAGCCGCAGTAGTGGCAGGTGAGCTGGTTCATCGAGCGGTGAAGCGTCAGGCTGACATCGCAGTGCTCGCAGCGGGGCACCCATCCGCACTGGCGGCATTCTACCATCGGTGCCCAGCCACGGCGGTTTTGGAAGAGAATGGCCTGCTCGCCGTGCTCCAGGGCCTCGCGCACGCGCGTTAATAAAAGAGGAGAGAAGGGGCCGCGCATCATCTTCCGCCGCTGCAGGTCCTGTATGTCCACCACCTGAATCTCCGGCAGCTCTATGCCCTGGTGGCGCTCTTTCAGCTCCACCAGCCTGTACTTTCCCGTCATGGCGTTATGATAGGTCTCCAGCGAAGGAGTGGCAGTGCCCAGGAGAACCCTCGGCTTATCATGAATAGTGCATTGTGAAGAATTATAAGAAGCCAGCATGATAGCCACGCTCCTGGCATGATACCTTGGCGCGGGATCCTGCTGCTTGAAGCTGGTCTCGTGCTCCTCGTCGACGATGACAAGGCCGAGGTTCTGGAAGGGAAGGAACACGGCGGAGCGGGCACCGAGGATGACATCGTAGGGATGCTCCGACAGCTGCTTCTGCCATATCTCCACCCGCTCGGCATCGCTGTACTTCGAGTGGTATATGCCCAACCGGCTGCCGAAGACCTGCTGCAGCCGCTCCATGATCTGCACGGTCAGGGCTATCTCAGGCAGCAGGTAGAGCACCTGCCGGTGCTGCTCTATCTCGCGCTGGATGAGGTGGATGTATATCTCGGTCTTGCCGCTGCCAGTGACGCCATGCAGCAGGGTGACGTTCTTCTTCATCATCGACAGCAGTATCTTGTTGTATGCCTCCTCCTGTGCCTCGCTCATCTTCTTGATTTTCTCCGGATGCGCCTCCCCGCCCCTGTTCAGGCGGCTCACCTCCACCTCGTAGGTCTCGAGCATGCCTTTCTTCACGAGGGCTTTCAGGATATCGAGCGTAGTGCCACTGTAGTTCATCAGCTCCTCGCGGGTTATCTCCAGCACCGGTTCCAGCGTGTCGTTGCCCTCGATGGTGTCCCATCGCGACAGCGACAGGTAGGCGATGAATGCCTCCTGCTGCTTGGGGGCGCGGGCCAGCATGTTCAGCGCCACATGCAGCGTCGGCTCGTTGCGGTAGTTCTCCGTCAGCCGGATATAGGTCTCCGTCTTCGGCCGGTAGCCCTCCTCGGCCTTCAGCCCCGCCGGCAGTGCCGCCTTCATCACGTCGCCTATGGGCGACATGTAGTAGTCAGCAATCCATTCCCACAGCTTGAGCTGACTCTCCAGCAGGACGGGCCGGTCGTCCATCATCAGCGCGATGGGCTTCACGGCATAGCCCTCGGGCTTCTTGTCGTGCAGCCGGGCAACGATGCCCACGTAGCTCTTGCTCCTGCCGAAAGGCACCAGCACGCGCATTCCCCGACGCACCCGCCCCTCCATCTTCTGGGGCACGGCGTAGGTGAAAAGGCCGTCGAGCGGCAAAGGCAAAATCACGTCGGCAAAGCTCACTTCAAGTCCTCCTTATCTGCTGTTCCACTTTGCAAAGGTACATAATATTCTTTAAAAACATACTTTTTATGGGAAAAAACTTGCCGGTTTAAAATAAATTCCGTAATTTTGCACACGATAAAGATAGTGTGCAATTAAACTAGCAGGCAGAAGACTGGAAATACGTCTTATCGCAAATCGTCAAATAGAGCATTGGAAATTGTAAATTGTAAATCGTTAAATTATAAATAACCAAGATGTCCATATCAAAGACAAGACAGCTGCTGGTCGACGTGGCTCGTCAGCTTTTTGCGAAGAAAGGGCTGGAGAACACCACGATGAACGACATTGCCCAGACATCGGGCAAGGGGCGGCGCACGCTCTACACCTATTTTAAGTCGAAAGACGATATCTACTACGCCGTCATCGAGACCGAGCTGGAGCGCCTCAGCGACAAGCTCGACGAGGTGGCCGCACGGAAAATCAGCCCCCAGGAGAAAGTCATCGAGCTCATCTACACCCATCTGAGCATGATTCGCGAGACGGTGGTGCGCAACGGTAACCTGCGTGCCGAGTTCTTCCGCAACATCTGGATGGTGGAGCGCGTGCGCAAACATTTCGACCTGGCCGAGGTGGAGCTCTTCCGCAAGGTCTTCGCCGAGGGCAAGGAAGACGGAGAGTTCGACATCGAGAATGTGAACCTCGTGGCCGACATCTGCCACTACTGCATCAAGGGCCTGGAAGTGCCCTACATCTACGGGCGCATAGCCCACGGCATGCGCGAGGAAGACACCAAGCCCCAAGTGGCCAAGTTCGTCTACGGCGCATTGGGGAAGCATGGGAAAATGTAGGGGATGAAACGAAATGTCGAAAAATCGAGATGCCGAGATGCCGAGATGTCGAAATGTCGAAACGTCGAAATCTCGATATTTCGAAATCTCGAAATAACGAAATAACGAAACATCGAAACATCGAAATAACGAAATCTCGAAGAAATGAAATTACTAGAAGGCAAGACTGCGCTCATCACGGGCGCCGCGCGCGGTATCGGAAAAGCTATCGCGCTGAAATTCGCTGAGGAAGGCTGCAACATTGCATTCACCGACCTCGCAGTGAACGAAGAGACTGAACAGGAAATCGCCGCCAAAGGCGTGAAAGCCAAGAGCTATGCCTCCAACGCCGCCGACTTCGCCCAGACCGAAGAAGTGGTGAAGCAGGTGAAAGAGGAGTTCGGCACCATCGACATTCTGGTGAACAACGCCGGCATCACCAAGGACGGACTGATGCTCCGCATGAGCGAGCAGCAGTGGGACGCCGTCATCGCCGTCAACCTGAAGTCGGCATTCAACTTCATCCATGCCTGTGTGCCAGTGATGATGCGCCAGCGCGGCGGCTCCATCATCAACATGGCCTCCGTGGTTGGTGTACACGGCAATGCCGGACAGGCCAACTACGCAGCATCGAAGGCTGGACTCATCGCGCTGGCCAAGTCCATCGGTCAGGAAATGGGTCCGAAGGGCATCCGCGCCAACGCCATCGCCCCGGGATTCATCGACACCGCCATGACTCAGGCCCTCTCAGAGGATGTGCGCAAGGAGTGGTGCCAGAAGATACCCCTCCGCCGTGGCGGCACCGTCGACGACATCGCCAACTGCGCCGTCTTCCTCGCCAGCGACATGTCGAACTACATCAGCGGACAGGTCATACAGGTGGATGGCGGCATGAACATGTAGCAATCGAACCAAGCTGAAAAAGGTGCACTAGATGCACCTTTTCGTATTTTGGCGCGTATTATACAATCGCGTGAAAGTAGGCTAATTCATCGTTCAGCAGACTGAAGTTAGGAAAAAAAGCAGATACTTTGCACCACTATTTATAGGAACAAGCATGATGAGTGATAACAGTTTCAATGGCCAGAAGGCCGTAACCACCATGAGGCAGGAGATGCAGGAGGTGCTCACGCAGAACATCTTGCCCTTCTGGATGGACAAGATGGAGGACGGGGAGCACGGCGGATTCTACGGACAGATGACGGGCCGCTATGAGCTGCGGCCGGAAGCCGACAAGGGAGCCATCCTCAACGCCCGCATCCTCTGGAGCTTCTCGGCAGCCAGCCGCGTGCTGGGTGTGCCCGAATACCAAGAGGCAGCCACAAGGGCGAAAGACTATTTCCTGGAACATTTCATAGACTGGGAACATGGCGGCGTCTACTGGAGCGTGGACTACCTGGGGCAGCCGAAGGACACGAAGAAGCAGTTCTACGCCCTGGGCTTCGCCCTCTACGGCCTGTCGGAGTATGCCCGTGCCACTGGCGACCGCGAGGCTTTGGACTGCGCCTTGCAGCTCTTCGACTGCATAGAGGAGCATGCCTTCGATGCAGGTCACAACGGCTACATCGAAGCGGCAACGCGCGACTGGCAGCCCATCGCCGACATGCGCCTGAGCGACCTCGACCAGAACTACCCAAAGTCGCAGAACACCCACCTGCACATCATTGAGCCCTACACGAACCTGCTTCGCGCCATCCGCGAGCTGCAGGCCTCACAGAGCTGTGCCTACGTGCCGGCCATCGGCTCGATGCTCCCCATCGACATTGCCGTTCCGCAGGAGACAGTCGTTCGCGTGGAAGCAGCCCTGCGAAACCTCATCGACATCTTCACAGACAAGATTCTCAACCCCGAGACCCACCACCTCGACCTGTTCTTCGACATGGACTGGACACGCGGCGGGGGAAGGCTGGAGAGCTATGGCCACGACATCGAGTGCTCATGGCTGCTGCATGAGGCGGCACTGGTGCTGGGCGACGAGCAGGTGCTGAGGAAGGTGGAGCCCATCGTGCAGACGGTGGCGCAAGCCAGCGAGAAGGGCCTGCGCCCCGACGGCTCGATGACCCACGAGGCCAACCTCGACACAGGCCATGTAGACGATGACCTTCACTGGTGGGTGCAGGCCGAGAACGTGGTGGGATGGCTGAACATCTACCAGCACTTCGGCGACGAAGAGGCTCTGAAGAAAGCCCTGCGCTGCTGGGACTACATCAAGAAGAACCTGATAGACTGGGAGCACGGCGAGTGGTACTGGAGCCGACATGCCGACGGCTCGCTCAACCAGGACGACGACCATGCCGGCTTCTGGAAGTGCCCCTACCACAACAGCCGCATGTGCCTGGAAGCGATGGAGCGGTTTTTGCAATGACCGCTAGCCAAGGTATTCCTTGGCGTATTCCACGTAGTGGGCGGCATTGTCGGTCTGTCCGGGGCGTGTAGGCTTCAGATACTTTGCGGGAACGCCTCCCCATATCTCGTGGGGAGGTATTTTTGTGTTCTGCAGCACCAGTGCGCCGGCAGCCACAATGGCTCCTTCGCCCACCTCGCAGCCGTCGAGCAGCGTGGCTCCCATGCCAATGAGTGCACCGTCGCGTATGGTGCAGGCATGCACGGTGACGTTGTGGCCGATGGTCACGTCCGAGCCGATGTGCGTGGGACCCGTGTCGTGGGTCACATGTACACACGAGCCGTCCTGCACATTCGAGCGGTCGCCGATGGTGATGGGGGCCACGTCGCCCCGCACCACAGCATTAAACCAGATGGAGCACTGGTCGCCTATGGTGACATCGCCCACGATGGTGGCATTCTCGCTGAAGTAGCAGTCCTTGCCCCACTTGGGGCTCATTCCCTTGTAACTCTTGATTAAAGCCATAATATCACTACTTGTTCTTCTCGTAGTACTCTACGGCGAGCTTCACGTTCTTTTTGATGGCATCGCTGCTGTAGGTGGCACCGGTGCGGCCGTCCACCTCCTTGGTCTTGGCGTCCTTCAGGGTCATGCCGTCCCACTTGTTCTGGATGTGCTCCACGGCGGCACGCCAGTACTTTGGCGTCTCGTCGTTCTCGAGGAACTCTATCTTTTCAATCTTGTTAGCCTTGATGTAGACCTTCAGGGGCGTAGGGCCGTTGTAGCCCATGACATCCTTGCCAAGGGTTGTGGTGTTGACGATGTAGGTACCTTTCTCCTTCACCATGGTGCCGTCTTTCTTGTCGGCACTCATCAGTGCTACTGCCATCAGGAGGCATGCGCACGGAATCATTAGTTTTTTCATCATTCCTGTAATAATTAAGTCCTCCCAGACCTCTCCTAGCCTCCCCAAAGGGGAGGGATTTTCCCTCCTTTAGGGGCGTGATTGATTGAGTGTGTGTGTGTTACCTTAATCCATTCCAACTTCCCCGAAGGGGAGGGATTTTCCCTCCTTAGGGGGACTAGGGGGACTTACCTTTTTATCATTTTCCAGCTTCGGCTGGCAGTCCTTGCCACATAGAGTCCGGGCTTGAGCGGGAGCTGCGTCAGCTGGCCGGTAGTAGTCACTGCCACCAGCCGCCCGTTGGCCGTAAAGATGCTGACCTCGGTGTGGCTGTTGTCGGCCGCCACTGCTGCCACCGCGTCGGGCTGTGGCGGCGCTTCCACCTCTGTCGGCTTCACCGTCATGGCAATCTCGTCGATGAGCTCGGTGGCGCCTTTCAGCCTGTTGGTGAGCAAGATGCCCGTCACGTCGTACCACTTGCCCTCCACGTTGGTCGACATGCTGACGTTCTTCAGCTGGAAGGTGTTGTAGAGGCGTATCTTCTTCTCCCCATCAATGGCCCATACAGCCACTTTCTGCTCATAGAACAGGCGTGTGGCCTTCAGGGTGATGAGATCGCCGTAGTCGTCGGGCGTCACATCGGCGACGCTGACCTCACGCGGCGCCACCGGATGCCCGCTGCTGACAGTGAAGCCCTTGTCGTGGGTCATGCTGCCTTCCGCTGCCAGATGGGGCACGTTGTCCTTCATGGTCAGTCGCCCGTAGACATTGCCGTTGAGCAAGTCGCCCTGTTTCAGCGACAGCACGGTATTCTCGAAGACCAGCGCCCCCGTAGCGTCGCGTACGTAAGCCTGCGAGCCTTGTGCAAACACCACCAGGGCATCGTTCAGCATGAGCGTGATGGCCGTGCCGTCCTGCATGGCCTTGTACTCGGCTATGCTGTTGGCAACGGGCCGGTTCTCCACTGTGACATG
Organism: Prevotella sp.; assembly: GCA_024697405.1. GTDB lineage: Bacteria > Bacteroidota > Bacteroidia > Bacteroidales > Bacteroidaceae > Prevotella. The sequence goes on from JAILFU010000131.1 coordinate 20,726, forward strand.
GCAGGTGGCAGTCAGCGCAGCGTCGCCATTGGCCACCACCGTGATGTCGGCCTCGCCCAGTGCTTTCCCGTAGAGGAGTCCGTGGTCGTCGACCGTCACGACATCCGCATTGCTGCTGCTCCAGGCCAGCGTGTAGGGGGCATAGTCGGGGAAGCGAGTCTCCGTGAGCTGGTAGCCCAGCCCGTAGCCGATGGTCTCCTCTTCGGGCAGGCTGATGCTCTTCAGCACGTTCACGTCGAGCACGTCGAAGGTCACGATGCCGTTCTTCTCCGCAATGTTGTCAAGCCCCAGCTTATTCGGCTTGTTTGCCCAGGTGAGCAGGTTGGCCGGCGACGTGCTGTTGTTCAGCGTCGTAACCTTGCGGCTGCCGGGGAAGGGGTCGCTGGCCTGTGCCGACGCCCCGTTGTTTCCTCCTGCCCGCAACAGTTCGAAGTACATGTGCTTGGGGTTGACATTGACGTTGTTCTGCTGCCATACGTTGGTGCTGGTGGAGTCTACGCGATACACCAGCAGGCCGTGTCCAGGCAGGTATCTGTCCCACTTGTCCGTCTGCTGGCGGTTCTCCATGAGGAAGAACTCCTTCTTCACCGGAGTGTCCAGCCGGTAGCCGGTGTTCGAATAGCCGACCGATTCGAGCGTGAAGCTGCCCTCGCCGCCGATGAGCTGCGGCGTGGCGAAGCCCATGGCATAGCGCTCGTAGATGTTATAGCCCACAGGCGTGCGGCTGTTGTTCATATAGCTGCCTCCCGACATGATGCTCCACTCTCCGGGGTGGGGAGTCTCTCCGCCCGACTTCTCGTAGTCGGTGTCGTAGAGGTCCATGACGCCCAGCACATGGCTGAACTCATGGCAGATGGTGCCTATGCCGTCGATGATGTGCCAGTTGGCACTGCCAAGCAGCTCGGTGCTGCAGGCATAGCGTCCCATGTAGACGCCGTCCTTTATCACCCACCAGTTGCTGCTTTTGTTGTTGTAGATATATCCTGCATGCGGCCACACCAGCCGCTCGTCGTTGCCGGTCATGTTCGACCCCAGCCCGGCGAAGATGAAGTAGACCATGTCCACCATCCCGTCGCCGTCGCCGTCATACTGGCTGTAGTCCACCAGCGAGTCGGCAGCCTCGAGTGCGCCGATGGTAATCTCCGACATGTTGTCGAAGCCCTCGGGATGATACTGGCTATAGTCCACGGTGACAGGCCCCACCACGTCGAACTGCGGCGAGAACAGCCCGTCGGAGTTGTCGTAGAAATAGTCGCGCACGCTGCCCGTGTAGCGGCCGTATTGCGAGTTGTCGTAGCCCCGGTAGTCCTCTTTGTTCACCATGTCCTCCATCATGCTGGCATAGTTGCTGCGCGAGAACACACGGTCGTTGAACTCTACGAGGATAATCAGGCCACGGAAATTGTTGTAGTTGTAGACGGGTGCCTGTGCTGCTGCGGCCCGGCGGGCCTGGCGGGCCTGTGCCCGGCGGGCATATTCGGCGTCGCGCTCGCGGGCTGCCCGGGCAGTCATCTGCGGAGCCAGCCTTTTCTTCACGCCCTTCAGCCATGTCTGCTCGTCGGCCGTGCGCTGGGCGCTGTCGTGGGCCGTGCGCCCCGTAGCCACCAGCTGCCCGTCGGCTCCCTTCTGGGCGTATGCATAGAAGCCGTCGTCACGACGCACCACGGAGTAGCCGTCGTCCGTGGTGTAGAAATGCAGGTATTCGTCGCCCACCAGCCGCACGGTCAGCATGCTGCCGTCGGGCTGGGCGATGCGGGCCGTGCCCGGACGGGCAGGAACAGCCATTGCCATGCTAGTGCATAGTAGCATGGCAATGGCAAGCAGCAGCAGTCTTCTCATCAGGCGGGATTAATAAGTCACTTTGGGCTCCAGCTCCTTGGCCTGGTCGATCATCTTCTGCACCTCCTTCACTGCGGGCACGCGGCCGCAGACGTGGAACTCGGCATTGACCTCCTCCAGTTTGGGCTGCAGGTTCTCGGCCACGCGGTGGCGGAACTCCTTCACGGTGTCTACGCCAGCCTTCTCCAGCAGTTCGGCGAACTGCGGGCCAACGCCGTTGATGCGGAACAGGTCGGCATGGTTGGTCCAGCGCAGGATGAGCTTATCGCTGATGCCCGTAGCCTCGGCCAGCTCCTGGCGACCCTTCGGGGCAGCGCACTTCTCAAGCAGTTCACTCACTTTGTTGATGCCGGCGGCAACCAGCTTCTCGGCATAGACCTCGCCTACACCCTCGATGTCGATAATCTTGTAGTCCATAATTGTGCTTTTTTAGTTATTAACGTAATTGAGGCAGTCAATACTTCTTACTCCTTTTTTCACTTCATTCAATGATGATGCAAAAATACGCATTCTTCTACAAATACAAATCAATTTGCTGAAAGTTTTTTTATTAATTAAGATTTGTTTAGACGCAAATAACACTTTGTCCAGCGTTTTATTTGTACCTTTGCACCATCAAAAGCGTTTTCTGGAAGCCATGAACCTGATTCGTTTCGCCAAGGACTGGACGCTGCCCGTGGCCATGGGGCTGGGGGCTGCGCTCTATCTGGTCTTCGCCTTTGTGCCCTGGCTCGACGGTGCTGCTGCGTTCTTCTCTCCGCTGATGGATGCCATCCTGCCCGTGTTCATGTTTCTGGTGCTCTTTGTCACGTTCTGCAAGGTCGACTTCCACCAGCTGCGCCCCGTGTGGTGGCACCTGTGGGTGCTGCTGTTCAACCTGCTGTCCGTGGCCGTCGTCATGGCCGTCATCCTCTTTTTCCACGCTCAACTCATCTTGCTAGAGGCCCTGCTCATGTGCATCATTGCGCCGTGTGCCACGGCAGCCGCCGTGGTGACGCAGAAGCTGGGCGGCAGCCTGGAGCAGACCACCACGTTCACCTTCCTGTCGAACTTCCTCACCGTGCTGCTCGTGCCCGTCTGCTTCCCCATGATTGAGAAGGGAGCCGGCATCTCGTTCTGGACGGCCTTCTGGAAGATTCTCTACCAGGTGGTCACGCTGCTGGTGCTGCCCATGCTGCTGGCCTACGTGGTGAAGCACCGCATGCACCGTCTCCACCGCCGCATTCTCTCGGTGCGCGACCTCTCGTTCTATCTCTGGGGCTGCTCGCTGATGATTGTCACGGGCACCACCGTGAAGAACATCGTCCACGCCCAGGCCCCCGTGTGGCTGCTCTTGGCCATTGCCCTGCTGGGGCTCATGCTCTGCGTGGTGCAGTTTGCCGTGGGCCGCTTCATCGGCCATTATTTCAACCATGCCCAGGAGGCCGGACAAGCCCTCGGACAGAAGAACACCGCCTTCGCCATCTGGATGGCCAACACCTACCTGAACCCCCTTTCCTCCGTAGGCCCGGGCTGCTACATACTCTGGCAGAACATCATCAACTCCGTGGAGATATGGCAGGCCGAAAAGAAGCCCACCCCCTAAACCCTTCCCTCATGGGAGGGGAGACCTTGCGGCTTGGTCTTCGGCGGTAGCGGACTTTTAAAAAGTGGACTCATGTTTGTACACTTATGGCTTTTCTACGATAGTTATACGACTGCCAATAGTAGCGCTTTAACTTCTCAGAAAGGAAGGAACGCTGAATAAGCTCATGGGCAAGAGGATGTTCGGCAGAGAAGAAATCAAGTTCTCGCTTGACGAGGCGGTTAGACAGACCTATACGACGGCCAAACTCCTCGAAATGCGCTCGGTTGATGGTGTGGGTATCGATGAAGTGCATACCCTCACGGAACAATCCCTTGTCAAGCGCAAAGATGCGGGGCTCATAGAGATGCAGACTTGTGTTTATCAGGTCGTAGGCTGGGGTTAGATGATATTCTCCGTCTCCACGGTTTATCAGCGAGAAATTCTTCAGGTGAGCATCATCATTCAAAATAAGATAGTTGAATACAACGATACGAAAGAACTTCAATACCTCAATAGGAGCAGCCTTGGTATACTTCCAAATAAATTCTGCACATTCTTCGTAACTGAGATTGCTGTATTTGTAGTCACTACCACCATTGGCCTTGGTCAAACCTCCTAACGAAGCAAAATCTTCTTGTTGGTATTTGCCGCCATCGGGGGCAACATCGAAACGCCGGGTCAGATAGGCTGCTTCACCATCGCGAAAGAAACAGAGGGCGTTGACCGCCGTTTCGATATGATAGACCTGAGCGGCTATCTGCATACTCAGATGCTCATTGGCTGGACAGTATTTACGCTCCAACAACGAATAAGACGATGGAGCAGGCTTTAAGATGTACTGACCACGCTCTCCCTCAGAGGGCCTGACGAGCTGGCCATCAGCATTCAGCACCAGACTTGCTTTTGGCTGTACACCAGAAAGCGAAATGCGGCCTACATGACGAGCATATTCCTCTCTATCGGCACGCTCGTTGTTTGGGCTGTCAAACGGAAGAATTGGTGACACATCCATTCCGTCAAACAAGAACCTGCGGGCTGTAGGCGAATAAGTGCTAAAACCTTCGGCAAGCGTAGAAGGACAAACATTCAGTACATCCATCATTCTATAGGTTTTACGGTTACAGCACCTATCGTATCCACCTGGGCAGTGGCCAGCAGAATGCCGAAGTCATCGTTCTCGTCGATATGCAGCAACATAGACTGCGTCTGACGGTTAGCACCCTCAGAGAGCATATTAAAGAAATAGGGAAAGAGATGGGCAGAACGGTAAGGCTCTGTCCGCAAAGGCATAGCCAGACAAACTGGGACACCCATATAGCTATTACTATAGGTGAAAACGTACTGACGATCATCGGTCTCCTGCAGGATGCCGGCCTCTACATCGCAAATAAACACCTTACACTGTCTCATAATCCAGGGTCTTTAGTTTAATGCTCATCTGCAGGCCAATGGTGTCGAGAATAGTCAACAGCGTACTGAGTTGTGGATTGCCCTCACCCCGCTCAATCGTTACCAGCGTATTAAGTCCTACGCCTGCCAAGTCAGAAAGCGTTTGCTGGTTTACGCCAAGATGTTTCCTGCGTTCCCGGATAATCATTCCTATTTCTCTTGCGTTCATATTCACAATTTGTTGTGATTTTGCTGCAAAGATAGGAAAAAGAATTGAAACAACAAAGGAAATTCACAATAAATTGTGATATATTTATAGTCCGTTGACGAAATGGTACATGACAGCAATGATGTAGTAGATGTCTGCGACGCTACGTGTAATAACCGTAAATGACCCGTGAATAATCCATAAATGCTTCGCCTAGATAAATCTGCGACCTATTCACGGTTCATTCACGCATATTACACGTAGCGCCGCAGGCAATAACTCACACGTATATATAAAGGCAAAAAAAACGAGCTACTCGCGCTACATTGGCACTTAATCTGATGGTTTATAAATAATTATCAGTAGCTACAAGGAATCATTTGGTGCTACTTTAGTAGCTACACAGGGGTTGCTGAAAAATACGAACGCTATTTTGGAAAATACGAACGCCGTTTGGAAAAATACGAACGCCGTTTGAAAAAAGGCAACAATATAGCAGTTGACACTTAATCAATTATTCCGCATGGCGCTCCCCTCCCCTTAAGGGGGAGGGGTAGGGGTGGGGTCTCTAACTTCCTTCAGCGAGTTTGATATCGTCTGTGTACCCTCAGTGGAAATAGTTACAGACCCCACCCCTGCCCCTCCCCTTGAGGGGAGGGGAGTGGCTACCGCCGGAGAAGAATTCCTGTGCCAACTGCTATATTATTGCCTGAAAAATACGCGCGCCGTTTGGAAAAATACGAACGCCGTTTGAAAAAATACGAACGCCATTTGAAAAAATACGCACGCCGTTTGGAAGAATACGCACGCCGTTTGGAAAAACACCAGGCGACACCCATGTAGCTACAAGAGTAGCGCCAAAATCAGCCCTGTAGCTACAGGCAACTATTTGCTATTCTGCTTGTTCAGCCCCAAAGTAGCACCTGTAGCGCGCTTTTTCGCTCGCATATTACGCACGCGCGCGCGAAGGAGCTGGATATTCAATTTGACGTACCCCGAAAGCCTGCGCTATATCATTATTCAAGTGCACAAGCTATTAAAGCGATGCGCAGCCAACCCCATAGGGGCGTGACATTGGTAGCCAGCCATTACAATGGCTGGTATAAAGGGACGGTAGAAAAGCGTGCCTTTAGGTACGCGACAACATCCAACCCATATCGCGTACCTACGGCACGCCACCTGCCACAACCCTGTCACCAGCCATTGAAATAGCTGGCTATCAATGTCTGATGCCTACGGCATCGGCTGTGCAGAACTTACTTGCATATCATTACTTTAACCAATGTAAAAAAACAGGGAAATAGTTGGTCATTCCAAAATAAATGTTTAACTTTGCAGCATTCTTTCTGACGAAACGAAAACAAACGATACAGAGGGCTGAAAACAAACTAGGCATACTAACTGACATGAAAAAGAAAACCGACCCTATTAGAGATTTTACAAGGCGGGCAGCCTTGATGCTGCTGCTCACAGTGATGACCACGACGGCATGGGCACAGAAAACGCTGGTGTCGCACATCGACTACTGCAAGGCCGGCGTCGGCTCTATCCACATCGCAGGATGGGTGTACGACTCCGACCAGAACACGAAGCTCTCCTGGGAGTTAGGAAAAGGGATAAACGCTTTCGCCTTCGTCTCCACCGACCCCAATGAAGTCTATGATGGCTATTTCCCCATACCACATGACGACATGGAGTATATCGTGAGGGACGACGTGAACGCCGCGTACGGACTCCAAGGCAAACATGGCTTCAGGAACAACATCAGCCTCAACCCCTATATAGATTTGTTCCAAGGCAATGAAGGGGATATCAGCGAGCGGACTTTCTATGTGAAGATTTATGTGAGCGCCAATTTCGGCAACGGAAGTCAAAACTTCCTGAAGCACTCTCTCTACGTGACCGTGAGAAAGAACTTTGGCGAGGGCTCCGAAGAGAATCCCTACCTCATCTGCGATGCCGGCGACTGGAACTCCATTGCCGATGCCATGGCCGACAGCGATATTGGCCAGTATTTCAGCTGAAGCTACTACCAGCTGGGAAACGAGTATTTCGAGTTCGACAACACGACACCCGTCACCAAGATGTTCGGCACCGCCACACACCCCTTCACCGGCCACTTCGAAGGCAACGGACAGACGCTGAACGTCGCCCTGAACGGCACAATGCATGTGTCACCCTTCGCCTACACCAACGGAGCCACCATCCAGGACCTCACCGTAGCAGGCACCATCAACGCCACGCAGTATGCGGGCGGCATAGTGGGACATGCCGCAGGCACGCTCTCGGTGGAGCGCTGCGTCTGCAGTGCTACCATCAGCAGCTTCCAAAACTACGCAGGTGGACTCCTTGGCTGGTGCGACGACCTGACGCTGAACTTTCAGAACTGCCTGTTCAAAGGCTCGTTCTCGCCCGGCAGCGGCGGCAAGTACCACCCAATCGCCCTCAAGAATGCTGGGGCGACCATCAAGGCGCCTGCCGCTGTTGGGATTTACTACTTGAACACTTTTGCCCCGTCGGAAGAACTTGGCGACCACGTCATCAAAAGAGCAGAGGGCTTGCCAGTGAGTACGGAACTCGTTGATGGCGTGTGGGATGACCCCGTGACCGCCATTGACGGGCGGACTTATTATGCAGCCCACTTCAACGGCCAGCGTCTGCCATACGAGTACGGTTTCGAGAACTACAACCTTAGTGCAGAAGGATGGACGATGGTGGATTGCTTTGACTATTATCAGGTGGAAAAAACTGGTATTTATTGGTCTCAAACATCTAGCCATGGTGGCAATTGTTATTTTTATTTTAACAATCGTCCGAAATCCCCCCAATATTTGGTATCTCCGGAATTTAGCGGTCATACACCCATATTGGTAAGATTCTATATGAATGGATACGAAAATTTTGCTTGCCAGCTGGGCTACTCTACCACGACACCTGACATTGACGCTTTCACATGGGGCGGAATAAATACCCCCAGCATAATAAAAGTTTGGGAATTGTATGAAGAATCCTTTCCGAAGGGAACTAAATACATCGCTGTCAAATGGCTTCCCGGCCAAGGAAGGCTCGCGGATATATCATTAGATGACTTCAGCTTCACAGCTAGCGACACTCCATCTCCAGTCAATCTCAGCGCAATAGATGTCACAGAATATACAGCCGCGCCGTCATGGGAGGCACCGCCTGCACCAGACCATCCCATCACGGGCTATGCCTATCAATTTAAGAAAGCCAGTGATGCGGACTGGCCAGCCGAGGTCATAGTCCCGCCAACGACAACTTCTGCCGCTTTCGACGGTCTCTCAGCCAACATGGACTACCAGTTCCGCGTGAAAGCACTATATGGGGAGCATGGTGAAAGCATATATACGCTTTTAAATTTTACCACCGCCATGGAGCTGCCCTATGAAATCGGATTCGAAAACGGCATGAATCGCTGGAGAATGGTGGACCCAAGTAGCAATTCGGGAATCAAAACGGAAGCCGCATACAATGGAAAAAATTGCTTTAAGTTCGACTCTTGGGATAAGGTTCAATGCCTGATTTCCCCCCGATTTGCCGGCACTTCAGAAATGACTGTATCCTTCTATTACAATAAACAAGGTGCATCCACTCTCCCTCCGCGATTCCAAGTGGGGTACTCCACCACAACCAGTGACCCGTCAGCCTTCATGTGGGAAACAGAGATTAAAGCTACAGGCTGGTGGACCTCTTATGAAAGAACCTTCCCCACTGATACCAGGTTTATAGCTGTACGATTAAATTCTGTAAATATTCCTACGGATCAACCAAATCATTATATTGCTTCGGATAACTTGTTTATCGACGATTTCAGTTTCGTGGAGTATTCGGAGTATGCAAAGCCAACCGGCCTTGCCGTCAGCGACCTGACTGACCAGAGTGCCAAGTTCACGTGGACAGCTCCCGATGCGTCTGTCACAGAATATGCCTACCAATACAAGAAGCCTACTGATGACGCCTGGTCAACTGAAGCCACGGCGAAAACCACTTCTGTTACTATTGACGGCCTGGAAGCCAACACAACCTACAATTTCCGCATGAAAGCCCTTTACAATGGCGGCAATGCCAGCAATTACGTGACAGCCAGATTCTTCACCGAAGGCCCTGCCGTGACCTCCCTTCCTTTCAATGAAGGTTTCGAGAACGGCATGGGTGGTTGGCGCGCGTCAGGCCTTTCATCGGAAATAATCAGCAATGAATCAGATTACATACACGATGGCAACTGTAGCTTCAAACTTGCTCAACACGAAACGCTGATTTCCCCTCGTTTTGAAGTCAGTACTCCCATGTTGGTCTCATTCTATTACAAGAACCTTAAAAAGGCAGTACCGATGACTATCCTGCCAGCTTCCAAGTGGGCTACTCCACGAAGACCAAAGACCTCAATGATTTTTTTTGGGGCAATAAAATGTACACCGACGAGGAATGGCAAAAACCCTCATTCTATTGTCCGGCGGGCACCAAATATGTTTCCATCAAATGGACGGATGGTTATCTGATATATTTGGATGACTTCACCTTTACCGCCGGTACTCCTCTTTCCGCGCCCCATGATATCGCCGTTACCAATATCACCGGCTTAAGTGCAGACCTCAGCTGGGCGGGGGACAGCGAAAGGTATGATGTTCGTTTGAGGCTGAAGCCTCTGTTCTTCGAAAACTTTGAGAATGGACTCGATGAGTGGAAGATTGTCAATCAGGGTGGCAACTCGGTAACAGACTGGCATATTGAACAAACAGCAATCACAAATAACCACAAAGCTTTAACAAGGTGTTATGATCATACAACAGAAACGCCATTCACTGTCGACAACTGGCTCATCTCACCTCAGGTGACATTGGACGTAACCCTGTCGTTCATAGCCGGACGAAACATCGACTTCCTTGTACACTATGAAGTGCGGGTCTCTACCACAACCGATGACATCAGTTCCTTTACTGATAAGGTTTTCGAACGCGGTAGCACCGATGAAATAGACTATGAGAATGTGTCCATTGACCTGAGTAGCTACAACGGACAGATAGGTTATATAGCCATTCGCCTGAATGACACTGATCAGGACTATCTGTCGATTGATGACTTTGGCATCTCTTATGGTGACTTGGCGTGGAAAACTGGAACTACGAGAAAAAATGTTGGATTTAGATGTTCAAATCTTTCGCCATCGACGGAATACGAGTTCCAGGTGCGATCAAACTTATACACCACAGTATCTTACTGGTCAGAGGTTACCTTCACCACCAATCGTCTTGCACCTATATACGATGACGAAGACAACACAGAGTTAATCAACGCCATGGCTGCCAGTACAAACTATGTTTACAATGTGATGCTGGTACGCCGCACGCTCTACAAGGACGGCACATGGAACACATTGTGCCTGCCCTTCGGCGTGAACAGCCTCAGCGGCACGCCGCTCGAGGGTGCCACCGTCAAGACCCTGGGCAGCACCGACCTCAGCAACGACGGCACGCTGACGCTGAACTTCACGGATGCCGCGAGTATCGAGGCTGGTAAACCATACATCTTGAAGTGGGATTTGCCAACCCCCGACCTCATCATCAGCTCGGCAGCGGAATGGGAGGCCTTCGCACAGAACGTGAACAACGGCACGGAATCCTACGAGGGCAAGCTCGTGCAGCTGGGCACCGACATCAGCATCTCGACGATGGCGGGCACGGCAGACCACCCGTTCCGCGGCATCTTCGACGGCGCTGGCTACACGCTCAACCTCAGCATCAGCGGTGCTGACTACGCCGCGCCGTTCCGCTACATCAACGGTGCCACCATCTGCAACGTGAAGGTCACGGGCTCCGTGAATGGCGGACAGTACAGTGCCGGCATCGTGGGCGCGGCTCTTGGCGGCACGAACAGCATCCGCAACTGCTGGATGGCGGCATCGGTGAGCGGCCAGACACATGTTGGCGGCATCCTGGGCCACGGCACCACTTCGGCCACGACCATCTCGAACTGCTACCTGGACGGCAGCCTCAATGCCTCCTACATCGGTGTCCTCTATGGCGGAGGCTCCAATGGCGGCACACATGCCGTCGAGAACTGCTGGGTCAGAGGCACCTACCCCACCATACTCTTTGATGGAGGCATCGACCTGGTATTGGCAGACGGCGGCACGATCAGCGTCATCAACTGCCGCCAGAATATCGGCGGATACGCGCAGGGAACCCCCGAAGGAGTGATTGTAATTGTAGGAGAAGGCAGCAGTGACACCTACTATGCCGATTTCCTCGGCCGTCAGTGGACGCTAAACAACAACGGGAATCTAGCCCTGAGGCATACCACCAACGCGACGAACATCACGAGTCCCGTCTTCGAACACATGGATGTCAGCAGCACCATCACGCCCGCCGAGACCGACCATGTGAACTTCATCGGCATCACCTCGCCTGCCACCTTGGCCGCCAATGACAACAGCCTGCTCTACCTCGACACCGACAACACGCTCCACCATCCCGATGCCGACATGACACTGAACGCCTGCCGAGGCTACTTCCAGCTGAACAATCCGAGCGCCAACGTCAACGCCATCGTACTGAACTTCGGCGACGTCGAGATACTGCTGGGCGACGTGAACGGCGACGGCAAGGTGACGCCTGCCGATGCCATCATGATTCTCTACCACTACTTCGGCGTAGCGCAGAACGGCTTCAACGAGGCCGCCGCCGACCTGAACGGCGACAGCCACATCACGCCTGCCGACGCCATCGAGGCGCTGTACAAGTACTTCGGGAGCAGCAGCAACAATGCGCGCATGGCACGCCCCACAAAAACTGATGAGCCAATGATGGTAGAATAGGGATTAGGAAACGGCATGTTTCCTAATTCCTATTCACTTCGCTGAAGGAGCTGGAGCATGATGGCTGCGGCATTGTCGGAGGCACTGCCGTTGCCCAGCCGCTGAAACACCTCTTCGTAGCCCTGCAGCATCTGCTGGCGGCGGGGACTGTCGGGGGGCAGGAGCGCGGCGAGCTGCTGCTGCAGGCGCTGCTCGGTGAAGGTGTCGGCCACCAGCTCGGGCACTACCTCGCGCTGGGCAATGAGGTTGACCAGCGAGACATATTCCACTTTGAGAAATAGCTTGCGCAGCCATCCGTAAAGGCGGGGAAAAGGCACTGCGTAGCACACCACCTGGGGCACGCGGAAGAGCGCGGTCTCGAGGGTGGCCGTTCCACTGGTGACGAGGGCGGCATGGGCCTGCTTCAGGAGGTCGAAAGTGCGGTTGAAGACAATCTCCACCTGGTGCCCCTCCATAAACTGGCGGTAGTAGTCGGGCTCTATGCCGGGCGCGCCAGCAATGACGGCGCGGCAGGTGGCGCTGTAGTGGTCGGCAACACGCAGCATGGCCGGCAGGTTGTCCTTGATTTCCTGGCGGCGGGAGCCGCAGAGAAGAGCGATGGTCGGTTGAGAGGTGAGAGGTGAGAGGTGAGAGTTTGCAAACTCTAAACGCTCATCTCTACACTCTAAACTGCGGAGGACTTCCTCTGCCGTGGGATTGCCCACGTAGTGTATGGGGTAGTGGTGCTTCTTTTCGAAGAAGTCCACCTCGAAGGGCAGGATGGAGAAGAGCTGGTCTACGTCGCGGCGGATGCTTTTGATGCGGTGCTCCTTCCATGCCCATATTTTCGGGGCGATGTAGTAGTAGACGGGGCAGAGGGCGTGCTTGTGCACGTACTTGGCGATGGCGAGGTTGAAGCCGGGGTAGTCGACGAGTATGACGACGTGGGGCTGCCAAGCCTTGATGTCGCGCTTGGCCTGCCGCATGTTGCGCAGGATGGTGGGCAGGTGGAGGAGCACGGGGATGAAGCCCATGTAGGCCAGCTCACGGTAGTGCTTCACCAGCGTCGCCCCTGCGGCCTGCATCTGGTCGCCGCCGTAGCAGCGGAACGCTGCCTGGGGGTCGCGCTGCCGTAGGCTGCGCATGAGTCGCGAGGCGTGGAGGTCGCCGCTGGCCTCTCCGGCTATGAGGTAGTACTTCATCGGGGGGAGGGGGCGTTACATGATCTGTGAGATTTCCTTCAGCCCGTCGATCTCCTTGAGGATGTCGACAATCTGGCGGACATCCTCGCGGTCGTGGATGCGCAGGTCGATGGAGCCGTCGAAGATGCCGTCCTCTGTGGTGAAGGAGATGCGGCGTATGTCGACGTTGAGCTGGTTGGAGATGACGCGTGTCACCTCGTTGACGAGTCCCCGGCGGTCGATGCCTCCGAGGCGTATGGTGGCATCGAAGAAGAGCCGCTTGTGCATGTCCCACTTCACGTCGAGGATGCGGTTGCCGTAGCTGGCCTTCAGCCGGTTGGCCACGGGGCAGGCGCGCTTGTGAATCTCTATGCGGTTCTGGTTGTCGATATATCCCAGGACGTCGTCGCCGGGTATGGGGTGGCAGCAGGTGGGGAAGACATACTGCATGATGTTCTCCTCGCTGAGGACGACGGGCTTCTTGCGGTTGAACTTCTCGGGGACGATGAACAGCTCGGGCTTGCTTTCGTCGTCGGTTTTCTTGGCCTTGACGAAGGGGACGTATTTGCGCCATCCTCCGCCGCCGTCGGTCTTCTTCTTGTTCTTGCCCTTCAGCTCGTCGATGTCGGCCTCGCCCAGGACGATGGTCTTCTCGCCGAGCTGCTGGTAGAGCTGGTCGCGGCTGCTGCACTCGTGGAAGGCGGCGAGCTGGTCGGCCATGGCCGTGGTGAGCTCGTAGCCGCCTTTCTTCAGCCATTCGGCGAGCAGCTCCTCACCTTTCTTCTGCACCTCGCGCTGGATGCGGCGGAGCATGGCCTGAATCTTGGCCTTGGCCTTGGCCGAGCAGGCGAAGTTCATCCACGAGGGCTGCACGCGCTGGGAGTTGGAGGAGAGCACCTCCACCTGGTCGCCGCTGCTGAGGCGGTGGCTCATGGGCACGAGCTTGTGGTTGACCTTCGCTCCGATGCAGTGGGAGCCGAGGAAGGTGTGAATGGAGAAGGCGAAGTCGAGGACGGTGCTGCCCAGGGGCATGGTCTTGATTTCACCCTTGGGGGTGAAGACGAATATCTCTCTGGCGAAGAGGTTGAGCTTGATGGCGTCGAGGAAGTCCATGGCGTCGGGCTGGGGGTCGTCAAGTATCTCCTTGATGGTGCGTAGCCACTCGTTCAGTTCGGCCTCGTCCTCGGTGTATTCCTCCTCGTCCTCGCCCTCCTTGTACTTCCAGTGGGCTGCCAGTCCCTGCTCGGCCACCTCGTCCATGCGGTCGGAGCGTATCTGCACCTCTATCCACCGGCCC
>JAILFU010000077.1 GCA_024697405.1 Prevotella sp.
GCGAAAGCATCCAATGCTGTTTTCAGCGACCGCCGCTACGGCTTCGTAGCCGAGGCTTCCTTGCGTGGAAGAAAGGTGTTCCTGCTAAAGCCCACCACCTTCATGAACCTCAGCGGCAATGCCGTGCGCTACTGGCTGAACAAGGAGAACATCGACATCAGCCGGCTGCTCGTCGTCAGCGACGACGTGGCGCTGCCGCTGGGCGCCTTCCGGCTGAAGGCTGGCGGCTCGAACGGCGGCCACAACGGGCTGGGCCACATCCAGCAGCTCATCGGCCAGCAATATGCCCGCCTGCGCATGGGCATCGGTGCCGACTACCGGCAAGGAGGGCAGATAGACTGGGTGCTGGGCACCTACTCGCAGGAGGAGCTGGACATGCTGCAGCCCAGCATCGGCACCGCCGCGAAAATCATCGAGAGCTTCGTGCTGGCAGGCATCGACATCACGATGAATCAATATAACAAGTTGGGGAAGAAGCCCACCCCCAAAAGCCCACCCCCTTCCCCTCCCCAAAGAGCCCACCCCCTTCCCCTCCCAAAGGGAGGGGGGATTGAATAGACCTATGGATGGGGAAACTCAGACGCTATAACTAATGACTTCTGACTCCTTCTGACTTCTTCTAACTCCTTTTAACTCCTTCTACCTCCATCTAACTCCATCTAACTCCATCTAACTCCATCTAACTCCCTCTAACTCCCTCTAACTCCCTCTATAAAAGATGAGTAACAACAACAATAGCAAAACTAACCAATCCCCCCTCCCTTCGGGAGGGGAAGGGGGTGGGCTTATTGCCCGCCTGGACAAATGGCTCTGGGCAGCCCGCATCTTCAAGACCCGCACCAACGCCGCTGATGCCTGTAAGAACGGACGAGTGGCAGTAAACGGGGTGAACGTGAAGCCCTCGAGGACGGTGAAGGCCGACGACGTCATCAGCGTGCGGAAACCGCCCGTCACCTTCAGCTTCCGTCTGCTGAAACCCATCGAGCGGCGCGTAGGAGCCAAGGTCCTTCCAGAAATCTACGAGAACATCACCCCGCAGGATCAGTACGACCTGCTGGAGATGAACCGCATCAGCGGATTCATAGACCGGGCACGCGGCACCGGACGGCCGACGAAAAAAGACCGACGGCAGATGGATGCCTTTGTAGGCCCGTCGCTCGAAGGCTTCGAGGACTTCGAAGGCTTCGACTTTGAGGATTGACCCCTCCTAGCCCCCAAAAAAGGAGGAACGTGCCCTCCCTCCGTGGAAGCCAGGGGGAGAATTAAGAACAGGAAAAAGAACATCAACAGATAATAGTAAAACCACAAAACCATGAGGCGTTTATCATTTATCATCTATCATTTAGCATTTAGCGCAGCGCTACTCACGCTCCTCACTTCGTGTCTGAACGACAAAGAACCCTATCAGGCCGGATTCTATTTCGCAAAGCCGCAGTATGCCAACAATGCCTTCTTTGCCAACAACCGGATTGACTCCATCACCATGCTGAGCTACGGCAACTGGGACGTCACCCGCGAGGCCTCCGGCAGCTGGCTGAACATCGGCCTTACTTCCGGCCGAGGGAACACGATCTACACCTTCCCCGTGACCTTCGAGCAGAATACCACGGGGCACGGGCGCGGCACCTACATCACGTTCAAGGACACCGACCATCCCGGCGAGGCCAGCGCGTCCATCGTCTACTGGCAGTATGCCACACGCGGCAACGGCACCCTGGGGTCAGCCCCCGACGTGAAGGCCATCACAGGCAGCGACGGCTCACGCTTTGAACTGACCTACGACGCCCAGCACCGCCCGCTGTCGCTGCGCATCACCAAGAACGACGGGGCGGAGAGCGATGCCGTGCTCCAGAACCTCACGCTGACCTATAACGACTGGGACAGCCTGCTCACCGTGCAGGACAAATCGAAGACGCTCACCAGCCGTTACGCCAACGACTACCTGCCGGAGCGCCTCATCGGCTCGGGCGACACCATCGGCTATTCCTCGCAGCACTACGACAACGGCATGCCCGTCTCGGCCAACTACGCCTTCAGACTGGAGCACCGCACCGTCCTTGGCCTGAACTCCTACTATGCCTTCCTGCTGGGCGGGCAGAGCCTCAACCCCGACAGCCTGCACTGCGCCGACAGCCTGCGCATAGCATCCTTGACAGGCATTGGGACACATATCGACAAGTATAAACTCACCTATTCCACTGCCGACAACCGCTGCCAGTCGGTAGACGTCAACCAGCTCGTCTTCGGTGCCGAGCAGTGCGACCCCTACCAGCTGCTCTCCCTCTTCCGCTATGCCCGAAACAGCAGCATCGTCAGCAGCGTAGAGCAGGTTGGCGAGCGCTACGAAGTGGCGGTGAACCTGAATGCCGACAAGAGCGTAGCAAAGATGACGGTCATCCGCATCCGGGAAATGGTTGGAGCAGACGTGCCGGAAGATGCGTACTCAGTGACCTACACCTTTGAATATTAAGTCTATGTCCAGACAAAACGAACAACTGAAGCTCCTGGGCCGCGAGACCCAGTATGCCAGCAACTACGACCCGTCGCTGCTGGAGACCTTCCAGAACCAGCATCCCGACAACGACTACTGGGTGCAGTTCAACTGCCCTGAGTTCACCACGCTGTGCCCCATCACCGGCCAGCCCGACTTCGCCGAGATTAAGATTCTCTATCTGCCAGGCGAGCGCATGGTGGAGTCGAAGAGCCTGAAGCTCTACCTCTTCTCCTTCCGCAACCACGGCGACTTCCACGAGGACTGCGTGAACGTCATCATGAAAGACCTCATCCGCCTGATGGACCCGAAATACATCGAGGTCGTCGGACTCTTCCTGCCCCGTGGCGGCATCAGCATCTATCCCTATGCCAACTACGGCCGACCCGGCACGAAGTACGAGGAAATGGCCCGCCAGCGCCTGATGAACCACCAGATCATTCGTACATGAAGCGAGCCGTGGTCGTGGGAGCCTCGTCGGGCATAGGC
This sequence comes from Prevotella sp., assembly GCA_024697405.1. GTDB lineage: Bacteria > Bacteroidota > Bacteroidia > Bacteroidales > Bacteroidaceae > Prevotella. The sequence goes on from JAILFU010000077.1 coordinate 2,981, forward strand.
CGCGAGGTGGCGCTGCTGCTTCAGGAGCGGGGCTGGACGGTGGGCGTGGCAGCCCGCCGCCAGGACAGGCTGGCCCCTTTCGGCGTGGCCATGCAGATTGATGTCACCACCCAGGATGCCGGCCATCGGCTGCTGCAGCTGGTGGAAAAGCTGGGAGGCATGGATCTCTACTTCCACGCCTCGGGCATTGGCCACCAGAACCGCGAGCTGCACGAGGACATCGAGCTGTCCACCGTAGAGACCAACGCCCTGGGCTTCACCCGCATGGTAGGCACTGCCTTCCGCTACATGGCAGCCCACGGGGGCGGGCATATCGCCGTCATCAGCAGCATCGCCGGCACGAAGGGCCTCGGCCCCGCCCCGGCCTATTCGGCCACAAAAGCGCTGCAGAACACCTATATCGAGGCCCTGGAGCAGCTGGCCAATGCCCGTGCCCTTGGCATCCGCTTCACCGACATCCGGCCCGGCTTCGTAGGCACCGACCTGCTGAACGACGGCGGCCGCTACCCCATGCTGCTAAAAAAGGAGCACGTAGCCCTCGACATTGTCCTCTCGTTGGAGCACTGCCGCCACGTGCGCGTCATCGACCGTCGCTGGCGAGTCGTCACCTGGCTATGGCGCCGCATACCCCGCTACGTCTGGCGCCGCCTCCGGCTTTAATGGCATGTCCTGTAAAAACACAAAAACAAAATACGACGACATCCTGATGGGTTGTTTTCAACAGTTTGGAAAAATATGGAAGAACAAAAAATCATTATCTCCGTCAATCTGGAGCAGGCCGTCACGCAGGCTGTCGGCGAAGTGGCCCACGACCGCCTGTTCGTGGTGTGCGACCGCCTGACTCGCGACTACTGTCTGCCGCTGATTTCCCACATCCCCTGCATGAAAGATGCCAGCGTCATCGTCCTCGACGAGGGCGACGAGCACAAGACGCTGCACTACGTGGAGCTTGTGTGGACGGAGCTGCAGCAGCGCGGCGCCACCCGCCACTCACTGGTGGTGAACCTCGGCGGCGGCATGGTCACCGACCTGGGCGGCTTTGCCGTCAGCACCTTCAAACGCGGCCTGCCCTTCATCAACATCCCCACCACCCTGCTGGCCATGGTCGATGCCTCAGTAGGCGGCAAGACGGGCTTCAACTACGGCGGACTGAAAAACGAGATCGGCGTCTTCCGCAATGCCGAAGCCGTCATCCTCGACACCACCTTCCTCCAGACCCTCGACCAGGAGAACATTCTCTCCGGCTATGCCGAGATGCTGAAACACGGTCTGATAAGCAGCAGCGAGATGCTCGCAGAGCTGCTCTCCTTCGACGTCGCCTCTCTCTGCCCCTCCCCTTCCGTCAGGCTGCAGGCAGTCGGCCCATGCTCGGCGATGAAGCACGAAGGGGCTTCCTCCCTCCAGCGCATGGTGGCCGAGAGCGTCGCCGTGAAGCAGCGCATCGTGCTGGAAGATCCCCGGGAGCAGGGGCTGCGCAAGGCCCTGAACCTGGGTCACACCATAGGCCATGCCTTCGAGGCGCTGGCACTCAGCCAGCCAGCCCGCTTCCGCAGCCCCGGCGGCGGCCCCGTGCTTCATGGCTATGCCGTAGCCTGGGGACTCGTCTGCGAGCTGTTCCTCAGCGTCGCCAAATGTGGCTTCCCCACCGACAGGATGCGCCAGGTGGTGCGCTTCGTCTTCGACCACTATAGCCGCATGCCCTTCACCTGCGACGACTACCCCACCCTGCTGGAGCTGATGACCCACGACAAGAAGAACGTCGCCCGCCAGATAAACTTCACGCTCCTCCACAATGTAGGCCGGCTGGCCCTCAACCAGACAGCCACCACAGCCGAGATAGAGGAAGCACTCGACTTCTACCGCGAGGGCGCATAGCCGCCCTCCCCTCTCTTTTCGTAGCATCACCGTCTTATTCCCGCCGTAGTGCCTCGCGCGCGTATAATGCGCGTGAGAAAAACGCGCTACTCGAGCTACTATGTCACTAAACGGACTAAACGACAAGCAGTTGTCTGTAGCCACAACCATCTTTTTGGCGCTACTTTGGTAGCTACAGGCAGAGAGAAGTGATGAGCTGAAAATACGAACGCCGTTTGAGAAAATACGAACGCCGTTTGGAAAAATACGAACGCCGTTTTGGAAAATACGAACGCCGTTTTGGAAAATACGAACGCCGTTTGGAAAAATACGAACGCCGTTTGGAAAAACACGAACGCCGTTTGGCACTGTAGCTACAGGAGTAGCACCAAACAGGGCGCTGTAGCTACAGGTAGCAGTTTGCATATCAGAAGATTAAATATCAATGTAGCGCGAGTAGCGCCAAAAATGCTTTGCGCGTGCGCGTATAGCATCTTTAATCAACTTGAGATAGTTAAATAAAAATGATTATCCGCAATTAACCGTCCAAAAATTTGGCAGAATCCCTGAAAATGCTTACCTTTGCACCAAGTTTGAAATTCCACTGCAAGATGAAGCTATTTGAATTTACCCAACGTTTCCCCGACGAGGCCTCCTGCGAGTCT
>JAILFU010000173.1 GCA_024697405.1 Prevotella sp.
ACCAAAATTTGTTCAGATGGAAAAGAAAAAGGAGTTGCGATTTCTCGTAACTCCTTGATTTCTAAGGCGCTTCAGGATGGGCTTGAACCAACGACCCCCTGATTAACAGTCAGGTGCTCTAACCAACTGAGCTACTGAAGCGGGTATTGCTGTTAAGCGGGTGCAAAGGTACGGCGAAAAAATGAATTCTCCAAACTTTTTGGCGTTTTTTTTTAGCGAAACCGATAATTTGTGTTAAAATGGTGCAGAATCGTTCAATACCCCAGGCCGTCGACGTCCTTCATGCACTCTTCCAGGATGGCCTCACGCTGGGTGTCGGTCATTTCCGTCAAGGGCATAAAGGTGGTGTAGAAGCTGGCCCTGACGGGCTGTTGCTCGCCCTCCACTTTCTCTTCCCCCGACAGCTTGAAGCAGAATCCGTCCTGAACCAGGAACCCCTCTCCTGCATACTCGCCGTACTCCTTGATGTGCTTGTTGATTCGCTCGTCGATATTCATCGGTCGCATGGTGGAGTTGCGTGAGAGATACCTCACTGCCACGTCATTGGCAGTAAGGTCCGGCTGCCTGAGGAACCGCTCTTTGTATCTCTGGAGGAAATGGCTGGTCAGGATATGCACTTCGGGTATTCCCTGGTCTGTCCATTTAATGACGAAGCGCTTGTTGCCGTCGAACATCACAAAGAGGAAGTCGGACATGACGGTGGCATGCACCATCCGTCCCGGCCCGAACTGGTGCTCGGTGTAGAAATAGATGATATACTGGTTGTTTGACGACGGATTTTTATAGTCGTACATCACGAAAGCCGGTAGCTCTGATGCCTTCTTAATCTGTTTTACGGCCTTGCCGAGCAGGGCGTCGCGCTTCCACGTCAGTTTTGGGGTTTCTCCCATCAGGTTTGCATATACCTCATGGAGATTCATGTTTGCTACTATCATAATCGCGTGCAAAAGTACGAAGAACCCTGCAAAAACAGCTCCATTGCCTTGTTATAAGTCAGCAACGGAGCTGTTTTTTTGATGAAAGTCATCTTATATCTTCTTCAGATGCCGGATGGGTACGGACTCGTCGTAGGTGTATGACGTTTCGCCGGATACCGGGTCGTAGTCGTGCATTTTCAGCTTCCTCCACTGCATCTCGTTCTTGGCGTCATTGACGAGGCACTCCCAAACCTCGGTACCTTCGGCCTGATCGACATAATCGGCCCATGAGTTGTATTTTTCCTGCCAACCTATATAATATTCTGTGGCATAGCCGCTGTCTTTCCACTCTGTCCAGTCGGAGCGGAACGTTTTCTGGCGTGCGCGCCTGACGTAGAGGCGCAGCGTGCTCCCCTTCAGTTTGTACTGGCCCTCTATCTGATAGCGCCAGGCATCATCTGTGCTGTAATGGTCTAGGCTGAAATCTGCCACTTTGTCCGACATGGAGCCAAGGAACTTGTAGTCCATGTAGACGGTGCCCATGTCATCATCCTGCTCATATTCGTAGCGCCACACTCCTTTCACTTTTTCAATGTTGTTCGTGCCGATGTCTCCGCCGAAGGGCTCTATGGTCTGACTGTACTGGGCGGTTACATCGCCGCTCTTGGTGAGGCCTTTCAAGAGAATGGTTATCTTCTCAGAGATATTCACGCCCAAGGTCAGGGGGATGTGGTAGATAAAGTTCGCTCTTGTGCTGGCTGTGGGGGTGTATTCCAGGTAGCCGGTCTTTCCCTCCACGCCTAGATAGAAGCGGCTGTACTCCACGTCGGAGACGATGGTGATGGTGGCCGTCTGCCCTTCGCTGGTGATGCTTACTCCACTGACAAGCTTGCTGGTAGTTGACTTTGGCATAGGGGAACTGTGGAACGTGGCGTTCTTGACGGTGAAGCCCTGCTCTGCAAATTCCTTCTGGCTGGTGCTCCCTCCACCTTCCTCTTCGTCGTCATCGCTACAGGTGCCAAATGTAAAGAGTCCCATGGCCAGCAGCGCCAAGGACGAGAGTTTGAAAAAGTTCAATGTCTTGTTCATCATCATTTGTTTTGTTTTTTAATATAAATATGTAGGGTTTCTGTGTCATTTCATCATGACCTTGCGGGTGGTGCCGTCGCTCATGCGCTGGATGATGAGGCCCCGTTGCGCTCCTGTAGTTCGCTGTCCGCCGAGGGTGTAGCTGTCTGCAACGGTCGCAGCTTCGGCCTTGGTGCTGTTGACACCATCCACTTCATCGCGGTTAAAGAAGTCCTGCCATACGAAGGCCTCCTTATAGGCATCGAGGCTGCCGATGGGCACGTGGAGGCGGCAGTCCTCTTTGTTGACGTATGCAAACACGCGGCCTCCCTCACAGGTGGGCGGCACAGGGTTCAAGCTAAAGATTTCGTCAATGTTGTAGCAATAGCCGAAAAGTTCTTCGCAAAGAGCCGTCACGTTGGAGCCTATGTAAAGCTTCTTCAAAGTCTGATTGTCGCTCAGGGCGCCATTTTGGATATAGCGGTCCAGATAGAGCGTGTCGATGGTGGCCGCACGCAGGGAATTGGTGAACTGGCTGGGACAGCAATATTTCAGGGGCTTGCTGCTGGGAGCGATGATGACCGTCTTCAGGTTGGTGCATTCGTTAAGGATGCCGTTGCAGATGCTATCGACCTGGGCGGGAATGGTGAACCGTCGGAACTGCTCGCAGCGGCGGAAGGCGTAGTCGCCAATCACACTCAGCGTACTGGGCAGGCCGACATGCTCCAGCGACAGACAGTAGTAGAAAGCATGGTCGTCGATGAACGTCACTCCCTCTGGCAGATTGATGCTGACCAGTGAGTCACATTCACGGAAAGCCTCTTTGCCGATGCGGGTAGGTGTTCCACAGAAGATGACGGAGCGCAGGTTGGTGCAGTGGTAGAACTGCTTGTCGGCCACCTCATCGATGGGATAGGTGTATTCAAACTTGCGCAGGTTCCTGCAATAGTAAGTGGAGGGTATGCCGCAGATGACAGGACGCCCCATCGTGACCGTCTCCAGGTTCTCCATACCGTCGAACACTGTTGACCATCCCGCCCACGAGTGCTGGCTCCAGAAGCGCAGTGGCGTGTTGCCATTTTCCACGGTGAAGCTGCGCAGGGCCTTGCAGCCGTTAAATGCGCAGCCGATGCTGTCAACCGAAGCAGGGATGGTGATGCTGGCAAGCTGCTCGCAGCCCATGAACGCATCACTGCTAATCAGCTTCAGTGTCTGAGGGAGCGTGATCTTCCCCAAAAACTTGCAATAGCCAAACGCCTTCTCGTCGATGGTTTCTAGGCCTTTGGGCAGGTCCATGCTGGACAGCTCCTCACAACTCCAGAAGGCTTCCTTGCCAATGCGCTTCGTATTGGGGCTGAAGTGCACTGTCCGCAACGAGTCGCAATCTTCGAACAGACCATCAGGCACTTCCTCATACCAGTCGCCCAGGGTGGCCGTCCGCAGTGAGTCGTTACTCAGAAAGATGGACTGTCGGCGGCTCTCTTCTTCGTCAATAGCTGTCCTGAATGGCCTGCCGATGTAGGCTTCCTTCACGTCGAGATCGATGCCTTGCCCGCCAAACACCATCTCACGGCCTGCCCAGTAGTGAAGGGCGAAGGTGCGTAGCAGCCGGTCGGTGTCCTCAATGGTGATTCTCGTCAGGTGGGCGTCACAGCCTTCAAAGGGGCGCCGGCCGATGCTGTCTATGGTGGGTGGGATGGTGAGCGAGGTCATCGTATTGCTTTTGTAAAAGGCATACTCGCCGATGGTGGTAACAGTATAGCCATTGGGAGCCTTGGCGGGGATAACCACGTCGCCTGAATAAGTGCCACCTTTCATGTTGCCATCCTCGTCGCGATTGTAGGTGACGGTAGCCGTCTGCGTGGCATCGTCATATTCAAAATAGAAAACTGAGTTGTCTTGCGCCGCTGCGGTCATGGCCGTCAGCGTGAGCGCGAAGCTAAGTAACTTTTTATTCATAAATAAACATATTAATACATTTTGCCTGCAAAAATACAAATAAAAGTAGAAGAAGGTCTTACAATATATAAAAATCGACTAACAATACATGAATTGTCAGCCGATTTGTTTACTTCCATTTGCCTCGCGCGTGTATGCGCTAAAAAGGAGCTACTTTGGTGCTACTGCAGCCTGGTGAACCGTGAATGGTGGATAGTGAATGACGGAAAAACTTTGCCGTATGTAACATGCCTTATGTTACATACGGCAAAGTTTTTGGTGGAGTAAGGGAGTGGTAAATAGGGAATAGTCAATAGTTGATAGGGAATAGTGAATAGAGAAACGGCGTGCGTTTTCTTTCAAACGGCGTGCGTATTTTTTCAAGCACCTTTTTTATTCACGCGCGCGTAATACATCCTTGAAGTCATGGCTGTTGGGTCAGACGTTTTTTGCCCGCCATTCGCTGGTCGTGACTCCTGTCATGGCCTTGAAGGTGCGGAAGAACGAGGTCTCGTTGGCAAAGCCGGTGACTGTCCACACTTCGGAAATCTTCTTGTCGGGATACTGGCGCAGCAGCTGCTTGGCATATTCTATGCGATAGCCGTTGACAAACTGTATGAAAGAGCAACCCCTTTGGCGGTTGATACAGGCGGAAACGTAAGAGGCGTTGGTGGCGAGGCGGTTGGCCACATCGGCCATTTTCAGGTCGCTGTTGATGAAGAGCCGCTCCTCGTCCATCAGCTGGCAGATGCGGCGCATGAGGGTCTCGTCTGCGTCGGAATTGTCGATGGCATCAGCATTTTTGGCTTTTTCTGCCATCTTTGCCGTCTTCCTATGCAGCCAGATGGAGGTTGCCCCAGCCGCCAATAGCGCTATCAATATAAGCAGCAGCCACAACCACGAAGACGATGCCTGCCCGGTGTCTTGCGGCAGTCGGCCCAGAGGTAGCAGCAGGGTGTTAGCGACAGGCGAGAAATTATCCACTGTTCCGTCGGCGTTGAATTTTGCCCCACCTACAATGAGCAGGTTGCCTTCGGGTGTCAGCACTGGCCGGCTCCAAACAAAAGGTTCCATCGGCTCCGTATAGTAATGGGTGAGGGGAGAATTGAGATTTGAGATTTGAGAATTGAGAATGGAGCTGCCGCCAGAGCTGTCAAATCGTAAATCGGAAATGAGGGGTGAGAGATCAATGGCTATCACATGCAGCCGCCCGTCATCCTTTGTGTAGCCAAAGAGATAGGCCTGGTGTGCATGGCGGTCTACGCACACACTATGATAATAGTTGATGGGGCAGCCCTGATACTCCATTGGAATGGGGTTGTCGGTGGGCAGCAGCGAGAAGCCGGAGGCCTCGACGCGGCAGACGGCCACCTGCTGCTTGCTGTTGATGACGGGAATCAGATATACTTGGTTGCCTATGTGGAAGTCCTCGGCATGCACCTCTGTCAGTATTCTCAACGGTTTCCATTCGTCGAACAACGGTACACGCAGCGGTTCGCCCCGCAGGCGGTCTACGATGATGGTGTCGAAGGCGCCGCCATGATAGTCCATATTACCGAAGACAAAGATGTCGCCGTCGGCTACGGGGAAGACATACGGGCAGGCGCGGAATTGCGATACCTCTTCCAAGTGCGTGAAATATTTCTGCCCGTCGAACTGCTCTATGGCATCACCGTTGTACCAGTTGCCGGCAATGACCACCCGTCCGCTGTCCATTTCCAGGCCTGTGGCGAAGCAGCGCTTGCGATCCAGACAGCCGAATCCCCGGAAGGTATGTGTGGCGGGGTCGTACATTTCTACGGAGAATATCTGCCCTATTCCCAGTGGCTGCTCGTGGCCGCCGCCAATGAGCACCTTTCCCGAGCTGAGCGGTGTTGAGAATCCCTGGTCGTGGGGGTAGACCGTGCGCAAGAGGTGCCACTCGCCGTCGCGGTAGTATTCGGCCGTGGCCGTAGGCACGAAGCCGCTGGTATGCCCGCCCACCACTGTCGGCTCGCCATTGACCACAAACACGGAGTGCCCGGCACGGGGAACGTTCAGGTCGGGCAGTCGCACCGCCTTGAGCTTCTTCTCCGGGCATCCCGCCACTGCCGCCACGACAGCGGACAGAAACAAGAGCGACAGCAAGGGTTTCTTCAACATAAATGACTTGCTTGCTATCTCTTGTTAAAGGTCAGTTTCAGCTTGCCCACGAAGGCGGCGTGCTTGCCGTTCTGGTCTACGGGTACGGGATACCCGTCGCGGTCTTTCTCGTATTGCAGCTCTTCGAAGTAGGTGTGTGTATGCCCGCCCAGCACGAGGTCTACGCCGCTGATGTTCTGAATGACGTGGTTGTCCGACGGCTCTGTCGACTTCCACCCCAGGTGGCTGATGCAGATGACGATGTCGCACTTCCGCTCGTCTTTCAGGAAATGCGTCATGTCGCTGGCCACCTCAATAGGGTCGAGGAAGGTCAGCGGCCCATAATTCTTGGTGAACACCAGCCCTTCCAGTCTTGGGCAGAGGGCGAAGACGCCTATCTTGATCCCCTTGCGCTTGATGATGGTGTAGGGCTTCACGATGTCCTTCAGCTCTGTGTCGCCGAAGTCGTAGTTGGAGCAGATGATGGGAAACTTGGCCAGCTTGAAGATGCGTATCATGTTCTCCAGGCCGAAGTCGAACTCATGGTTGCCGATGGTGGCAGCATCGCACTTCATCTCGTTCATCAGCCCCACCTCCACGTCGCCTTTGAACATAGAGTAGTAGGCCGACCCCTGCGAGAAGTCGCCGCTGTCGAAATAAAGCAGGTCGGGGTCTTTCTGCCGCTCCTCCTGCAGCATGGCTATGCGCCTCAGAAATCCGCCGCGCCCGGCCAGCATCGTGTCGGCCAGGTTCTTGTTCAGGGGCATCACGGTGGAGTGGGTGTCGTTGGTGTGCAGGATAGTCAGCTGCTTTTGCGCAGCTACGCTGCTAAATGATAAATGAAAAATGATAAATGATAAACTTATCAGCTTTACCATTCGCGTGGAAATAATATGTTTCATAATTGTAGGCTATTTATCATTTATCATTTTTCATTTATCATTTAGGTCGCAGACCGTAATCCTCCCTTCCACCTGCGCATCCACTTCTTTGCCCTGTGCGTGCATGGCCTTGAAATAGTTCATGATGATGAATCGCGAGTTGTCTTGTTCGCCCTGCGGCGACTTCAGGTCGGTGCCGTCGCGGAAGGCGGGCATGCCGTCGTTTCCCTGTGCGATGTAGTCGATGGTGACCACCCTGTAGTTGCGCTCCAGGTCTATCGGCTGTCCGTTCAGACGGGCCGTCACCAGCTTTCCGTCCTTTGTGATGACCAGCTCCACCCCGTGGCTGACGCCCTCTCCTCCATTGTGGGCTATCTGCTGCATCAGTTCCAGCGTCTTCCTTCCTGTCAGTGTGATGAAGGCTATCTTGTTCTCAAACGGGGCGATGTCGTTGATGTCGCCGTAGGTCACCGTTCCCTTCGACAAGGCAGCGCGTATGCCGCCGATGTTGTACACCGCGAAGTCGGGCTTCTCGCCGTAGTCCTTTCCCGCCCATACGAGGATGTCGCTCAGCAGGTTGGAAATCTCGCTCTCCGGGCGGTGCTTGTCCATGTCGCGGGCTACGATGCCCATCACGGGACTCATCATGGAGTCCACCTGCTGCCTGTAGGGGGCGATGAATGCCTCTGCGGCAGCGTCGGGGTGCTGGTCGTAGCGACTGTCGATGACAATCCTGCTGCGGCTGATGCCGACCAGCTCGTAGTGTGAGGAGCAGCCCTGGGCTGCAAAGCCGATGGCGAGAAAGAAGAGAAACCTGGTGTTCTTAATCATAAGCATGAGAATTCCTTTTGCGTGCAAAGATACAACATTTTATTTTAATTACATCGATGTTTGGTCAATTTTAAGTAAGTAAAAATGTTTTTTCTTGTATATCAACCGATTCTTTGGCTATAAAATGAACGGAATTCATTAAAATCGTCTCATTTTGCAACTTTTTAAGGCAACAATATAGCAGTTGACCTGAATTTGTTTTTTCCGGCTACCGCCGGAGAGCAAGCCGGATGGCACTCCCCTCCCTTCAAGGGGAGGGGTAGGGGTGGGGTCTGTAACTTTTTTCGCCGAGAAGAACAAACGATAAG
>JAILFU010000023.1 GCA_024697405.1 Prevotella sp.
CGCGGGAACCAATGAAAGGAGGAGTGGTACCTCCAGGAATCGAACCGGGGACACACGGATTTTCAGTCCGATGCTCTACCAACTGAGCTAAGGCACCATTGTGTCACTGCATTCCTTTCGTTTGCGGGTGCAAAGGTACGACTTTTTTTTGGACTGAGCAAATTTTTTTCTGTTTTTTTTCAAAAAAACTATATTTTGGGGAAGATACGCTCTGCATTCTGCGTGGTGACGCTGGCCACCAGCTCCTCGTCGACGGCGTATGCCTCGGCCATGCGTGTCAGGATGTGACTGACGAACGCGCTCTCGTTTCGCTCTCCGCGATGGGGCACGGGAGCCATATAAGGTGCGTCGGTCTCGAGCACGATGCGCTCCAGCGGCACGACGGCAGGGAGTGTTTCCGGCAGGTGCGACTTCTTGAACGTCAGCACCCCGCCGATGCCCAGCACGAAGCGGTCGAACTGCAGCAGTTCGGCTGCCTCTTTCTCGTTGCCCGTGAAGCAGTGGAACACGCCGCCGGGCAGTTCACTCTCGTAGTGGCGCAACAGGTGCACCAGTTCGTTCTGAGCTTTGCGGCAGTGAATCATCAGGGGCAGGCGCGTCTCTACCGACCACTTCACCTGTTCCTCCAGGGCGGCCAATTGCTCACGCTCAAACTCACGGCTCCAATAGTAGTCCAGCCCCACCTCGCCAATGGCAATGATGCCACAGGCCAGAAGGGGTCTTATCTGTTTGAGCTGCTCCTGCCAGTCGTCTTTCACCTCCTCGGGATGGAGACCTGCCATAGGGAAGAGGAATCCGGGGTACTGCCGGCAAAGGCTGAGTATGCGCTCCGAGGTCTTCAGGTCGATGGCAGGAACGAAGATGGCTTTGCATCCCGCCTCACGCGCACGCTGCATCACTTCCTGACGGTCTTGGCTGAACTCCTCGCCATCCAGGTGTGCATGGGTGTCTATAAACAATTTGCTACTCATTTCTTTCTTCTATATAGCGTTTGCTGCTTTACGTAATTCAACGATGCAAAGATACACATTTTTCTGGAATCTGCAAAATAAAGTGGTGGCTATGTCGATGAGCCCATGAAGAAGAAGGTTACTGTAACTCTTGACAACGCATATCCATCATATCCTTCACTAAACTATAACCAGTTGATAAATAACGAATTATTGTGAATGATACAGATCATGTATAAATATACAGAAAAACTGTATATTTATGCAAAGCTAATGCTTTTTCACACCCTCTTACCCCTTTCATCCAAATAGTGCCGCCTTTTGAAAAAATGCGAACGCTATTTTCCCAAAAGGCGTTCGCATTTTTTCCTACGGAGGCACTATAGGAATGCATAAATATGCATTTTGAGCATCCTTCACGGGAACTTCCACGTAATCAATATCTTACTACAAGGTGAAGGATAAAATGGAAATATGCAATCCCTCTATATAGAAACTCAATACTTCCGGTTCATCATGTCGGCAGTGTACAGGCGTAGCTGCTCTTTTCGGTCAGCATCGACGCCGACCTGTTCGAGCAACACCTTTCCCTGCTCGAAGAAGAAACGTATCTTCTCCTCGCAGAGCTGGCGGATGCCCGTCTCGTCGTAGAGACGAGTTACAGCGGCAATTTTCTCTTGCCTGTCGAAATTCTTAGCCTCTATCCATCTGGTCAGCTCTGCCCGCTGGCGGGAGTCGGCGCGGTTCATGGCGTTAATGAGCATGTAGGTTTTCTTGTTAGAGGTGATATCGCCACCGGTGGCCTTGCCAAAGACTGCCGGGTCGCCATAGACGTCGAGCAGGTCGTCCTGCAACTGGAAGGCCAACCCGATACGCTCGCCGAAGCGGTAGAGCAGGTCGGCGTCGGCATCGGGCGCGTCGCCCATGATGGCTCCGATTTTCATGGCGCAGGCCAGCAGGACGCTGGTCTTCAGGCGTATCATCTCGATGTATTCCTCCTCCGTGACGTCGTTGCGGGTCTCGAAGTCGATGTCGTACTGCTGCCCCTCGTCAATTTCGATGGCCGTCTCAGTGAAGAGGTCCATGACGGCAGGCAGGTGGCGCGCGTCGCACATCTGCATGCGCTGGAACGCCTGCAAGAGCATGGAGTCGCCGGAAAGGATGGCCGTGTTAGCATCCCAGCGACGGTGCACGGTCTGGTGGCCTCGCCGCATGTCGGCATTGTCCATCAGATCGTCGTGAAGGAGGGTGAAATTGTGGAATATCTCCAGCGCCAGTGCCTGCATCATGATGTCTTCGGGGTGCTCCTTATACATATTATATGTAAGGAGCATCAGCACAGGACGGATGCGCTTGCCACCCAGAGAGAGCACATACTTTACGGGGTCATAGAGCGAGGCGGGACGGCGGTTGTAGGGCAGGCCATCGAGCGCCTCATTTACTTTCTTCAGAACAACATCTGCATTCAACATAACCTATATCTATTTACGATTTGACAATTTACTAAAGAGGGGGATTATAGTCTGAACACCACAGGGATGCAGACCTTCGTACGGCACGGCTGGTCGTTCTCGATGCCGGCCGTCCACCGTGGCATCATCCGCAGCACGCGGAGCACCTCGTTGTCGCACAGCGGATGCAGGGAGCCTACCACCCTGACATCGGTCACCGACCCGTCTTTATTGACGATGAACTCGGCCACCACCTTGCCTTGCACCTTCTGCTCCTCCAGCGACTTGGGATATTTCAGGTTGCGGGTGAGCCACTTCATAAACTCCACCGGCCCGCCGGGAAACTGGGGCAGCTCCTCCACCACGAGGAAATTCACAACGTCGTCATCCTGCGGAGCGGGCGGCTCTATCTCGTCAGTCACCTCGTCGCTGGCATCCATGTCATCGCCCAAGTCAGTCTCCACCGGCTCCTCGTCCTGCTCTGGTTCCTCCTGTTGCTCTTCTTCCACTACCACCAGCTTTGTCGACGGCTTCGGCTCAGCCTTTGGTGTCAGCATCCGCTCGTCGTGCTGCAGCAGTGGCGGCAGCTCGGCCTCGTCCTCCAGCAGCGCCAACAGCTCGGGGTCGTCGAGCGGGTCATCAGGCTCTATGGAGCACTCCAGCACGGTGAAGAAACAGGCCAGCGACAACACCAGTCCCAGCAGCAGACGTTGGGTCCGCCGGTGCTCCAGGTCGGCTGATTGGCTTTTCTTTATTTCCACACTGCAATAATCTGCGTCGAAAATCGTTAATATAACGAAATCCATCTGCAAAAGTACAAATAATTCTCAATTCTCAATTCTCAATTCTCAATTATTTTGTACCTTTGCACGGAAAATTTAGATTATTTAGATGAAAAAAGATGTTTTAACCGCCCTGCTTGCCCTTTTTGCCCTCGTCGCTCGTGGGCAAGAGAGTCAGACGGTGTTCAATTTCCTGCGGCTGCCGGTCAGTGCCCATGTGGCAGCCTTGGGCGGCGACAACATCACCATCGGCGACGACGACGGCACGCTGGCCTTCCACAACCCCGCCCTCATCAACAATGGCAGCGACCGCAGTCTCTCGCTGGGCATGATGACCTATATGCAAGGCTCGATTACGGCCGCCGCCAGCTGGCAGCAATATGTGGGCGAACGAGGCACCTGGGGCGTGCAAGGACGCTTCATCAACTATGGAGAGATGAAGGAGACCACATATACCGGCGAACAGACAGGCACCTTCGGCGCGAAGGACATCGCCGTAGGCGGCTCGTTCGCCTACGCTCTGGGCAACCACTGGAACGGCGGCATCACTGCCAGGCTGGTCACCTCTTATATAGGACAATACAACTCGCTGGCCGCCGCCGTAGACCTGGGCCTGAACTACTTCGATACCGACCGTGGCTGGAGCATCTCGGCCGTGGCCCGTAACCTGGGCGGACAGCTCACTGCCTATGAGGACGACTTCGAGCGCATGCCCCTTGACCTGCAGCTGGGGCTGTCGAAACGGCTCATGGGTTCGCCGTTGCGCTTCTCAGCCACGCTGGTACGCCTGAACGACTGGCAATACGGCATAGGCCACCATCTGGTGCTGGGCGCCGACCTGCTGCTCTCGGAACAGTTCTACCTTGCCGCAGGCTATAACACCCTGCGTGCCAAGGAGATGAAAGTGACTGCTGGCGAGGAGGAGAGCAACCACGGTGCCGCCCTCTCGCTGGGGGCAGGCATGCAGCTGGAACGTCTGAAGCTGCACGTGGCCTACGCCAAGCTGCACGTCAGCAGCCCCTCGCTCATCATCAACTTCAGCTACACCCTTTAAACATCACTAAATCACTCATCATTGCTATGAAGAAGATTACTATTGCCATCGACGGGCACTCCTCCTGCGGGAAAAGCACTATGGCCAAGGACCTGGCCCGCCGCCTGGGCTATATCTATGTTGACACAGGAGCCATGTACCGTTGCGTCACCCTCTACGCCCTGCGCCACAACCTGTTCCTGGAGGACGGCACCATCAAGACCGAGGAACTGGAGGCCCGGATGCCCGACATCCGCATCAGCTTCCAGCTGAACAGCGAGACGGGCCGCCCCGACGCCTACCTGAACGGCGAGTGCGTGGAGCAGGAGATACGCTCGCTGGAAGTGAGCAACCACGTCAGCCCCATCGCCGCCCTACCCTTTGTACGCACGGCTATGGTGGCCCAGCAGCAGGAGATGGGCAAAGGAGGAGGCGTGGTCATGGACGGCCGAGACATTGGCACCGTTGTCTTCCCCCATGCCGAACTAAAGGTTTTTGTTACCGCGAGTGCCGAGGTGCGTGCCCAGCGCCGCTACGACGAGCTGCTGCAAAAGGGCATGCCTGCCGACTATGACGACATCCTGAAAAACGTGCTGGAGCGCGACTACATTGACTCACACCGCGAAGTGTCGCCCCTGCGCCAGGCCGACGATGCCCTGCTGCTTGACAATAGCCACATGACCATCGCTGAGCAGAACGAATGGCTCATGCAGAGGGTTGAGGAGTTAGGAATCAGCATTTTGGAAACAGGAAATTGGCGTTAGGAATTCCCCACCCCTGGAGTCAGGTGTGCGGCGTATTCGCCGCAGCCCGAGGAGTTAAAAATAATTAACGGAAAGAAATTACTCCTAACTCCTAACTCCTAACTCCTAACTCTTTTGTATCTTTGCATTCGCAAATGCCTACGTAAGGATGAAACTCATCATTATGACCAAATCCACGTTCTTCGTGGAGGAAGACAAAATTCTGACCACCCTCTTCGAGGAAGGCATGGACGCTATGCACCTTTACAAACCACAGTCGGAGCCGGTTTATTCGGAAAGACTGCTCACACTGATTCCCGAAGAATACTACCGGCGTATCACCGTGCACGACCATTTCTACCTGCGGGAGGAGTATGGCCTGCACGGCATACACATGGAGCAGCCCGACTCAGAGCTGCCCTACGGCTATCGGGGTAACGTCAGCCGCACATGCACTTCGCTGGAGCAAGTCAGACAGTGGAAAAAGCCATCCTCCTATATCTTCCTGAAATCCATCTTCGACAGCCAAAGTAACCCTGCAGATAGACAGTCGTTTACCATAGAAGAGTTAAAGGCTGCCTCGAAGCAGGGACTCATCGACCGCCATGTCTACGCCTTGGGCGGCATCAACCTCGACAACATCCGCCAGATGGCCGACCTGGGATTTGGCGGTGTAGTGGTATGCGGCGACCTGTGGAACCGCTTCGACATCCATCAGGGCCAGGACTTCAAGGACTTGATAGCCCATTTCAAAAAACTACAGAAAGCAGTTTCTTAATACTAATATAAAATGAGCACAAACAACTATATGGTCTTCTCGGGGACAGCCACGAGATACCTCGCAGAGAAAATCTGCCAAAGCCTGGGTTGCCCGCTGGGACAACTGCAAATCACGAAATTCTCCGACGGGGAGTTTGCCGTCTCCTACGAGGAGAGCATTCGTGGCCGCGACATCTTCCTGGTGCAGAGCACATTTCCAAATAGCGACAACCTGATGGAGCTGTTGCTGATGATCGACGCTGCCAAGCGCGCTTCAGCCCGCACCATCAACGCCGTCATACCCTATTTCGGCTGGGCCCGACAAGACCGTAAGGACAAGCCCCGTGTCAGCATTGGCGCCAAGCTGGTGGCCGACCTGCTGAGTGTGGCAGGCGTGAACCGCGTCATCACGATGGACCTGCATGCCGACCAGATACAGGGATTCTTCGACGTGCCCGTCGACCACCTCTATGCCTCCGGCGTGCTGCTGCCCTACCTGCAGAGCCTGAAGCTCGACGATTTGGTCATTGCCTCGCCCGACGTGGGTGGCTCTAAGCGTGCCAACACCTACGCGAAGTACCTGGGCTGTCCGTTGGTGCTTTGCAACAAGACGCGCGCTCGTGCCAACGTCGTAGCCACCATGCAGATCATCGGCGACGTGGAGGGCAAGAACGTGGTTATCGTCGACGATATGGTAGACACGGCAGGCACCATCACGAAGGCCGCCGACCTGATGATGGAGTCGGGAGCCATGAGCGTGCGCGCCTGCGCCAGCCACTGTGTGATGAGCGGCCCCGCCAGCGAGCGCGTTCAGCAGTCGGCACTCACCGAGATTGTGTTCACCGACAGCATCCCCTACACGCAGCGTTGCGCCAAGGTGAAGCAGATTTCCGTGGCCGACATGTTCGCCGAGACCATCCGCCGCGTCATCGAGAACGAGAGCATCAGCGACCAGTACTTGGTATAGAGTCCCTCCTATCCTCCCAAAGGGGAAGGTTTTTCCCATTCTTTGGAAAGAGGCTACGGGTAAGCGAGCTTTGCTCGGGAATGTTGCTGGGGCTGAACCAATAAGAGTTAGAATATGAAACGTTTATCATCTATTATTTGTCATTTATCATTTAGCGTAGCACTGGCATTATGCCTGGCGAGCTGCAGCGGTAACGGCGGCAACACTTACACCCTGAAAGGCACGGCAGCTTTCATGACCGACGGACAGCTGGAACTGCTTGACGACCAGGGCCAGCCACTCGACACCATCGACGTGAAAAATGGTCAGTTCAGCTACACCGGCCAGGCCGACAGCGCCTGTCTCTACACCCTCAGCGCCATAGGATGGGAAAACGGTGTGGGTACAGCACAATTCTTCACCGAACCGGGAACCATCACCGCCACGCTGACCGAGGTGCCCCAGCAGTCGACCATCGGCGGCACCACAGCCAACGACGCCCTGCAGAAGTTGGCAGAGACCACCAATCCACTGTACGATAAAATCAACGAACTCGAGACACTCGTCTATACCGACACGGCGCAGACCTACGACCAGTTGGCACTGGCCGGGAAATACCAGCAGCTGGTCAACGAGATAGCCGACAAGTGCAAGGAATTTGCCGGAGCGAACATCGACAATGAGCTGGGCTTCATGCTCGTAATCCGCTTCATCGACCCCTCGGAGGATGCTGCCCTGCTGCGCAGTCTGATAGCCAAAATGCCTGAGAAGTTCCGCCAGCGCCAGCAGACAAAGGAGCTGGAGGCACGCCTGCAAGCCTTTGAGGCCACCGGCATCGGGCAGACCATCGCCGACTTCAGCCTCAACACGCCCCAAGGCGAGCCCCTGAGCGTGATGAGCGAGGTGAAGAAGAACAAGCTCACCATCCTTGACTTCTGGGCATCCTGGTGCGGCCCCTGCCGCAGGGAGATGCCTTTCATGAAGGAACTCTATGCCAAGTATCAGTCCAAGGGGCTGGGCATCGTAGGCATCTCGCTCGACGAGAGCGCCTCAGAATGGAACCGCGCCATCGAAGAGCTGAAAATCCCCTGGCCACAGATGTCTGACCTGAGGGGGTGGGAGTGCTCTGCCGCCCAGACCTTCCAAGTGAATGCCATCCCCTACCTCATCGTGCTCGACCAGGAAGGCAAGATTCTGCAGAAAGGCCTGCGCGGAGAAGAACTGGAGCAGTTTGTTGCCCAGCAACTACAATAGCAACAGCATATTATCTTTTAATATATATAGTAAAAAATGATCAACATTACCTTTCCCGACGGATCTGTTCGCTCGTATGAACAGGGCGTGACGGGACTTCAGATTGCCGAGAGCATCTCACCGGCTCTGGCACGCAGCGTTGTAAGTTGCGGAGTGAACGGCGAGACCGTAGAGCTGAACCGCCCCATCAACGAGGACGCCAAGATTGAGCTCTATAAGTTTGACGACGAGCAGGGCAAGCACACCTTCTGGCACACCAGTGCCCACTTGCTGGCTGAGGCGCTCAAGGAGTTGTATCCCGGCGTTCAGTTCGGTTTCGGCCCTGCCGTGGAGAATGGCTTTTTCTACGACGTACTCCTGCCCGACGGAGAGAGGATCAAGGAGAGCGACTTCCCCACCATAGAAGCGAAGATGAAGGAGCTGGCCGGCAAGAAAGAACCCGTGGTGCGCCACGAGGTGGCCAAGGCCGACGCCTTGAAGGCATTTGCCGCCGACGGTCAGACATACAAGTGCGAGCACATCGAGCAGGACTTGGAAGACGGCACCATAACTACTTATACACAGGGTAACTTCACCGACCTTTGCCGAGGCCCGCACCTCATGGATACTGGTGAAATCAAGGCCATCAAGCTGACCTCTGTTGCCGGTGCATTCTGGCGCGGTGATGCCACCAAACAGCAGCTGCAGCGCCTCTATGGCATCTCGTTCCCGAAGAAGAAGATGCTCGACGAATATCTCCTCATGCTCGAGGAGGCCAAGAAGCGCGACCACCGTAAGATTGGCAAGGAGATGGAGCTGTTCATGTTCAGCGACAAGGTGGGCAAGGGCTTGCCCATCTGGCTACCGAAGGGAACTGAGCTGCGTCTGCGCCTGCAGGATCACTTGCGCAAAGTTCAGAAGCGTTTTGGCTATCAAGAGGTTATCACGCCGCATATCGGTTCAAAGAACCTCTACGTCACCTCCGGCCACTGGGATCACTACGGCAAGGACTCGTTCCAGCCCATCCACACTCCCGAGGAGGATGAAGAGTATCTGCTGAAGCCGATGAACTGCCCCCACCACTGCGAGATTTTCGCATGGAAGCCCCGCTCCTACAAAGACCTGCCCCTGCGCATCGCTGAGTTCGGCACCGTCTACCGCTACGAACAGAGTGGCGAGCTGCACGGCCTCACGCGCGTACGTTCATTTACCCAAGACGACGCACACCTGTTCTGCCGTCAGGACCAGGTGAAGCAGGAGTTCCTCAACGTGATGGACATCATCGACATCGTGCTCTCTGCCTTCGGCTTCAACTTTGAGGCTCAGATCTCGCTGCGCGACCCCAACAACCATGAGAGGTATGTGGGCACCGACGAGGACTGGGCGCTGGCCGAGCGTGCCATCCAGGAGGCCTGCCAGGAGAAGGGTCTCAACGCCAAGGTAGAGCTGGGCGAGGCTGCTTTCTACGGCCCGAAACTCGACTTCATGATCAAGGACGCCATCGGCCGCCGCTGGCAGTTGGGCACCATCCAGGTGGACTATAACCTGCCTAAGCGCTTCCAGCTGGAATATACCGACGAGGACAACCAGAAGAAGACCCCCGTGATGATTCACCGTGCTCCCTTCGGAAGCATGGAGCGTTTCTGCGCCGTGCTCATCGAGCACACCAGCGGACATTTCCCCCTGTGGCTCACGCCCGACCAAGTGGCCATCCTGCCGCTGTCGGAGAAGTACAACGACTACGCCAAGAAGGTGGCCAAGGAGTTCGACCTGCAAGGTGTACGCGGCACCATTGACCTGCGCAACGAGAAGCTGGGCCGCAAGATTCGCGACAACGAGCTGAAGCGCATACCCTACATGGTCATCGTCGGCGAGAAGGAAGAGGCCGAGGGACTCGTCTCCATGCGTCAGCAAGGTGGTGGCGAGCAGGCCTCAATGACGATTCAGGCATTCATCGACCGCATCAACGCCGAGGTGGCCGAGCAGACGAAGAACTTCTGAGGCTTATCCGCTACGCGGGCTTTTACAAGAACAGGGAAAAACTAAACAAAGTAGATTATGACAATGAAAAAGCGAATACTAACTGCACTGTTGTTGTGCATGTCCTGCGTGGCGGCCAGTGCTCAGACTGCAGAGGCCGTTTCCCCTGCAAACCCTGCACCGCCCATCAAAAACCCCATGCTCTGGGCTGACGTGCCCGACCCCGACGTCATCCGTGTCGGCGACACCTTCTACCTCGTTTCCACCACGATGCACCTCATGCCTGGCGCTCCCGTCATGGCATCGAAGGACCTGAAGAACTGGGAGACCGTGGGCTATATCTTCGACAAGCTGACAGACTCGCCCAAGTACGACCTCGCCTTCTCGCTGCCCCTCGACCAGCAGGGCGACAGCCAAGAGCTGGGCACCGTCTACGGGCGGGGACAGTGGGCCACGTCGCTGAAGTATCACGACGGCAAGTTCTGGGCCCTGCTTGCGCCCAACGAGGCTGGAGCCATGGGCGACACCTATATCTTCACCGCTCCGAAGGCCGAGGGTCCGTGGACCATCCACTCGCGGCTGCGTCATTTCCACGACGCCACGCTGTTTTTCAATGACGACGGCACACCCTACGTCTTCTTCGGAACGGGCGAGATGTGCCAGCTGACACGCGACCTGAAGGGAGTGGTAGAGGGCAGCCTCCGCCACTACTTCCAGCGCGAGTCCGACGAGCGCGGCCTGCTGGAAGGCACCCGTGTCATCAAGCACAACGGCACCTACTATGCTTTGCTCATCTCCCATGTCTACGCCCCCGGCCGCCATCGCCGCGAGGTGTGCTACCGCACAACCGACCTGAACGCCCGGTGGGAGAAGAACACCGTCCTGGAGAGCGACTTCGGCGGATTCTCCTATCTGGCACAAGGCACTATCGTAGACACCGAGGAGGGCGACTGGTATGGCATCATGTTCCAGGACCGTGGCGGCGTGGGCCGTGTGCTGACGCTGTCGCCCGTGCGCTGGATTGACGGGTGGCCCATGCTGGGCGACGAGCACTACAAGGTGCCCGCCATCATGCGCCCCTACAAGAGCAACCAGCCTGAGACCGCCATCGTCCGTGCCGACGACTTCTCCTCGCCGAAGCTGGGCCTCCACTGGCAGTGGAACCACAACCCCGTTGACCAGGCATGGAGCCTCACCGAGCGACCGGGCTTCCTCCGCCTGAAGACAGCCCGCGTGGTGCCCAACCTCTATCTGGCTCCTAACACGCTGACCCAGCGCATGGAGGGACCGACATGCTCCGGCTATGTCACTCTCGACATCTCGCACATGAAGGACGGCGACTGCTGCGGCTTCTCCGCATTCAATGGCGACAGCGGCGTGCTCACCGTCAAGAAGAACGGCAAGAAGCTCACGCTGGAGATGAGCGAGCAGAAGGTGAGCCTGAACGACCGCAACAAGGCCGTGACCAAGGTGGAGGAGAAGGTGGTGGAGACAGTTGACCTCGGCACCAAGACCACTCAGGTCTGTCTGCGCATCGACGGTGACTTCCGTCCCGGCGAGCGTGGCGGTACCGATGCCGCCAACTTCTTCTACAGTCTGGACGGACAGCAGTGGACGCAGATAGGTACGAAGAACTACCGCATGATCTTCGACTACCGCCGCTTCTTCATGGGTTCGAAGTTTGCCATCTTCAACTACACCACCAAGAAGACAGGAGGCTACGTCGACGTGGACAGCTTTAGCTATTCCGTCGCCGAAAAATGACAACTATAGAGGGTTAAAGGGAACTGCTCCCTCTAACCCTTTTTTTATGAATCCTACCATTATCTTTAATAATATGAAAAAGACTCTACTTACCTGTATAACAGCCATAATGGCTGTCTGCACCTGGGGACAGGGCGTGAAGCCGCTGCCCACACTGAGCGTTGAGGGCCGCTGGCTGGTGGACCAGCACGGCAACCACGTGGTGCTGCACGGCGTGATGGACACGCCCAACATGTATTTCAACGGCTGGCGCTGGGGCAGTCCGTGGGACGGCACCAACACCGACTACAACTCCACAGGCGCTAAGAAATGCCTGAACTATTTCGAGAAGCTCTTCACGGGGATGGAAGAGGCCAAGTGCACCGTGTTCCGCCTCCACCTGGACCCTGCCTGGACGAACGACCCCAACAAGCAGAGCGACGGCAAGGAGAGCGGCGAGGCCGACATCTCGCGCTTCAGTTCGTCGCGACTGAAGACCTTCATGAAAAGCCTGTTTGTCCCCCTGGCTCAGAAAGCCATGAACCACGGCATGTACGTCGTGATGCGTCCGCCGGGTGTCTGCCCCGGCTCGCTGCAGGTAGGCGACTACTACAACGACTACCTGATGACCGTATGGGACATCGTCTCCTCGAACGACTCCGTGAAGAAATATGCCGGACAAATCAGCATCGAGCTGGCTAACGAGCCTGTGTCGCTGAAGAACGCCCAGGGACAGGACGACCCGAAGGCGCTGCACGACTTCTTCCAGCCCATCGTCGACAAGATTCGTGCCAACGGGTTCACGGGTGTCATCTGGGCACCGGGCACGGGCTGGCAGGCCAACTACACCAGCTACGCCGCCTATCCCATCGAGGGCTACAACATCGGCTATGCCGTCCACGACTACTGCGGATGGTACGGCTGCAGCGACGACACCCCCGACCCCGACAACAAAATACGGCAGTTCCACAAGCAGGTGCCCGTGGTCGACACCAACCCCGTCATCATTACCGAGGTAGACTGGAGCCCGAAGAAAGAGGGCACCGGCCACTACAACGAGCACGGCGACTGGGTAGAGTCGAACTGGGGCACATGGGCCACAGGCAGCACCTCGAAATGGGGCAAGGCCTACAAGGCCATGCTCGACCACTTCGGCAATATCTCCATGACGCTCTCGGGGACGAGCTGTCTCATCGACGTCGACCAGCTGCTGGCCGACGGCTCTGTGGTGCCTGCCTTCGACGGCTACGAGGAAGCCTGCGGCAAGGCCTGCATGGACTGGTATGCCGAATACTATGAGGTGGACTGGCCCCACGCCGACTTCAAGAACGTCAGCCATAGCGACCAGGGCAACGGCAAATACAAGAACCCCATCATCTTCGCCGACTTCCCCGACCCCGATGTCATCCGTGTGGGCAACACCTATTACATGGTCTCCACCACCATGCACCACTTCCCCGGAGCCACCATCGTGAAGTCGAGAGACCTGGTGAACTGGGAGTACTGCGCACAGCCGCTCACCCAGCTCTCGGCCAAGGACAGCTACTCGCTGCTGGGCGGCGAGAACGCCTACTCCAGAGGCATGTGGGCCTGCTCCATGAAGTACCACAACGGCAAGTTCTACATCCTCATCAACGGCAACGATGCCGGAGGCTTTGTCCTCTCGGCCAGCGACCCGGAGGGCAAGTGGGACATGAAGCCCATCTCGCGCATCTACTACGACCCCGGCATGCTCTTCGACAAGGGCAAGATTTACATTGCCTGCGGCATCGGCAACATCCAGATGTGTGAGCTCGACGAGGACTTCAACTACATCCAGGAGAAAAACGTCATCAGCGGCAAGGACGGGCTGGAAGGCAGTCACCTCTACAAGATTGGCGACTACTATTACATCTATGCCACCTATGGCGGCTGGCCCTCGGGACAGGCCGTCTTCCGCTCGAAGAACATCTTCGGCCCCTACGAGGAGAAGATGCTGGTGGAGAAGACCATCAACGGCAAGGTGAACACCGTGCACCAGGGAGCCCTCTTCTTCGTCCCTGCCAGCCCCACCCAGGAGATGGCCGACGAGGGCGACGGCCAGTGGTGGACCATCATGCAGGAAGACCTCGGCTGCCTGGGCCGCATGCCCAACCTGCAGCCCGTCAGATGGGAGAACGACTGGCCCGTGGTGGGCAACAACGGCGTGCCCTACTCCACCTTCAGCAAACCTGCCATCGGCACCAGCTACCCCCGCCGCCCCCTGCCTGCCAACGACAACTTCCGCTCCTATCCACTAGGCATGCAATGGCAATGGAACCACAA
The DNA here is from genome assembly GCA_024697405.1 of Prevotella sp. Taxonomy (GTDB): domain Bacteria; phylum Bacteroidota; class Bacteroidia; order Bacteroidales; family Bacteroidaceae; genus Prevotella. The sequence continues at coordinate 13,925 of JAILFU010000023.1, forward strand.
CCCCGACAACGGTGCGTGGAGCCTGTTTGAGCGCCCCGGATGGCTGCGCATGAAGACTACGGGCACTGCCGACCGCCTGACGCAGGCCCGCAACATGCTCACCCAGCGCATCTTCGCCTTCCACGACAAGCCGTCCACACCTTCCACAGGCACCGTCCGGCTCGACGTGTCGCACCTGCAGGAGGGCGACCGTGCCGGCATCTGCATTCTCCAAGACCCCTATGCCGCCATCGCCGTGGAGGTGAAGGACGGCAAGAAGCAGATTGTCTGGTGGCAGGACCAGCTGACCACGAACAGCAACTTCACCCCCGCGTCGAAGGTGAAGGCCGTCGACATCGACAGCATCGTCTACCTACGGGCTGCCGTCACCTACGGCACCAGCAAGACCGACTTCTACTATTCCCTCGACAACCAGACCTACACCAAGCTAGGCCAGCAGACCTCGCTGGGCTTCAACCTCAGCGTCTTCGTCGGCGCCCGCTTCGGCCTCTTCTGCTATCATTCCGGCAGTTTGGCCGACCCACAAGGCTATGCCGACTTCGACTGGTTCTCCACCGAGGACAGCTTCGACGAGGCCACCTTCTATCCCGCCGACTTCGAGGGCTTCAACGAGGACATGCTCACCGCAGCGCAGCTTGCCGTCGAAGGCTCCGGCTTCGAGGTGATGGTGGGCAACAGCACGCAGCTGAACATGACAGCTACCTACCGCGACGGCCATACAGACAACGTCGCCGCCCAGGCCCGCTACACCATCGACCAGGAGGGCGTCATCGACATCCGTGACGGCCGCATACGCGGACTCAGCGAGGGCACCGCCCACGCACATGCCAGCTACACCGACCCGCTGGGCAACGAGCTGACGGCGACATTCTCCGTGCGCAGCACCTTCTTCCCCTTCGCTGCCGAGTATATCAACACATCGCTCTTCGGCCAGGGGAAATACACCGAGTCCACCCACACCTTCCGTCCGGGACAATGGGGACAGATGGGCTGGGAGTACACCAACGGCGCCGACATGTCGGCCTATAAGTACCTCGTCGTCAAGCTCAAGGCCACCAGCAGCCAGTCGCACCTGAACATCTTCACAGAGGGCAGCATCTGGAGCTCCTGCTGCGCCACCCCCGACTTCGGCTCGAAGAAGCAGATAGTGGTCAACTTGAAGACGGCGAAATATACCGACGGCGACAAGAAAGGCCAGTCGCTCGACACGAAGAACATCCGCATCGTCTGCTTCTGGGGAACGGGAGGACAGGACATCAAGGTCGACGACATCTATCTCACCAACAACGACGACTACACCCCCAATGCCATTGAGACGCCCCGCCTGCAGCACGACGCAGCCGACGCCGTCTACGACCTTCAGGGCCGCCGCGTCGGCACTTCGTCCACGACGCCCAACGCTCAGTTGCGAAAAGGCATCTATATCATGAACGGTAAAAAGATAGTAAAGAAATGAAGAGACTGACCGTAGCCATCGCCTTGGCGCTATGCGCCATCATGGCAGCCACCGGAGTGCAGGGGCAGCCGCTCCTGAAGACCCATGTAGAGACAGGCGACCTGGAGGGCACAGCCGACGGACCGCTCGCCGTCTATAAAGCCATCCCATACGCAGCGCCCCCCGTGGGCGACCTTCGCTGGCGTGCGCCCCAGCCAGCCCTTCCCTGGGAGGGTGTGCTCAAGGCCGAGACCTTCGGCCCCTGGCCGCCCCAGCCCACACGTCCCGGCCGCACGGCCGACATGATGAGCGAGGACTGCCTGTACCTGGGCATCGCCACGCCCGCCCACAGCACAGCCGACCGTCTGCCCGTCATGGTATGGATTCACGGCGGCGGCTTCCAGACCGAGCACTACGGCGGCGACCTCTGGAAGCATCTTGCCATGCGCGGTGTGGTCATTGTCAGCGTGGAGTACCGCACGGGAGCACTCGGCTTCATGGCCCATCCCGAACTGACGAAAGAGTCGGCCGACGGCCATTCCGGCAACTACGGTCTGCTCGACCAGCTCTTCGCCCTGCAGTGGGTGCAGCGCAACATCACCAGCTTCGGCGGCGACCCTGCTAACGTCACCATCTTCGGCGAGTCGGCCGGCGCCATCAGCTGCAGCATCCTCTGTGCCTCGCCCCTGGCCAAGGGCCTGTTCCACCGCTGCATCAGCCAGAGCGGCGGTTCCTTCGCCCCGTGGCGCGACCAGCCGCGCACCCTAGGCATGGACGCCTCGCAGAAGGGAGCCGAACAGCAGGGACTGGCCTTCCAGAAGCATCTGAAGAAGAAGAGCCTCAAACAGCTGCGCAAGATGGACGCGATGTCGCTCTGCGACGGCAACGTGGGCTTCGGCGGCTTCTGGCCCTGCGTCGACGGCTATGTCATCTGCGACGACCAGTACCGTCTCTACGAGCGCGGCGAATACAACGACGTGCCCGTCATCGTGATGACCAACAGCGACGAGGGTGCCCTCTTCACCCCGGGCAACATCAAGGCCGAGGATTATCAGAAGCAGGCACGCAGCGTCTTCGGCTCCTTTGCCGACGAAGCCCTGAAGGTCTATCCCGGAAATACCGACGACGAAGCCTGGCACGGCAACAGCGACGCCTTCCGCGACATGGGCTTCGCCTGGCCCTCCTTCGCCTGGGTGAATCTTCAGTCGAAGACGGGCAAGAGCGCAGCCTACGCCGCCTACCTCGCCCAGCCCTCCACGCGCAGCTTCTCCGGCGACCCCCGTCGGCGCGGCGTGGCCCATGCCGACGACATCCTCTACCTGAACGGCGAGTTCCTCATGCAGCCCGACAAATACCCTGTCGAGGCTGCCGTTGCCGAGATCATGCAGCAGTACTGGGTGAACTTCGCAAAGACAGGCAACCCCAACGGGAAGGGGCTGCCCTACTGGCCCACGTTCGACGACACGAAGCCTACTACGATGCAGTTCGCAAACGGAGCATCGCTCATCATGCGCCCCAACCGCGAACAGCTGGACTTCGTAGACCGTTTCTACAAGGCCAAACGCGAAGAGACTGAGAGGCAGCGAAAGTGACATTTCGGTTTGGTGCAAATGGTGTAAATGGTTCTCCCAAGGTTTTATTAGGGCTTCCAGCGATTTCTACCACTTAAGACACCCATTGTGGAGTAGAGGAGTCACTAATCGTGGAGGAGAGGAGTCACTAATTGTGGAAAAGATATTTCACTAAAGTTTCCCACCCCTGCTATTACTAGCATTTTATGATGCTTCAATCGTCAGAACGCCTTTGTTTATCGGCATTCCGCAACTTGTCAAATTTATGTTAAACCCAGTGGATTTTCTCACTCGTGCTGTGCGAATGGTGC
>JAILFU010000024.1 GCA_024697405.1 Prevotella sp.
CCCTTCAATATCTCTTTGTCGCCAATCCTGGCGCGCAGATTTCTTACCTCTAACATTTCCTTGCTTTTCTTATTTCGGCTGCAAAAGTAATCATAAAATCCGAGACAGCCAACAATTCCACCCAAAAAGTTACAGATGCAGGCCCGTGAGCAGCCGCACGTACATACTGATGGCGTCGCGGATTTCGGAAATGCGGATGAACTCGTCGGCACTATGGCTGCGCGACGACTGGCCAGGGCCTAACTTCAGCGACGGGAACGGCATCAGCGCCTGGTCGCTGAGTGTGGGCGAGCCGAAGGGCGTCTTGCCCATCTGCAGGCAGCGCTGCACCAGCGGGTGGTCGTGCGAGATGCTCGACGAGTGGAGCCGGAAGGAACGGGCCTTCAGCTCGCATTTCTTCAGGTGCTTGCGCAGGAACTCAAATACGAACTCGTTCTGGTAGAATTCGTTGGTGCGCACATCGAGGACGAAGTGCAGCAGGTCGGGCACCACATTGTGCTGGATGCCGCTCTCGACAACGGTCACCGTCATCTTCGTCGGGCCGAGCAGCGGGCTCGACTTGCGGAACTTGTAGTCGCGCAGCCATTGCAGGTCGTCCAACGCCTCGTAGATGGCGTTCACCCCCTCCTCGCGGGCGGCATGACCGCTCACTCCGTGTACGTAGCCGTCGATGACCATCAGTCCCTTCTCGGCCGTAGCAGGCTGCATGGCGGTAGGCTCGCCGACGATGGCCACATCTATTTTCGGCAACAGGGGCAGCACGCGGCTGAAGCCGTCCTTGCCCGACACCTCCTCCTCGGCCGAGCATACCCACAGCAGGTTGTAGTTGCGGGCACCTCCCAGCATGATGCGGTAAGTCTGCAGCGTGGCCACCAAGCCGCCGCCGCAGTCGTTCGCGCCCAGTCCGTAGAGCGTGTCGCCGTCCTCAATGCTTGGCGTGTAAGGGTCGCGTGTCCACGTTGCCACGGGCTTCACCGTGTCGATGTGGGCATTCAGCATCAGCGTGGGGCGGTTGTTGTCCCAGTCAGGGCAGCCCAGCCACAAGTTGTTGCCTTCGCGTCCGAAAGGCAGTCCCCACATTCTCAAATGTTCAGCCATCACGTCGGCTGCCCTTCCCTCGTCTCGGCTTACCGAGGGGGTGGCTATCAGCCGTTTCAGCAGTTCCACTGCGTCATTCACATATTGTTCCATACTTTTCGCACATTGACGTTGCAAAGATACGAAATAATTTAGAATTACGTTTCATTTTCCCCGATAAACTTACGAAAAGCGAGCGAATGTTAATATTTCCCCGATTTTGTACCTAACACTTTGCAGGGTGGAGAATTTTTAGTAATTTTGCGCTCTGTAAGCTCTAAAGGTGAATTATGAAGGAAAAACTGAGACTGGTGGGGCCAGTCATCCTGTTGGCTGCACTTGTGGCGACGGCATGGTGCCTGCTGACATACGAGAGTGAGTACCTGTGGAAAGTACAGGAGCTGAACCTGTTTCTCGACACGCCGCTGTTTCTGAAGCAGCAGATGGTGACGTCGGGATGGTTGCTGACGTGGGTAGGCACCTATTTCACGGAATTTTTCTACCACCAGTGGTTAGGCGTCACCCTGCTTTGCCTGTGGTGGGCGTTGCTGATGTGGGTGACGGGGCGCACCTTCCGTGTGCCTGTGAAGTGGGCGGTGGTGCTGCTGATTCCTGTGGCAGCGCTGCTTGTCACCGACGTCGACCTGGGCTACTGGCTGTACTACCTGAAGCTGCGCGGCCATTTCTTTGCCGCCACCATCGGCACGACCGTCGCTGTGGCCTGCGTCTGGCTGTTCCGGCTGCTGCCTGACAAGTTTTTTCTGCGCCAGCTTTTCATTGCCGTCTCAACGGCGGTGCTCTATCCCCTGATAGGTTTCTACGGACTGGTCTCGGCGGGACTCATGGCGGTGCTCGCGTGGCGGCTGGAGGACATGCGGCTTGTGGGGCGCATCGTGGCTACTGTCGTGGCGCTGCTGGCCATAGGCTTCTTGCCGCTGTTTTACTACAACTACGTGTTCTGCCAGACAAGTCTGGAGAACATCTACGTGACGGGACTGCCCCTCTTCGTGCTCGACAAGGAGACGGCCGACTACTATATACCTTATTATATATTGGTAGCCTCGCTGGTAGCAATGGCTGCGATGTACAAGCGTGGCCGCCAGCGTGCCGTGTCGCGTCTCTGGATATGGGCAGGCTGTCAGGTTGTTGTCCTGGCTGTGCTGGTCTTTGGCGTTTACCAAGCTTGGTACAAGGACTATAACTTCCACAAGGAACTGCGCATGCAGCGGCTGATGGAGGACCTCAACTGGGAAGGCGTGCTGGCCGAGGCTGCCATTTGTGACGACGAGCCTACGCGCTCCATTGTCATGATGAAGAACCTGGCCCTGTTCCGGCTGGGCCGTCAGGGCGACCAGATGTACCACTACAAGACGGGTGCCAAAGCCAGCGACACGCCTATCATGGTGCGTATGACGCAGGTGGTAGGCCGCTCGGTCTACTACCATTACGGCCAGCTGAACTTCTGCTATCGCTGGTGCTTAGAGGACGGCGTGGAGATGGGCTGGCGGGCCGAGTACGTGAAATACCTCGTGCGCTGCTCGTTAGTCAACGGCGAGGACCGTGTGGCACGCAAGTACATTGACATGCTTAAGCACACGCGCTACCATCGGGAGTGGGCCGAGCGTTACGAGCGTTTCTTGGGCGACAGGAAGGCCCTCGCGGATGACAAGGAGTTCAGCCCTATACTGCACCTGATGCAGAGCGACGACATGCTGGCCAGCGATAATGCGCTGGTGGAGTTCTTCCTGATGAACCAGTTCCTATATACGGGCAGCAACGACCCTCTGTATCAGGAGCAGGCCATGTATTCGGCATTGTGGTCGAAGGACATCCAGACCTTCTGGTCGCGTTTCTTCCAGTATGCCAACAGCCATCAGGGCCAGCACATGCCCACCCACTTCCAGGAAGCCGCCTATCTGTACGGGCAGTTGGAGCATCAGGTCGACATCAGCCACATGCCGTTCGACGAGTCGGTCGTCAATACCTACAAGGACTTCATGGATTTGGCCCAGAAGTGCCAGGGAATGAGCGAGACCCAGATGCAGAAGGTGTTCTATCCGCGCTTCGGCAACACCTTCTATTACGAATATTTCCTCATCAGGAACCAGAAGCTGTATTAAGTAACAGTAAAATAGCAAGACTATGATAAGCGTAACGATAAGTAGAGTAAGGAGGATGGTGAAAAGTGCTTTGCCTTTTTGCCTGTTTGCCTCTTTGCTTTTATCCGGCTGCCACAATGCAACCGTGCCCGATACCTTCGCCGAGGTGAACAAGGCTCCAAAGATATACCCCGACTATTGCGACGTGACGGTGCCCCTGAACATTGCGCCCCTGACGTTCGAGTGGGACGGTAAGGCCGACGAAGTGGTGGCACGATTTCGTGCCGGCGATGCCGAGGTGGTGTGCGGCGGCGACAAGGTGCAGCCCGATATGGACCAGTGGCATACGCTGACTGCCAATGCCACAGGGAAAGCGATGAGCGTCGAAGTGTTTGTCCGCTCAGGCGAGCAATGGAGCCGCTACAAGCCCTTCAGCATCTACGTGTCTGGTGACAGCATCGACCCCTACATCAGCTACCGTCTCATCTCGCCCTCCTACGTCACCTACGAGGAACTGACGCTCAACCAGCGTTGCTTGGAGAACTACGATGAGCGGGTGATGGTCGACAACATGCTCTGCAGCACCGAACTTAGCGGACAATGCGTCAACTGCCACAACTATCAGCAGTACGACCCCAACCGCATGCAGTTCCACGCCCGACAGAAGGACGGCGGCACCGTCATCAGCTACAATGGCCAGTTGCGCAAAATCAACATGCGCAACGACTCCATCCTCTCGGCAGGTGTCTACCCCGCATGGCACCCCTGGCTGCCGCTCATCGTCTACTCCACCAACAATACGGGTCAGAGTTTCCACACCCGTAACCTGAACAAAATCGAGGTGTTCGACTCGGCCAGCGACCTCATAGCCTACGACGTGCAGAAGAACGAGGTCACCAACATCGAGAACGACACTACCGAGTTTGAGGTCTTCCCCTGCTGGGCACCCGACGGCAAGACCCTCTACTACTGCAGCGCCCACTTCGAGTTCCGCGACACCGCCAGCCACGACAGGGAAGTCATCATGCGGGCCAAGGAAATAAAGTACAACCTCTACAAGAAGTCGTTCGATACCGACACCTATACGTTCGGCCCGCGCCAGTTGGTGTACCGTGCCGACAGCCTCGGCCGTAGTGTCACATTGCCACGAGTGTCGCCCGACGGACGCTACCTCATGTTCACCATCGGCAACTACGGCGTGTTCCACATCTGGCACCATGAGGCCGACCTCTGCCTCATGAACCTGGCCGACGGCAGCATCCGCCCGATGGACGAAATCAACTCTGCCGATACCGAGAGCTACCACTCCTGGTCGTCCAACGGCCGATGGGTCATCTTCAGCAGCAGGCGCGACGACGGAGGATACACACGCCCCTTCATAGCCCACATCGATGCCGACGGGCGAGGTTCGAAGCCGTTCGAGCTGCCGCAGGCCGACCCCGACTACCACCGCCAGTTCATGAAGAGCTACAACATACCGGAGTTCATGAAAGGCCCCGTCGATGTGAAGCCACAGGACTTTGCCCGCCTGCTGAAAAACAGCAACGGCGACGCAGTGAAGTATGTGGGTAAACTGAAGAAATAAAGATAGATTAACCGTCAAAAAGAGAGAATGAATCACTACGAAATACTAACCGATGCAGGCCGAGGACTCTTTGCCCAGCGCCTTGAAGAAATCGAAAAGCGAGTGGACGACTATTTGGAGGCTGAGCGCCAGCAGCAACGCACCCTCAGCTACACCAAAGTCTTCCTCAGCGACATTTCCAACCAGGAAGAAGAGCTGCGACAGTCGCCGCTTATGACCCGCCACCTCAGTCAGGCAGCCTGCACCGTCATACAGCAGTCGCCCATCGGAGGTGCCAAAATCGGACTCCTGCTCAAGACTACCGACGAGCCCGAGGCCTTCACCATGCACAGCCTGAGACTCACCGACGAAGAAGTCATGAACTTTGGCTCCTACATGCAGACCATCATGCTGTTCGACAAGTACCTGGCACTCCTCGAAGCCCAGGGCCTCAGCCTGAAGGAGCATTGCGTCAGAACGTGGATTTACGTCCGCGACATCGATACCAACTACGACGGCGTAGTAAAAGCCCGCAACGACGTGTTCCGCCAGCACGGCCTCACTACCGCTACCCACTTCATCGCAAGCACAGGCATCGGCGGACGGGCTATGGGCAAGAACGTATGCGTAGCCATCGACTTCCTGACCGCACCTGGCGTCCGTCCCCAAGACATACTCTACCTGAAAGCCCTCGACCACCTGAACCCCACTCACGAATACGGGGTGGCCTTCGAACGCGGAGCACGCATCACCCTGCCCCAGAAGTACGAGTACTTTATCTCGGGTACGGCCAGCATCAACTGTCACGGAGAGGTCATCAACGTCGGCGATGTCACCCGTCAGGCCGAAAGGCTGCTCCAGAACATCGGTGCCCTGCTCGCCGACGGCGGTGCTACCATGAGCGACGTCAAGTACTTCATCATCTATCTGCGCGACCTTGCCGATGCCGAGGCCATCGAAGCCTACATGCAGCAAGCCTTCCCCACCGTGCCCCACATCATCACCCACGCCAAAGTCTGCCGTCCGGCATGGCTTGTCGAAATGGAGTGCATAGCCGAGAGAGGCCTTGATGAACATTGAAAATTTGCTACCGCTGTCCCCGTTAGCAGGTATGGCGGTAGCAAATGTTCAACGTTCAAAATGGTACAATGGTACAATGGTACATTACAGCATCAGGTTTCCCGTCTTTCGATAGCTTGACTTCGAGGTTCCTGCCTTCCTGCCGTCACCAAGCTTTTCGATGAGGTGGTCACTCTGCAACCGCTTGATCTTCATACGGGCGGCACCCTCGCTTGAAAGGTTGAAGCAGCGCACTACGTCCTCGATGGTGAACTCATCGG
>JAILFU010000040.1 GCA_024697405.1 Prevotella sp.
ACCTTGCGCAGGGCTATCTCGCGGAAGCGGCGGCGCACGTCGAACATCATCAGGCCCAGCACGCCGAGGCACGTCACGGCAATGGCCAGGAGCGAGAAGGTGACGAAAATGCGGGCGGTGCGTTGGTCCTCGCGGTAGAGTTCCTGCCGCTTGTCTTCCACCCATTGATACTTCAATTCTGTGGTGCCGAACAATTCCTTCTCTATCTCCTTCAGCTCGCTAATGATGTCGTCCTCATGCCCTTCGGCGACGTCGAACAGGTAGTTGCGCCCCTCCATCTGACGGGCATCAAACAGATAGTCCTTCTGCCAGTCCGAGAACATCAGCAGCAGGGGGCGCACTGGCTCCGACTGTCGGCCAATATTGAAATCGCGCACCACGCCCACAATGCGGTAGGGCGGATTGTCTTTCTCGTGTGCAGCAGTAATGAAGATGCGGTCGGCAAACTGCACCAAGTCGGTCTCGCGGTTCTTGATGCCTAACGCCTTGATGGCTGCCTCATTGGCCACACAGGCATAGTCGTATATAGACAAGCTGTCGTCGGGCAAAACGCCCTCTATCAGTTTCAGGTCGTACATCCTTGCCGCCCCACCCGTGATGTACAGAACGTCAACGCTTCTGCCGTCGACGAGCTTGATGGGGAAACTGCTATTGATGAAACCCTCATCAGCGTCGATGCCTTTCAGATAGGGCAATGCCTGCAGTCGTTGTCGCACGACTTCCGTCTGACTGTTTTTCCTCTCAATCATGGCATAAAATTCCTCCTGTGACCACGACCCTCGGTTCGACGGCGGGTAGATGACGGCGGTGAGCAGCCCCTTGGTGCGGAAGCCGGGGTCGGCAGTCAGCATCGCGTGCAGCTGGCGCATGAAATAGATGCTGACGGTGAGCAGGGAGAGGGAGATGAAGAACTGACAACCCACCCCCAACCCCTCCCCAAGGGAGGGGAGATTGAATAGACCTTTCGCTGATACTTCACGGCGGGTTGGAATGCAGCTGGCAATCAAGGGAAGTCCAAAGACTACAATGGCTGTCAGCCCCACATCGAACTTCCACTGTGGCATCACCTCTATATTATAATAGGTGGCGAGTAGCGGCTCTGCCAGCTCCACTATTGTCCACACGCCAATCATGGTGAGGACGGCCACGAGGAACGTCTCGGCATAGAGCTGGCCAAAGACATCCCAGCGCGAGGCACCGAAGAGACGGCGCACATGCAGCTCATGGCGGCGGTGGGAGCGCATGACGGCAAAGAGGTTCACGAAGTTGAACAAACCCACGAACAGCAACAGCATGGCCACGAACAGCAGCATCCACAAGTGGGCAGCTGATGCATTATGGACAACACAGGCATATTCGCTCCAATAGCCTTTGGAGAGATGCTTCTGCAATTCCTGCGTGTAAGGCTGAAGTCCATAGCGCACAGGCTTGTCGCTGAACATGGACAACCGCTGCTCAGGCTGCCGCTTGTTGTAGTCACTCACGTTGGCCCCCTCACGCAGGCGGACGACTCCGATGCTAATGCTGTTCTGAGGGGCATAGAAGTCCTCGTCGGCATAGTCGGCAATATCGAAGCGGAAGCTCGTCTTGCTGTCGGGCTGACGGAACACGCCCACAATAGTATTCACGTCGCCTTCTTCACCCGCGTTGACGGTCTTGCCCACGGCGCTCTCGCCAGGGAAGAGCCGTGCGGCCAGCTCCTCGCTCACGATGCACTGGCCTTTGGTCCGCAGTACCAGCGTCCCTTCCACCGTTTCATACGGAAAGACCTGCGTAAAAGCGGAATCGACGCTGACGGCAGAAGGATAGAAGGTCTCGCCCTTCTCTGGCGTGACAACGTACATGGAGCGAAGACGCACATCAGTCCAGCACTCCACGTCGCTCTGGTTCTTGACAGGCGAGACGAAGCAGTCCTGATGGTTGGGGTCGTAGGTCTCCATCGACATCCATTCTCCTTCTCCTACATATTGGCAGCAGCAGAGGAAGGTACGGTCCAGATTGGGCATGAACCTGTCGATGGTCCACTCCTGATAGATGTAGCGGCTGATGATGACGGTGCCGCTCAGGCTGATGATAAGGCCGAGCAGCGACAGCGCCGTGTAGCCTTTCATACGGGTAATGATGCGAAATGCTTGTTTCATTAATGACTTGATGTTATTGTTTACATCACTATATATCAACAACCGTGCCAAAACACGAAGACACTGGTAACCAGCAAGATACAAAAGCAACGATTTTGTCGAAGTGTGCGCATACGCTCGAAGGTGTGCGGAAAAGCACAAGATTACAGCTTGATGTTGATGGTTGTGCCGCGGCCTTCCTCGCTCTCCACGCGGATGGTACCGCCGTGCTTGAGTATAATCTGGCGGCAGAGACTGAGGCCGATGCCAGTACCATTGGGCTTGGTGGTGAAAAAGGGAATGAAAGCATGGTCAACGACATCAGGCGACATGCCGCTGCCGTTGTCTTTTACGCGGATTAAGGACCCGCCCCCTGCCCCTCCCTGCAGGGAGGGGAGTGGTTGCATGGAAAGTTCCACTTCGGTGGCACCGCTCTCGTAGGCATTCTTGATGAG
>JAILFU010000043.1 GCA_024697405.1 Prevotella sp.
CTCGGCCGTCGAGAGCAGACCGCCACTGATGAACTTCAGGCGATAGTCCTCTTCCTGTGCCTTCATCGGCAGCACCTTGCACACCAGCGTCTCAATCTGGCGAACGAAGCCAATGAGCAACAGCGTATTGATGATATTGAAGGCGGTGTGGAAGGCCGAGAGCTTGTAGAGGTCGTTGCCACCACCCAACACATCATCCACCAACCAGCTCACGGCATGGCAAGCAGGATAGAACACGATGAGGAACACCACCACACCAAACACATTGAAGAACATGTGGGCCAAGGCGGCACGGCGAGCCTGCGTGTTGGCAGTGAGAGAAGCCATGAAGGCGGTAATCGTCGTACCGATGTTCTGACCCATCGCCAAGGCAGCAGCCTGTTCGAAGCCGAAGCCGGGGATGTTCATGCCGAAGAGCATCAGCGTGATGGCCATCGTGGCGGCCGAAGCCTGCACAATCATCGTCACCAGCGCACCCACGATGACGAACAACAGGATGGTGAAGAACGAGTCCTGCGGCACGTGAGCCAGCATACCCGCCACCAGGTCGCCAATGTTCATGGCCGTAGCCGCCTCCTGCAGGAACGCCAGGCCCATGAAGAGGAACGAAAAGCCGAAGATGAACTCACCGATGCTCTTCCTGTTGCCCTTGCCACTGAAGATGAGCGGCATTCCGATGGCAAGCAGGGGGATGGCAAAGGCCGCGATGTTCACCTTGAACCCCACAGCCGAGATGATCCATGCCGTCACCGTCGTACCGATGTTGGCACCCATGATGACACCAATACTCTGGGTAAGCGTCATCAGTCCTGCATTCACAAAACTCACCACCATCACCGTTGTGGCACTCGACGACTGGATGAGTGCCGTGATGAGCACGCCCGTCAGCACGCCCATCACACGGTTCTTGGTCATCGCCGCCAGAATACTGCGCAGGCGGTCGCCCGCAAACTTCTCAAGGCCCTCCGACATTGTCTTCATTCCGAAGAGGAACAACGCCAGCGAGCCCACAAGCGAAAAGATGTTGATAATCAATTCCATTTCCTTTGTCTTTACAATGATGCGGTTAAGCGAGAGCAAAAAGCAAACTTGTTTGCATTTTGCCGAGCATGAGCATCTTCGCCGTTTTCGACGACAAAGGTAATGGCATCTTGTTACGCCCCCGTTACACGGATGTTACAATGCTGTTACAAGAAGATACCAAAGCTGAAGAATCTGAGCAACATCATCGTAAGGCAATTGCAAGGCAAACAAACGTTAAACACAGCCCTTGCAGCGTCTTAAAAAATCGAAAAAGTGATGGTCTGTAGCGTTCGTTAAATTGACTTTTTTTGTTAATTTTGTAACGCGAATTAACTTACATTCTTTCAAAACAACAGTATTATGTCAAAGACAGTAGAGATTCAGATTGAGAAGACTCGCAGCCTCTTAGAGGGTCTGCGCCGTCATGTCAAGGAAATGGGTGAGCGTGGCGTCACCAACGATGAGATCAACGCAATGGAGCAGGCCGTCAACGAACTGGCAGCTTCCAATGCAGAGGTCGATCGTCTGCGCGAGGAACTGGCTCCAAAGGTTAAGCAGATGAACACCGTGATGGCTCGAGTGAAGGATGCCTACGCAGAGAAGAAAAAGACGCTGAAGGGCTACTACCCCCAGGAACGCTGGATAGACTATGGTGTACCCGACAAGCGTTAATCCTTATTTTAAGATGTAATAGAGGAGCGGCATAGTTTGAATACCGCTCCCCTATTGCATTTATTAGTATAGAGTCTGATAGGCTGCATCGCCTACAGGCTCACTCCACTCGCCTGAAGCTTGTGGTGGAATTACTTCAAATTCTTGGTAAAGAACGCTGCCAACGTGTCCCAAGGAATCATGTTCTTGGGCTGTCCCTGACCAGCTTTCTCCTCGTAGCCGCCATCGTAGAGATCGCAATGTGAGGCATCGGGGATGATGAGCAACTGCTTGTTCTCAGGATTGGGGTTGGTTTCACCCACGAACTTGTAGCCCTCGGCACGTCCCTCCACCATGTAGTGATAGGCGGCCTCGCCAAAGTAGCGCGAGTGGGCATCGGCACCGTGAATCACGAGGACTGCAGAACGAATCTCGTTGATGTAGTAGAGGAAACGGCTGTTGGCGTATGCCTGCGTACCGATGACGCGCCAGCCGTCGTTCGAGTTGCCAGAGCGGGGGTGATAGCCGCGTGGAGTCTTGTAGTAGTCATAGTAGTCGTGTACGAAGCGGGGAGCCTGTGGGGGTACGGTGTCGAGCACGCCACCAGCCATCGCGTTGGGGTCAGCGAGACGCTGCTTGGAGAGGTTCTCGCGGTTCTTGTGGCGAGCCTCTTCCACGTCGAAAGCATCGTTGTAGTCATTGCCGCTGACGCGTGTCATATCATACATCGTGGAGGCCACGGTTGCTTTGATGCGGGTGTCGGCAGCGGCAGCATTCAGGGCGATGCCTCCCCAACCGCAGATGCCGATGATGCCAATCTTCTCAGCATCTACATTGTCCTGCTTCGACAAGAAATCAACGGCGGCCATGAAGTCCTCGGTATTGATGTCGGGCGAAGCCGTGCGACGCGGCTCACCGCTGCTCTCTCCCGTATAGGAAGGGTCGAAGGCCAGCGCCACGAAACCACGCTCCGCCATCTTCATGGCATAGAGTCCGCTCGACTGCTCCTTCACGGCACCGAAAGGACCACTGACGGCCAGCGCAGCCATCTTTCCTCCTTCGGGGGGATTGAGGGGGGCATACAGGTCGGCAGCCAGTGTCAGCCCATACTGTGTCTTAAACGTCACCTTCTTGTGGTTCACCTTTTCGCTCAGCGGGAACACCTTGTCCCACTCCTGCGTCAATTCCAGTTCCTGTTTCATGTCATTATTAGTAGTTTGTTTGTCGTTGTTTGTGCAACCTGCCAGCATCCCGCCCAACAGCATTGCGATGAATATTGTTCTCATAATACTATCTTTTTACCGTTTTTGATATAAATACTTTTCGAAGGATTGCTTACCTTCTGACCGTTCAAAGAGTATTTACTCCCCTCTCCATTGGGAGAGGGGTTGGGGGTGAGGCTGTTGAGGCTTCTTATGCCTGTAGCCTTTGCCAGCGATAAAGTCACACTGATGTTGCTCTCGCCTGCCTTCAGGAACGTGCGAAGCTCGCTTTCTGAAAGCCCGTCGATATGTCCCAAGCGGGTATAGCTCCAAGAGTTGCTGGCATAGAAGATGCAGATGTTGCTGCCGTTATAGAGTACGATGTCCCCAGGCTGTGCAGTCATCTGCTGGTTGCTTGTTGTCAGCGTTCTGCCTAACGAACCCCATATCTCGAAATCGTTGTCGTTGAGCGATACCGTTATGGGAGTGCTCTGTAGTGCAGCAACCAACTCGCGAGTTGCGGCATTGTCCACCAGCGTAACGCTTTGCGTCAGCCCGTCAATGGTGATAAACATCTTATCCATAGTCGTTTTTTCTTCAGCGAAAATCAAAGTCTTGAGCCAGTTTTCTATCAGCGAGGCACGACGGCCGTGGTTGCTGGCGTTGATCCACAGGGCATCGCCCATCCATGTGACATCGGGCAACAGTCGCTTGGCATCTGCCACCACGCCACTGATACCACTCGAATGGCTCGACACAATCATGCCGACGTGTTTCCCAGCCAGCTGTGAAGCACTCTGGAAGAGATAGGTCTGCATGATGGCAGCCATCTGACTCCACCAAAGCGGGGTGACAATGATGATGTTCTGGTAGTCGCTGAGCGACGTGGTCACAGGGGCAATGGCAGGGTAACTGTTGGCATCGTTGGGATTGGCCTTGATGGCATTAAGCAACTGCGTACCAAGGGCATAGTTGTTCGCCTCGTACCTGAGTCCTTTTTCAGCAGGTTGGATCTCCAGCACGTCAGCCTCCATCTGACTGGTCAGCGTGTTAATTATCTCGCGGCAGTTGCCTGTGTAGCTGTAATATACCACAAGCGTCTTACCAGTATTTGCTGGCACCTCTGCCTTCACTTCATTATCAGCTGAACAGCAGCAGAACAGCATGGCTGCTAAAAATGAAAAAATCTTTTGCATCGTTATCTTTGTTTCTTGAATATCTTTTTGCATCGTTATCTTTGTTTTATAAATATCTGTTTCATTGTCTCCGGGTCCAATGGTTTCATGGTGGGCAGTTTCAGGTCTTTCACCATGTGGAGCGTGCCTTGCTTGTACCTCAGGAAGTGGTCGGTCTTCAGATGCTGCTGATAGGCTTCCTCGGAGGCATAGATTTCGAGGATGCGAATCTGGCATGAATCCTCGGCACTCTGCATCGGGTAGAGGCAGATGACACCTGGCTCGCGCTCTATGCTGAGGCGATCCACCTCACTGGCAAAGGCGAGATATTCCTCCAGATACTGCGGATAGACCTCAATTTCGGCAAGGCGGACAAAAAGACCCATCCCCAGCAGCCTCACCCCCGACCCCTCTCCCAAGGAGAAAAGCCTCACCCCCGACCCCTCTCCCAAGGAGAGGGGAGTAGTTGCTTTATCCGCTTGTAAGTCGGCAGCTGAGTATTCACTCCCCTCTCCCATGGGAGAGGGGCTGGGGGTGAGGCTTATTGGCTGTGGAGCCACCAACGTCAATACTGATGTCTCGACACCAGCCTCGTCCATCCACTTCAGATGGTTCTCCACGTCGTACTTCGGCAGTGGGAATCCCTCGTCCATCACTCTTCCCTCTGCTTCAAGAGCCGACACAAACTCATGAGTGATGATGTGTGAGTGCACATCAATCACGCCCTGAGCCGATATCGTTGTTGCTGTTGCCATTGTCATCAATAGCACTAACTGCGGTAGCAAATTGGCTTTCCCCTTCGGGCCGCCGAGCTGAACCTTCTTCATTCTTCACTTTTCACTTTTACAGGCTTTCTTTCAGCACCTGCACTACCTCGTCGCGATTCAGAATGTAGTAGCCACCCTGACAGATAGGACAGGCATCGGCCATTTCCTCAATCAGTTCGGGTTTGGCACCGCAGTCGGTGATGTTCATTGCCAATCCCAGTTCGCGCATCCACTGCTCCATCGTCTCTAAACCTTCCATCGCAACCTGCTCGTCGGTCTTGCCTTC
>JAILFU010000102.1 GCA_024697405.1 Prevotella sp.
TGAGGCACTCTATAAGTACTTTGGGGCTGGCAACAGCAACAACGGTGCCCGATCTGCCCGCCCGACAACAGGGGACGTGAAAGACCCAGACTAGGATTTACTTCTACAATGACGGCAACACGCTCTCACTGAATTACAAGCACTAACTTTACAATGGAAATCAGCATGTTCATTCAGGAACATCTGATAACTCATCTTTGTGAAGTATGAAAACGACCACAGATTGCTCAGATTTCTGGGATTTTCTTTCGATTTTAGCGGCCTAGCCGCGATTCTATTTGGATGACACAGATTCCCTGCGGCGCAGCTAATCTGTGAAATCAAGATAAAATCTGCGAAATAGCGACAACCATGCGCAGCAAAAATCTGTGAAATCTGTGTAATCTGTGGTAAAAATGGAACTAGAAACTTGAATCTGATAAATAATCAGTATCCAAATTGTCATTCGCTGAATAGTTACTTGGAGTTTTCAGCCTCAACTGTGGAAATACAATCGGTGTCAGTGTCAAAAAAGAGACTGGCACTGTATTTTTGTGCATAAAGTTTGGTGGAATGCGGTTTTTTTGTTACTTTTGCAGCCTCAGAAAACAACTGACACAACAATAGACCATGATTTGGAATCCAAACAAAGAGTGCATGAGCCGCGACGAGATGAGCGCGCTCCAGGGAAAGAGGCTCCACAAGATTGTGGAGTATGTATATCACAACGTGCCCTTCTACCGCCACAAGCTGCAGGAGCTGGACATCCGTCCCGATGACATCCAGACCATCGAGGACATCAAGAAGCTGCCCTTCACCACGAAGAAGGACCTGCGCGACAACTACCCCTTCGGCCTGCAGGCTGCCCCGCAGAGCGAGATTATCCGCGTCCACGCCAGCAGCGGCACCACGGGCAACCCCACCATCGTGGGCTACACCCGCAAGGACATCGGCGTGTGGAGCGAGTGCATGGCACGCTGCCTGACAGCCTACGGCGTGACGCGCGACGACATCTTCTCCGTGGCCTACGGCTATGGCCTCTTCACCGGCGGCCTGGGCGCCCACTACGGCGTGGAGCACCTCGGCGCCAGCGTCATACCCGCCGGCACGGGCAACACGGAGAAGCACCTGAAGCTCATCCGCGACCTGGGCATCACCGGCATCGCCTGCACACCGTCGTATGCCCTCTACCTAGCCGAGACGATGGACAAGATGGGCATCAAGAAAGAACAGATAAAGCTGCGCGTGGGAGCCTTCGGCGCCGAGCCGTGGACAGAGAGCATGCGCAAGGAGATAGAAGAGCGGCTGGGCCTGAAGGGCTACAACATCTACGGCCTCTCGGAAGTGATGGGGCCGAGCGTGAGCTACGAATGCCAGATGCAGCACGGAAGCCACATCTGTGAAGACCACTTCTACCCAGAGATCATCAACCCCGTGACGCTGGAGAACATGCCCTGCGGCCAGCAGGGCGAGCTGGTGTTCACCACCCTGACGAAGGAAGGCATGCCCGTCATCCGCTACCGCACGCGCGACCTCTGCTCGCTCATGGACGGGCAGTGCGACTGCGGGCGCACCGCCATCCGCATGGGCCGCATCGAAGGCCGCTCAGACGATATGCTCATCATCCGAGGCATCAACGTCTTCCCTTCGCAGGTGGAGAGCGTCATCCTCTCGCTGCCGGAGTTCGCGCCTCACTACCTGCTCGTCGTAGACCGAGTGAACAACCTCGACACCCTGCAGGTGCAGGCCGAGCTGCGACAGGAGGTGTTCACCTCCACCTTCGACACACCCGCCGCCGTCGACCAGCTGGAAAAGAAGCTGGCCGCCAAGCTGAAGAGCGTACTCAGCATCGCAGCCAAGGTGCAGCTGAAGGCCCCCGGCACCATAGAGCGCAGCCAGGGAAAGAGCGCACACGTTGTCGACAAGCGAAAACTGTAAACGTTTAAGCATTATGGCACAAGTATCTATGACCGTCCACATGGACGAAGGGCTGAAAGCCTCTTTCGACGCACTCTGTTCACAGATGGGCATAAATGCCAACAAGGCAATGAACAGCCTTGCAAAGTTCTTTATCATCACAAAAAAAATACCTATTGATGACACCACCGCTAATCCTCATGCCTATTTAAGAGGGCTGGAGGCTTTCTATGCGTTAAGAGCCGAAGCACGCAAAAACGAACTAACAGGTATGACTCTTGAGGAGATAAACGAGGAAATCAGGCTTGCAAGGGAGGAACGAAGCAAAGGGTGAACGAAGAGGCAATGATTTAGGAAGTGTTTCACGAAAGAGGCATTAGAACAGAACGAGTCCTCAGCGATGATTTCTTTCCCGACCCTAAGGATATTGTGTTCTATGAGGTTGCACTGTCAAAAAAAGATGCATATTTGGTAACCGGCAATACAAAGCATTTCCCCAAGGCTCCAATTGTTGTGACTCCTGCAGAGATGATGGAGATTCTAAAGATGTAGTGGCGCAGACAAAGAAAAATCACCATGCAAATTCAGGTTAATCTTTACTTATGAAACGTCTACTGATTTGTTTGTCACTTTTCAGCTTCCTGTTCTCGCCGGGCATGGCGCAGACGGGTTCAGCAGGGCAGCCTGTCGTCGTCAGCACACTCTCGGGACAGGTGAGCGGAACCGTGCAGGAGGGCACGCTGGCCTTCCTTGGTATACCTTACGCCAAGACGGAGCGGTGCATGCCGCCACAGCCTGTGGAGCCGTGGACGGGCGTGCGGAAGTGCGACAAATACGGGCCGCAGGCCATGCAGCCCACAGGCGGACGGCAGCTGTCTGAAGACGAGATGTCGGAGCA
The DNA here is from genome assembly GCA_024697405.1 of Prevotella sp. Taxonomy (GTDB): domain Bacteria; phylum Bacteroidota; class Bacteroidia; order Bacteroidales; family Bacteroidaceae; genus Prevotella. The sequence continues at coordinate 2,795 of JAILFU010000102.1, forward strand.
GTGCTGCGTGCTCAATGTCTGGACTCCCATTCATCCCACCGAAGGAGGGAAAGACACCCGCCCCTTTGGGGACGTTAAGAAGGGGCTTAAACCTGTCATGGTGTGGCTCCACGGCGGAGGCTTCGACAGCGGCACATCGCAGTGGAACCCTGGCTACAACCTGGCGAAGCAGGACGTGGTGGTGGTCGGCGTGAACCACCGGCTGAACATCCTCGGCTTCCTCGACCTCTCCGCCGTCAGCCCGAAATATAAGTATTCCGGCAATGTGGGCATGCTCGACGTGGTGCAGGCCCTGAAGTGGGTGCGCGACAACATCGCCCGCTTCGGCGGCGACCCTCAGAACGTCACCATCTTCGGCGAGTCGGGCGGAGGCGGCAAGGTGGGCACGCTGATGTGCATGCCCCAGGCCAAGGGTCTCTTCCACAAGGCCATCATCATGAGCGGCACCATCCTCAACGTGAACAACCAGCAGATGACGCAGGAGCTAGGCCGCGCCGTGCTGAAAGAACTGGGCATCGGCGAGCAGGAAGCAGACCGCATCAAGGAAGTGCCCTACCAGCAGCTCTACGACGCCGGACAGCGCGCCATGGCCGCCAGCATTGGCACCCGCCGACCGGGCACGCCGATGATGTGGGGCTTCGGGCCTACCCCCGACGGCGAGGTGCTGCTCCAGCAGCCCTTCCAGCCGGGCTTCGCCAGCATCAGCAACGACATTCCCCTCATGATGGGCACCACCTTCAACGAGCTGCAGCGCCTGCGCTACGGTCAGGACATGACACTCGACGGGGCCCGTGCCGAGCTGCAGAAGACCTTCGGCGACGACACCGACGCCTACATCCGGGCCTTCGCCAAGGCGTGGCCCGACTATACGCCGCAGGATCTGCTCAGCATCGACTGGCTCTTCCGGCCGAAGACGCTCATCACCGCCGACCATGTCGCCTCTCGACCCTCATCCCGCGCCACTCACCTCTATCTCTATATGTACACCTGTCGCTCGCCCCAGTCGAAAGGCTCTGTCCACGGTGCCGAGCTGAACTACTGTTTCAACACGCTCAGCATGTCGCGCCGCGACCTCGGGCCGGTCATCCCCGGCGAAGACCAGCGACTGGCCGACGTGATGAGCAGCGCATGGGCACAGTTCGCCCGTACCGGAAATCCCAACATCGACGAGCTGCCCGCATGGAAGCCCTATACGGCTGAGAACGGCGAGATGATGGTCTTCGACCACGAATGCTACATCCGCAACAATCCCGACCGCGACCTACAGCAACTCATCGACCGACACTGCTTCCGCCAGCTCGACGAGTTCAGGAAAAAACAAAATAGCAACAAATAGAAAAGAAAACAGAAACCCTGCATACTCTGCACTATTTCAGATAAGCGCTTGGTTTGCATCAGGTTGCTGGTAGTACACTTTGTGCAAAACCCTGCACCAGCCCTGCATAGTCCGTATCCCCAAACGGCGGCAGTATTTTTCAAAAAAGCGTTCGTATTTTTTCAAACGGCGGCAGTATTTTTCCAAAAGGCGTTCGTATTTTTCAAACGGCGGCAGTATTTTTCCAAAAGGCGTTCGTATTTTTCCAAACGGCGGCAGTATTTTTTCAAACGGCGTTAGTATTTTCACAAACGGTGGCACTGCTTCTTCCGATGCACCTTCAATGCAGGGTTTCATAGTAAGTGTACACCTAATACCTCTTTAATAATCAATGCATTAAGGCGTAGCAGTGCAGGGTTGCAGGGTTTCTCCAAAATAGGGTATACAATATATTATACCCACTTCTCGAGGAGAATCGTTCACTGTAGGGACAGACCTTGTGTCTGTCCGCAGTTGCATAAGTAATCGTTTTTGTATGTTTTGATTTTACTGACCCCACCCCTGCCCCTCCCCTACAAGGGAGGGGAGAAGCCCACCCCTAGCCCCTCCCAAAGGGAGGGGAATGCCATGCAGCTTGTTCTCCGGCGGTAGCCACTCCCCTCCCTTGTAGGGGAGGGGCTGGGGTGGGGTCAGTATCTTTTTCCGCTTGCGGACAGACACAAGGTCTGTCCCTACAGTGGACGGTGGATGGTGGATGACGGACAGTTGACGGCGGACAGACACAAGGTCTGTCCCTACAGTAGATGGTGGATGACAGACAGTTGACGGCGGACAGACACAAGGTCTGTACCTACAGCGGACGGTGGACGGTGGATGGTGGATGACGGACAGTTGACGGCGGACAGACACAAGGTCTTTTCATCGCCGAAATCACGTGCTCATCTGCCCATTACCTTGCCGTTACGGATATAGAGGCCATGAGCAGGTGCCTGACGCATACGCTGGCCCGACAGGCTGTAGAGCGAGGGGGACGCTTCTGGCGATGAGGTATTTCCGGTGGCGGCAATGCCCGTAGGTGCTGCCACAGTGACGCCGCCCGTGTACTGCCCGATGAAGAAGATGGCTCCCGTGGACTGCTCGCTGATGACGTAGATGAAGGGTCGGGTGGCATGGAACTCAGTGATTTCCGGTAGGCTGGTTGTTTCTACGCCGATGACGGTGACGGCGGCAGCCTCGGTGCCCTGCTCGTCGAGCCGGATGCGGGCCACCTGCCACATGGCGCCTATGTAGACGGGCCAATTACAGAAATAGGGGAATTCAGCTTGTTCTGTGAAAGCCCTGGGCATGCCCAGGGCCGGCATCACGTCGGCCAGCCCGATGGTGTTCTCCGTCTCAAAGCGGGGCAGCTTCAGGTCTATCTCACAGCTGCGTCCGTACACCTGCCAGTTGCCGGCGCTGAGGACATCGGCTACGTCGCCAACGGTCTTCCCCTCGCGGGGCAGGAAGATGCTCATCTGGTAGGCTCCGTTGCCGTAGGGCAGGCTGACGGCCTGGTAGAGGTCGTTCTCCATGTAGCTGAATTCAGCGTCCTCCTTGTGCATCATCGGCACTACGGGGCCGTCGCCAAAGGGTTCCTCCCTGGTCTCGGCAGCGTCGAAGGGTGCGGCCCAGGCGCCCTTGAAGTAGAGCGCGTTCAGCAGGTAGCTCACGGCGAGGGGGTTGAAGTTGTCAGCGTCCACCACTTTCTGGATGAAGCCCTCGGTGTGGTCGCTGGCCCACTGGTTGATGGCATCCATCGTCTGCCCGTCGAGGAAGTCGCGACCCTGCGGCTCTGCGTCGTAGAATTCGTTGGCCTTCTGCACAAAGCCCTCCTGCAGGCGAATGCCCTGTCCCTCGTTCACGAAGACGGTGTTGGCAATGAGTGCCTTGGTCTGGGCGTCGAGCGAGCCGGCCTCGGTGAGCATCTTCCGGCAGAAGGCGTTGGTGGCGTCGGCATCGGTGAATCCCAGCGTCTGGCAGATTTCCTGCTGCGTCTGTCCGGCGGCACCGTTGTTCATCATGCCCAGGGCAAAGGTGATGCTCAGCGGCGAGACGATGCTGCTCTTCTCGCCACGAACCCGACGGAACAGGTTGAAGGCAAAGTCGTTGTTCTGTCTCACCAGCTGCTGCTCGCCGTCGGTCAGCTCAATCACTTTCGGCGCAGCGAATGCAGAGGCTGACAGACAGAAGCTGTTACATTCTACGCTGTTCAGCTCCTCGAAGTCGCAGATGCAATCTGGCTCCGGCTCATAGAGATAATGGACGAGGCCTTTCCCCTGGAAGCCCACACCCTCTATGCCGATGAAGCTCATGTCGTAAGTACTGCCGTCGGGGTGCTTGCCCTGGTAGCGATAGCGACGGAAGTCCTTGCCGTTCACACGGATGGTCTCTGCGATGCGCGTGACATCGGGGAACCTGTCATCGCCGAAATGCAGGCTGAAGTCGAGCAGCAGGAAATCCTGCTGGTCGCCGTCGTTGCCGTACATGTAGACGCGGCCCTCCTCGTCCTCGCGGAAGGCACCGTAATACTTCTTTTTCCAGTTGCGGTCGTCCCAGCGGTACATCTTCATATACGTGCGCCCGCCTATGACGGTGTCGCCGTTCAAGGTGTAGAACGACAGCCACTGCGACTCATCGTAGCCGGTCTGCGTGTCCTCGAAATGATGATAGACGTAAACCCATGTCTTTCCCTGCTCCAGCATGGGGCGGACGGGAACGTCGGCACGGGCAGCAAGGCTGCCGGCACTGAGGCAGCAGACTACCGAAACGAACAGAAGTAAAGTCTTTTTCATATACATCGTATTTTTGACTGTTGTTTTCATAGCTCAGTTCTAAATTCTGGTGCAAAGTAAAGAAAAAAAACTGAAACGGCCAAATAAACAGGTACACAAATAGTACACTCTGGTGTTCACAAAGCGTAAACTCAAAAAAAGTACGCAAAATTCTTGCCCGTTTGCTGGAAAATGCCTAACTTTGTGGCTCGAAACAGCGAACTAAACACCATAATAATGAACGAAACAAATTCAAAGTACTTTAATCCGGAACGCGAGACCATGACGCGCGAACAGATTGAGGCCTTCCAGCTGGAGCGCCTCAAGGAGACTGTCCGCCACTGCATGACCAACGTGTTCTACCAGAAGAAATTCAAGGAGGCCGGCATCACGCCCGATGACATTCAGACTCTCGACGACGTGCGCAAGCTGCCTTTCACGACGAAGGGCGACCTGCGCGACACCTATCCCTTCGGCATGGCTTGCGTGCCCCTGCGCGACTGTGTGCGCCTGCACTCGTCGAGCGGCACCACGGGCAACCCCACCGTCATCCTCCACACGAAGAAAGACCTCGACGAATGGGCCAACCAGGTGGCCCGCAACCTGTGGATGGTGGGCCTGCGCCCCGACGACGTGTTCCAGAACTCGTCGGGCTACGGCATGTTCACCGGCGGACTGGGCTTCCAGTACGGCGCCGAGAAGCTGGGCATGCTCACCGTGCCCGCCGCCGCCGGCAACTCGCTGCGCCAGATTAAGTTCATCAAGGACTTCGGCACCACGGCCATCCACGCCGTGCCCTCCTATGTGACCCGCCTCTACGAGGTGATGCAGGAGCAGGGTGTAGACCCGCGCCGCGACACCAAGCTGAAGGTGCTGGCCATCGGCGCTGAGCCTCACAGCGAGGAGCAGCGCAAGCGCATCGAGGAGATGATGGGCGTGAAAGCCTACAACTCCTTCGGCATGAGCGAGATGTGCGGACCCGGCGTGGGCTTCGAGTGCCCCGAGCAGAACGGCCTGCACTTCTGGGAGGACTACTACATCGTGGAGATTGTCGACCCCGAGACGCTGGAGCCAGTGCCCGACGGCGAGATTGGCGAGCTGGTGCTCACCACGCTGTGCCGCGAGGCCATGCCGCTGCTGCGCTATCGCACCCGCGACCTCACCCGCGTGCTAGGGCGCACCTGTCCCTGCGGGCGCAACCACATCCGTCTGGACCGCATGCGCGGCCGCTCCGACGACATGATGGTGCTGCGTGGCGTGAACATCTTCCCCATACAGATAGAGAAGATTCTCATGCAGTTCAAGGAACTGGGCAACAACTACCTCATCACCCTGACCACCGACGACAACAACGACAACATGACCGTCGAGGTGGAGCTGGCCGAGATGTTCACCGACGACTACGGCCGCCTGCAGCAGCTCAGCAAGAGCATCACCCGCGCCCTGAAGGACGAGATTCTGCTCACGCCCCGCGTGAAGCTCGTGCCCCGAGGCACGCTGCCCGTCAGCGAGGGCAAGGCTGTCAGAGTCGTTGATAAGCGGAAAGTCTATCAATGATTTTCGGAATAACGTAATAACGATTTAACGACCTATATTATGACCATTCACCAGTTATCCATTTTCATCGAGAACCGTTCGGGCACGCTCATCAAGGTGCTCAACGTGCTCAAGGAGCAGAAGATTCAAATCATCGCCTCCACCATTGCCGACACGGCAGAGTATGGTATCTACCGCCTCATCTGCAGCGAGCCGCTGCGCGCCTACGAGGAGCTGAAGAAAGGCGGCGTGGCCGTCGCGCTGAGCGACGTGCTGGCCCTGGAGCTTGACGACGAGCCGGGCCGCTGCGCCGATGCCGTGAAGCTGTTCAGCGATGCCGGCATCAGCATCGCCTACATGTACACCTTCCTCTACAACGGCAAGGGCATCCTCGTCTTCCGCACCGACAACCGCGAGAAGGCCCGCGAGACCATCATCCTGAACAACCTGAAGTTCATTGCCGAGCAGGACCTCAGCAAGTGGGCATAAATCTTTTTGTACTATGGCAAAGAAAGAAACCGAGGGCGAGGCCCTCAGCCCGCAGCAGGAGAAACTGAAGGCCCTGCAGGCCGCCATGTCGAAGATTGAGAAGGACTTCGGCAAAGGCAGCATCATGCGCATGGGCGACGAGCAGGTAGAGCATGTCGACGTCATCCCCACGGGCAGCATCGGCCTGAACGCCGCGCTGGGCGTGGGCGGCTACCCCAAGGGACGCATCATAGAAATCTACGGCCCGGAGTCTTCGGGTAAGACGACGCTGGCCATCCACGCCATCGCCGAGTGCCAGAAGGCCGGCGGCATCGCTGCGTTCATCGACGCCGAGCATGCCTTCGACCGCTTCTACGCTGCGAAGCTGGGCGTCGACGTGGACAACCTCTATATCTCGCAGCCCGACAACGGCGAGCAGGCCCTGGAGATTGCCGACCAGCTGATACGCTCCTCGGCCATCGACATCATCGTCATCGACTCCGTGGCAGCACTCACCCCGAAGAAGGAAATCGAGGGCGACATGGGCGACTCCGCCGTGGGCCTGCATGCCCGCCTGATGAGCCAGGCTCTGCGCAAGGTGACGGCTACCATCTCAAAGACCAACACCACCTGCATCTTCATCAACCAGCTGCGCGAGAAGATCGGCGTGATGTTCGGCAACCCTGAGACCACCACCGGCGGCAACGCCCTGAAGTTCTATGCCTCCGTGCGCCTGGACATCCGCAAGGTCACCACCCTGAAGGACGGCGACCAGCCCATCGGCAACCAGGTACGCGTGAAGGTGGTGAAGAACAAGGTGGCTCCCCCCTTCCGCAAGGCCGAGTTTGAGATCACTTTCGGAGAGGGAATATCGAAGGTTGGCGAAATCTTGGACTTGGGCGTGGAATACGACATCATCAAGAAGAGCGGCTCGTGGTTCTCCTACGGCGACTCGAAGCTGGCCCAAGGCCGCGACGCCACCAAGCAGCTGCTGAAGGACAACCCCGAGCTCTGCGAGGAGATAGAGGCCAGGATTATGCAGGTCATCAGCGAGCAGTAGTATGTTCACGGAATGAAGTAACGCTCCCCAAAGCCACGAGGAAGAAAAGAGTGGGCCAGACATCGCGCTTGATGTCTGGCCCATGGCTCTTTTGGAAAAAATGTGAAGCTTCGCAGCTTGTCGTTGTTTTGTTTTAATCCTAAATGATAATTGTTATAGAGAAAGCATAGAAATAATTGTTTCAGTTGAGGGCCGCCAGCGAGTCGGCGGGTGTGGAGAGGCCCTTGCTCTGCCTGGGGAAGGCCAGCGAGTCGGTTTTCTGCTCGTAGGCCACGGCCGGCTCGTCGGTATTCACCTGCATGCCGCGCTTGGCATATTCGTCGGCATCCACCCATGTGTCATCCTGCTGGAAGGAGGCATTGATGGCGTTGCCCAGCGTGAGCAGGATGGCCACCACGGCGGCAGCTCCGAAGAGTGGGCGCAGGCGGTCGGCCAGGCTGATGGTGCGGGCCTTCACCTGAGTGGTAGCGAGCGGCACCACGGTAGCCTCTTCCGTCAGCTCCATCATGCGTTTGTCGAAGTCACTGCCCAAGCCAGGCTCCTGCACGTCGAGTGCGGCGAAGAGCGGGGCATACTGACCCACCTCCTCAGGCATGTCGTCCACGCTCTGTGCGTAGAATGCCTTCAGGATTTGCTCCTCCTGCAGGGTGGTCTCTCCCTGGAAGTAGCGGTCAAGCAGTTGTTCGATGTACTTATAGTCCATGTTGCTGGATTTGTTGAAATTTTTCTTTTATGCCCTGTCGGGCGCGGAAGATGTTAATCTTCACCTGTTGCTCTGTGATGCCCATCACCAGGGCTATCTCCTTGTAGGGCTTGCCTTCCATGTCGCGCAGCTGCATGCAGGTGCGCTGTTTTTCGGGCAGCTGGCCTATCAGCTTTCTGACCAGTTCCACCTGGTCGCGCTGTATGGCCTGTTCTTCAGGGTTGGAGGCGTAGGAGCGGTCGGGGTGCTCGTAGCTATGTCCTTCCCCGTCATCGTCGAGCGATGCGTTCTGGCTGTCGGCGCGTTTCATCTTGTCGAGCGCCAGGTTCCGGCAGATGGTCAGGCAGAAGGCTTCTATCGACTCCAGTTCTGCCCAGCTGTCGCGTCGGTTCCATACTTTCAGCATGGTTTCCTGCACAATATCTTCAGCATCAGCTCTGTTGAGAGTGATGCGAAGTGCCAGCCGGAAGAGTTCGTCCTTCAGCGGAAGCACGTCTGTGCGGAAGCTGATTTCTTTCATCCTCTCTAAGGGTAAGACGATTGAGGAAAGGAAAAGTTACAGTTTTTATTCGTTTTTTTTCAGCGCAGTCTCACCCAGCGCAGTTCGCGCCGCTGTCCGTCGGCCGAGCACACGGTGAAGATGTACTCGCGGCCGCGCAGGAAGGGCCATCCGATGAACTGCGACAGGGTGGCCACGGGCTGGTGGTCTATCTGCTCGATGACGTCGCCCTCGCGGAAGCCCTGCTGCCACGGCTCTCCCTGCTCCCACAGCAGGCTGACCTGCGGACGGCCCTGGCTGTCGGCACCGAAAGCTATCTCCAGCTGACGGTTGGCCACGCTGATGGGCGAGGGAAGCTGTCCGTCGGGCTGAAAGATGAACTGTCGCTTGCGGGGGATGAAGGTCACGGAGCCATAGTTGAGCAGGCTGGCACCCAGGTGGGAGCCGCCCTGCGTGGTGAGGCAGTGTACATCGGAAAAGACAGTCTTCCCCAGCCGCAGGTTGTTGAGTTGCAGGAAGGCCACCTCGCCGTAAGGCTCCTCGCCGTGGTGGCCTATGGCATGGCGGCCCATGGAGCGCCCTTCCACGGTGAAATCGTAGAGCTTGAATGCCGGTGCGCGGTAGGTCTCGTCCTCGCAGGCCTCGTCGAAATGCTGCTTGTTCATGGAGAACAGCTGACGGCTGCCCGTGTCGAAGAGCACCCGCTCGCGCTGTCGGCCGAAGGGCATGATGTCAATATAGGGCACATGATAGTTCAGCGAGTACTTCATCGCGGCCGACGATTTGGGGAAGAAGCGGTCACGGTTGGTGAGGATGAGCTGGCGGGCGGGCACGTCGATTTTCATCGACAGTCCGCCGTTCACCAGGTCAAAGCCCAGGATGCCGTCAGCATCCGATGAGCTTCGGAAGAGGCGCTGCTGCACGGTGGCCCGCAGGCCTGTCAGGCAGATACCGCCCAACTGCACTGGCGGGAGCATGACTACTGGCACCGTGGCCGTGCGCCCTGTGGCATCGTGCGAGATGATGCTGCCCAGAGGGGTGGCGTCGGCCATCGGCGTGTCGGAGAACGCCACGGCCTGGCTGGCTCCCGTGTCGAGGAGGAAACGGTAGGTCTGCCCGTCAATGGTGACAGGCACATAGACCTGGCTGTTGGTCCATTCGATGGCGATGGTATCGGCGACCACCGACGGCGACACCTGGAAGTCGGCGCGATAGCGCATCTGCTGGGCTGTGGAAGTGAGCGGTGAGCAGTGGGAAGTGAGAAGTGCCAGCAGCACTTTCACCATGCCTGTCCTGTATGTGCGGGCTGCGCTCATCACTTACCACTCATCACTGTCATGGCTCAGATGTTCGGCTCGTCCCAAATCTTGGTGGCGGTGCACGTCACCCGTGTCTGCTGTCCTCCGGCCCGCAGGATGAAGTCGCCCTCCTCCAGCGTCCAACAGCCTTCGGCACCGACGAAGGCCAGGTCCTTGGCCGGAAGGCGGAAGGTGACGGTCTTCTGCTCGCCGGGCTTCAGCTCCACCTTCTGGAACTGGCGCAGGCGGCGGTTGTCGGGGGTCAGCGAGGCCACCAGGTCGCTGCTGTAGAGCAATACGGCCTCCTTGCCGACGCGGCTGCCCGTGTTCTTCACGTCGACGCTGACGGTGAGCACGTCGCTGGCGGTGAAGCTGGTCTTGTCGGCACGCAGGTTGGAGTATTCGAAGGTGGTATAGCTCAGCCCGTAGCCGAAGGGCCAGAGCAGCGACACCTTCGCGTCGTAGTTGTAGGCGCCGGCCATGGTGCCCACCTCCTCGCTGACCTTATAGTCGTAGTTGGCCAGGGAGTTGATTTCGCGCGGATAGGTGTAGGGCATCTTCGCCGAGAAGTTGACATCGCCGGCCAGCAGGTTGGCCAGGGCATCGCCACCGTAGTTGCCCGGCAGGAAGATGTGTACGACGGCCTTGCAGAGCGGCTCGATGTCGGTGATGAGGCGCGGACGGCCTTCGTTGAGCACGAGGACGACGGGCTTGCCCGTTGCTGCCAGTGCTTTCACCAGCGAGCGCTGGTTCTCCGAGAGCCAGAGGTCGGTCAGGTTGCCGGGTGTCTCGCAGTAGCTGTTCTCGCCGATGCAGGCAATGATGACGTCGGCCTTCTGTGCGGCGGCCACGGCCTTCTCAATCTGTGGCTCGTTCTCCTGCCAGTACTGGCCGCGCTCGTTGTAGGTCACGCCCTGCTCCAGGATGATGCTCTCCTTGCCGTATTTGTTGCACAACGCCTCGTAGATGGTGTTGTACTGCTCGGCCAGGTCTTCGGCATTAGAGCCTTGCCAGGTATAGCTCCAGCCGCCGTTCAGGCAGCGCATCTGGTTGGCGTTGGGGCCGGTGAGGAGAATCTTTAAGCCAGCATTCTGCGTTTTGAGCGGTAGGATGTTCCCCTCGTTCTTCAGCAGGACGAGGGTCTCCTCGGCGGCGCGGAGGGCCTTCTCGGCATGCTCGGCCGAGCCGAACTTCTCGTAGCCCTTGCCGCCCGTGTTGGGCTTGTCGAAGAGCCCGAGGCGGTATTTCACACGGAGGATGCGGCGCACGGCATCGTCTATTCGTGCCTGGCTGACCTTTCCCTCGTTCACCAGCTCTTTCAGCAGGATGCAGAAGTCCACGCTGTAGGGGTCCATCGACATGTCCACGCCGGCGTTGATGGCAATGCGGATGGCGTCTTTCTTGTCCTTGGCCACGCGCTCGCGCTGGAACAGATTATTAATGTCGGCCCAGTCGGTGACGATCATGCCGTCCCAGCCGAGGTCTTCCTTCACCCACTTCGTCAGGTATTCGTAGCTGGCGTGTACAGGCATGCCGTTGATGCTGCCCGAGTTGACCATCAGCGTCAGCGCCCCGGCCTTGAAGGCGGCCTTGAACGGCTCGAAGTATTTCTCACGGAGCATCTGCGGAGAGACATAGGCCGGCGTGCGGTCCTTTCCCGTGAAGGGTGCACCGTAGGCGAAGTAGTGCTTGATGCAGGCGGCGACATTGTAGGGGCCCAGGTGGTTGGGGTCGCTGCCCTGATAGCCCAGGATCTCAGCTTCGGCCATGCGGGCATTGACGATGGGGTCCTCGCCGAAGCTCTCCCAGATGCGGCTCCAGCGCGGGTCGCGGCCCAGGTCGGTGACGGGGTTGTAGACCCACGGGCAGTTGCCGGCGCGGCTCTCGTAGGCCGTAATCTCAGCGCCCGTGCGGGCCAGCTCGGTGTTGAACGAGGCCGCCAGGTTGATGGGCTGGGGGAAGAGGGTGCCTTTCTGCGTGTAGGTGACGCCGTGGTTATGGTCGAGGCCGTAGATGTCGGGGATGCCCAGATACTTCATCGACTTCTCCTGGATGATACCAATCCACTGCCGCCACTGCTCCACGGTGGCGGCGCGGGTGCCGGGGGCGTTGAGAATGCTGCCCACCTTCCATTTGGAGATACAGGTGTCGAGAATCATCTCGTTGAGCTTCCATCCGCCCGGCTCATATTTGCCCATGAGGTCGAAGTTCAGCTCCAGCATCTGGCCAATCTTCTCGTCGAGGGTCATCTTGGCGAGGGTCTTCTCAATTTTCTGCTCAATGGCGGCATCGCGGGGAATGGCCGGCTTCGCGGCTGTCTGTGCAAAAACTGCTGCGACGGCACAGCCCATGAAGAGTGTCAGGAAAGTCTTTTTCATTGTTGTCTTTTCTTTTGAGTTGTTTGGTTTTCGCTTATTTTGGAAAGTTTTCTGCAAAGATACGAAAGAGTTGGGAGTTAGGAGCGAGGAGACAGGAGTTATTTCTTGCCGATTAACTTCTTTTAAGTTTTACGGGTAAAAAAACTCCTGTCTCCTCACTCCTAACTCCAGACTTTTCACTACCTTTGCGCACAAATTAAGAATAGCCAGTGAGTCGTGAGAAGTTTATCCATGCTGTGGTGGCGGCATTCCTAGGGGTAGGAGTGTTCCTTTTTTGGTGGCTCTGGCATCCGGAGGCGCTGAGCTATCAGGAGCAGAACCAGCTGTTCCTGTGGACGGGCGACTATCTGTGGTCACGGCTGAGCGTGGCGGGAGGGGTCGCCGACTGGCTGGGGGAATTTATCGTGCAGTTCTTCTGTGTGGAATGGCTGGGGGCGCTGATGATGGCGGGGCTGTTCCTGATGATGCAGAAGATGGGGCGAATGATATTCGCCCATACAGAACGGACCCCCCTCGGTCCCCCCAAGGGGGGGAAGAACCCCCCTCAGTCCCCCCGAGGGGGGGAAGAAGTTCCCGCGCTTGGAACAACTGTTGGGGTGAACAATTCCTCCCCTTTGGGGAGGTTAGGAGGGGTCTTCGGAGGGGTCATCCTCCCTCTTTTCTTCCTTTGGCTGATGGGCGACGAGAACGTGCTGGTGGCGCTGCCGGTGGCTGTCACGCTGGTGCTGGCGGCCATTGTGCTGCTGAGGCGTACGCGCTGGTGGTGGTGGCTGCCCATCGTGGCCGCTCTCTACTGGTCGGTGGGCACCAGCTGGACCACCTATTACCGCATACCGCAACACGGCCCCGACCTCAGCGGCTGGAACAGCGAGAAGTGGGAGCTGCTGAAGCAGGACTATCTCATTCGCCACGAGCGGTGGGACGAGCTGCTGGAGCGGGCCAAGAAGCACGAGGTGAAGACGGCGTTCTGGTCGAACAGCGTCAACCTCGCACTGGCCATGACGGGCAGGCTGGCCGACAGCCAGTTCGACTACTGGCAGAGCGGCGAGGACGCCCTGCTCATGCCGATGGTGCGCGACAACGTGAGCAACCTACCCACGGCGGAGGCATTCTGGCGGCTGGGCATGGTGAACTCCGCCCTGCGCTACATGAGCGACATTCAGGAGTCAATATTGAACGCGCGCAAGAGCGGACGCTGCGAGCAGCGCATCGTGGAGTGCATGCTGGTGAACGGGAAATACGACCTTGCCCGCAAGCACCTCAGCCTGCTGAAGAAAAGCTTCTTCTACCGCTCCTGGGCGGAGGAGGCCGAGCGGTTTGCTAACGGAGAGAAGAGCGGGGCGCTTGCTGCCGCCATCGACAAAGCACGACGCCTGCGCTACAAGGAGAACTTCCTCTACAGCTATCCCGAGATAGACAAGATGCTGGGCATCCTCTTCCAGGAAAACCCGCAGAACAAGATGGCGCTGGAATATTTCCTCGGGCAGCTGCTGCTGAAGGGCGACGCGCAGGCGTTCATGCAGTCGCTGCCGATGGCACAGCAGCATGGCGGCTACCCCGTCATGCCCCTGGCCTGGCAGGATGCCGTAGGCTGCATGCAGAGCCGCAGCGTGCCCGACACCCCCTACGGGAAATACATCAAACGAAAGATGGGAGGACAACAGCGATGAGAAGGGCAAAATGGATATTATGGGCCGTATGGGCCATCTGGGCCTGTGGGGAGAAGCCGGAGAACGCCAAGCTGGCCGACGCGCTGCCCGCCATCTGGCCCGACTATGTCGATGTGACTATCCCCGCCGGCATCGCGCCGCTGTGCTTCAACTTCGCCGACGAGGACATCGACGCCATGGATGTCGTCATTCGGGGCAAGAAGGGCGGCGAGCTGCATGCCAACGGCGACTGGGCCGACCTGGACGACGACCAGTGGCAGCTGCTGACAAGCCAGAACCAGGGCGCCGACCTCACCGTCACCGTCTGCACGAAGAAAGACGGACAATGGACACAGTGGCGCGACTTCCCGATACATGTCAGCCCCTACCCCCTCGACGACTACGGCCTGACCTACCGCCGCATTCCCCCGGGCTACGAGGTGGGCGGCAACATCGGCATCTACGAGCGCGACCTGCACAGCTTCCGCGAGCGGCCGCTGCTGACAGAGAGCGACCTGCCCGGCCGCTGCTTCAACTGCCACACGCCCAACCATGCGAACGCCCGCGAGCTGACACTGCAGATACGCGGCGAGGGCGGCGGCACGCTGGTGCAGAAAGACGGGCGGCAGCGCTGGCTGAACACCAAGACCGACAGCACACGCGCCGCCGGCAGCTACGCCTACTGGCATCCCCAGGGACGCTACTGCGCCTACGCCGTGAACAGCGTGCACCAGGCCTTCTTCACCGGACCCGACGACCGCATAGAGGCATACCACAGGTTCAGCGACATCGTGGTGCTCGACACCCAGACCGACGGCCTGCTGCTCTCGCCCCTGCTGCAGACTGACGACCTGGAGATATTCCCCGCCTTCTCGCCCGACGGCCAATGGCTCTACTACAGCTCCTCGCGACCCTGCCGCGTGCCGGCGGAATATGAGAAGGTGAAATGCTCGCTCTGCAGAATCGCCTTCGACGCAGAGCAGCGACGCTTCGGACTTCAGGCCGACACGCTGGTGAATGCCGACAGCCTGCATCGCAGCGCCACGCAGGTAAGACCCAGCTACGACGGCCGCTGGCTGATGTACACCGTGAGCGACCGCAGCAACTTCCCCGTCTTCCAGCGCGACGCCGACCTGTGGCTGCTCGACCTACGCGACGGGAGCACACGCCCCCTGGACGAGGTGAACAGCAGCGACGTGGAGAGCTTCCACAACTGGAGCAGCGACAGCCGCTGGTTCGTCTTCACCTCGAAGCGCACCGACGGCATGTATGCACAGCTCTTCCTGGCCAGCATCGACGACGAGGGACGCTGCACCAAGCCCTTCCTCCTGCCGCAGCGCAACCCCAGGAAATACTACGCCGAGCTGTTCGACAGCTATAACGTGCCCGACTTCACCCGCCATCCGGTAGCCTTCGATGTCGGCGAGGCGCAACGGCAGGTGGAAAGCAACGAAAGGATACAAGTAAAAATAATGAGTAACTAGATAAACGGACACAATGAAAAAAACACTACTCTTCTGCATGGCACTCTGCCTGGCAGCCATGCACTTCAGCAGTTGCCAAAAGGGTGCAAGCCGCATCCACGGCACCATCTCCAGCCAGTATAACGACAAGCGCATCTTCCTGGTGCCGCTCTACGGGCCGAAGACGGCAGAATACGTCGACTCCGTAGAAATCAGCGACGGGAAGTTCGAGTTTGCCACCGACACGCTGATGATAGCACAAATCGTGGTGGACTACCACTACCGCATGGGCATAGAGCCGCTGCTCGTCGTCACCGAGCCGGGCGACATCAAGGTGGAGATAGGCCAGGTGAGCCACGCCACGGGCACACCCCAGAACGACTCGCTGGAGAAGTGGAAGCTGGCCACGCAGGACTATCATGACCAGATAGCCAGACTGCGACGCGACAGCAAGCACCAGGAGGCCGAACAGCTGCAGCAGGAATATAAGCTGCTCACCCGCACCATGGCCGAGCAATGCCAGGGGACGCTGCTCGGCGAGTTCCTGGCCAACCGCTTCCCGAAGACCTACAAGCGCCAGTATCCCGACGGGCGGGAGGTAACTATTGATGCCGACACACATGAAGAAATCACTGAGTAGACACGGCGCCTGGCTTATCGCCCTCCCGCTGGGCATCGGCGTGTGGCTCTTCTGGGCCATGGCCTATCCCCATGCCCTGTTCTACCACGAGCAGTTCCAGCTGTTCCTCTTCGGCAACGGCTATCTTTCCACATGCCTGGCAGAGCCGGGCGGACTGGCCCGCTGGACGGCCGAGCTGCTGGTGCAGTTCTACAACAACCCCTACTACGGAGCCACCGTGCTGGCCCTCCTCTTCATGCTCATCTACGGCTTCACCCGCCAGCTGCTTCAGTGCTCATCGGCCGCACTGCTCCCGCCCTTCCTGCTCTGGTATGCCATGGGCGACGAGAATGTGCTGCTCGCCTACGCCGTAGCCCTGGCCATGGCCCTGGCCGTCTGCCTGGGCGTCAGGGCGGTCAGAAACAGCCGCTGGGGGCTCACGCTCCTGGCCGTCGCAGGCATGCCCCTGCTCTACTGGCTCATCGGGCCGATGGCCTTCCTGCCCGCCCTCTATATGGCGGTGGTATTGCCCATGAGCGCAACGAGGCGAATCTTTACGGCCGTCATGGGGCTGCTCGCCCTGCTCACGGCGATAGCAACAGTCCTGGTGGCCTCCCACCTGCTGCCCTACCCCACAGACAGGTTCTGGATAGGCATCAGCTACTACCGGGTGCCGCAGGTGCTGCCCCTCCTGTTCGTAGTCATACCCGTCGTGGTGCTGCTGTGCTGCGCACTCTGCAAAAGACTGCTCGCGGCGGCGGCAAAAAGAAGCCAGCTGGCGGCGGCGGCCGTCACAGCAGTGCTCGTGGCGCTGGCGGTGCTGCTGATTCCCCGTGGCTTCGACGCGAAGAAATACGAGCTGATAGGCTACGACTATCTGGTGCGAACGGCACAGTGGAAAGCCATCATCAGCAAGGCAGAGCAGCAGCAGCCCGACCTGCCCATGAGCGTGGCTGCCACCAACCTGGCACTGGCCATGGAGCACCAGCTGGGCGAACGCGCATTCCAGTTCTTCCAGCGGGGCACACAGGGGCTGCTGCCGCCCTTCGAGCGAAACTTTGCCACCACCCAGCTGACAGGCGAGATATACTTCCGGCTGGGGCTGGTGAACACCGCACAGCGCTTTGCCTTCGAGGCGATGGAGGCGCTGCCCAACTATGCGAAGAGCGTGCGCGTGATGCGACGACTGGCCGAGACAAACCTCGTCAACGGACAGTATGCCGTGGCACGCAAATACCTGCAGCTGCTGGAGAAGACGCTCTTCTACAGAAAATGGGCACAACAGACCATGACACTCCTCGGCAACGAGGAGGCCATCGACAGCCACCCCCTCTACGGCCACATGAGGAAGGTGCGCCTGCAGGAGGACATCCTCTTCAGCGACAAGGAGATAGACAGAATCTGCGGACAGCTCTTCCTACACAACAAGCAGAACACCGTGGCCATGCAGTATCTGCTGATGTGGCCGCTGATGAACCGCGACATACCAACCTTCATGCAGTATGCACAGGTGGTGCAGAACAACACCATCTATCGCCCCCGACATATAGAGGAGGCCATCTGCTATGCCTTCGGCATGCAGCAGCAGCGACCACCGCAGGAGCTGGTCAGCGAGCCGGTGGCCACCCAGTTCCTGAAGTTCGCCAATGCCTACAACCAGGGCGGACGCCAGAACCCCGCTCTGCTGCAGCCCTTCAAGAACACCGTCTGGTACTACCTGGTGAGCAAGTAGAAACGCAACCGCTGAATCGTTTTCAAGTCCACTTTAAAATGCAATGACATAGCAGTTGCCAAAGTTCTGTGGCTTCACGCGCGTGCGCGCGCGTAACAAAGGGCGAAAAAAGGAGCTACAAGCGCTACTTTGTCATCTAACCTATTGGAAAACAAACTGTTATCTGTAGCTACAAGCCGCCGATGGGCGCTACTCTTGTAGCTACACCATCTGCTATGGGCCTTTACCGGCAAATTCTCAGCGAATCTGACCAAAAAGCGTCGCCGTTTGGGAAAATACTGCCGCCGTTTGGGAAAATACGAACGCTATTTTTTCGTCCCAAGCCGTGGGACATTTTTTTAGCCTGGGGTTTCTCAGCACCGTCCGTTTTTTTTCTGTCGTGAGGTTTGTTCTCTGCCACTAACACCAATGTAGCTACAAGAGTAGCGCCAAAAAGCGTGCTGTAGCTACCGATAACCATATGGCAACCAGTATGTTTGGTGGCAAAGTAGCGCCTGTAGCTCGCTTTTTCACACTTTATTACGCGCGCACGCGCGAAGGTAATTGGCCTGCGGCGCAACGCGAATGGGCGTAATGATTATTTTAGGTAACGATATAGCAGTTGATTAATACGCTTATTATTGGAAGCGAATTACCGTAATAACCGTAATTGGTCCGTAATTGTTATAATTTTTATCTTGGTTGATACTCTCGTTATTGGGAAACAAATTACCGTAATTACCGTAATTTATCCGTAATTATTATGGCAATGATATAGCAGTTGGCCCAGGAATCCTTCTTCGGCGGTAGCCGCTCCCCTCCCTTCAAGGGGAGGGGTAGGGGTGGGGTCTCTAATATCCTCAGCGGATCTGTTGTCGTCTGTGTACTCTCGGCGGAAAAAGTCACAGACCCCCACCCCTGCCCCTCCCCTTGAAGGGACTACTCTTTATACACATCTTTGCCCCCGAAAATTTGCCGGTCCCGGCCTGAAACAGGCAAAAAAAGTGAGCAGAAATTTGCGTAATCCAAATATTTTTCTTAATTTTGCAAGTGTTACCAGAATCCATTCCAGGGTGTCG